>CAZSAE010000077.1:0-6150 GCA_964604765.1 uncultured Dechloromonas sp. | reverse complement strand
CGAACCAACGCCTGATGATTACAAATCAACTGCACGACCTTCATGCTATGGGGGCGGCGGCAAACGGTGCTCGCATTATAGGCGAGAAATCACGACCGATGCACTTCGGGTTGCAATCGCACTCTGGAGGCGATCACGCCGCTCAGAATAATCAATCCGATCGATACCCATCCGAGCCCATCAATGCGTTCACCGAAAAACAAGGCCCCAAACAGGCTCGCGAAAATCACCGTCGTATAAGCCAACGCGTTGGAAAAAGTCGTTTTGCCGCGCCGATAGGCACGCGTCAAAGCCAGTTGCGCGCCTGTGGCAAACAGGCCGGCGCCAATGAGCCACACCATATCCGCTGGCTCGGGCCAATGAAAACCGTGCCAACCCACCCAGAGCAGCGCGCCGACGACGGAGAAAAGCGAGAAGTAAAAAACCGTCCGCCACTCGGGCTCGCCAAGTGCCCCCAGCTGACGGATATGGAAATATGCCAGGCCTGCGAGGCCACCGGAGATCAGCCCCAAGACGGCGCCAAATAGGTGATCACCATCCACCGAGGGGCGCAGCAACAACACCACACCGCAAAAACCCAGTAACACCGCGAGCCAAGCCAGCCGAGTCGGCCGGAAACCCCGGAGCAAAATCTGCCAGACGACAAAGAAGATCGGCGAGGTGTAGTTGAGCGTCACCGCGGTCGCCAAGGGCAATTGCGTGATGGCGTAAAAATAAAGAAAGAGCGCCGAGAAACCCGAGATCGAACGAAATGCGTGGCTTTTCAAATGCGGCGTTGCTGGCGATTGCCGGCGCAGCAGCATCATGCCGGAAATCACCAACAAGGCCACCAAACATCGCCAGAGCACGATCTCGCCAGAATCATTGTTGACGGCTGCAAATTTGACACACACCCCCATGCAGCCGAAGAGAAAACTGGCGACGACCATCCACAAGGATTGCCAACCGGCACGACTATGGGGCTGTTGCGTCACGCGGCTTGAGCTCAACGGCCAAAGGCCTGAAGCTGGGCACCCATCATGCGTCGGTAGAACTCGTGGAAATGCAGCATGCCGTCTTCCATGGGTGACTGGTAAGGCCCCACTTCACTACGTCCGGCACGCATCAACGCGCGACGGCCACGATCCATCCGTTCGCCAATCTCATCGTCTTCAATGGCCGTTTCCATGTAGGCGGCCTGTTCGGCTTCGATGAATTCGCGCTCGAATTCAACGATCTCTTCCGGGTAGTAGAACTCGACGATGTTCATCGTCTTGTCGACGCCCTGCGGATGCAGCGTCGAGACCACCAGCACATGCGGGTACCATTCGACCATGATGTTCGGGTAATACGTCAGCCAAACGGCGCCGTGTTCCGGATTGATCCCCAGATGTGCGTACTGGTTCTGCACCTGCTCATGCCAACGCGCGTAGGTTTTTGAACCAGGCTTGGCCAGCGAAGTGATCCCAACGCGCTGGATGGAATACCAATCACTGAATTGCCAGGTCAACTCGTCGCAGTTGACGAAGCCACCCAGACCCGGATGGAAGGGCACCACATGATAGTCTTCGAGATAGACCTCGATGAACGTCTTCCAGTTGTAGTTGCATTCGTGCATGACGACCTTGTCGAGCTTGTAGCCCGTAAAGTCAAAAGCTTGCGCCAGATTCATACCGGCCAGATCGGCCCGAACATCGCGCTGACCTTCAAACAACAACCCATTCCAATTCTGCAACGGTGTGCGCTGTAGATTCAGGCAGGGATTCGCCGGAAAATGCGGTGCGCCAACCAGGCTACCTAGCCGATCATACGTCCAGCGATGTAGCGGGCACACAATATGACGATCCAGTGTGCCGGCGCCGTCGAGCATAATCGCCTGACGATGGCGGCAGACGTTTGACATGAGGTCGAAATCGCCCCCCCGATTGACGAGCATGGCACCATGATCTTTCATTTCGAGGGTGCGATACGCGCCGTCATTCGGCACCATCAGCTCGTGGCCGACATAGCCCGGCCCCTGCTCGAAGAAGATCTTCTTCTCCAGGGCGAGCAAATCTTCATCGAAATACCAGGAAACCGGTAACTGGGCACGCGCCGCGCCCAGCGATTCGGGCGAGTCAAAGGCTGACATCCCCTTACCCTCCGCACACAATCATGATGAGTAAAACGGGCTATTGTACCCCGCCCATAAATTGACCGAAAGCCCCGAATCAGTTAACTTTCAACGTTTTAGTGCCTTTTCGAGCCGCTTTGCGCGGCTCGCTTCGCCAAAGAATCGCGTCAACCCCATGCCCGCTCGTAAATCTACTACCGCATCAGCCAACAGCGCCGCCGCTTCCATCGAAGACATGGGCTTTGAAGACGCCATGGCCGAGTTGGACAATCTGATCCAGGCCGTGGAAAACAACCGTCTGCCACTCGAAGAAACGTTACAGAGCTATCAACGCGGCCAGCAACTCATTGCGCGCTGTACCGCGCTGCTACGCGATGCCGAACAGCGCATCCAGCAGTTCGACGGCGAGCGTCTGAACGATTTCAATCCGGCGGAACGGGCATGAGTTTTCACGCCTGGATGCAGGCTGTTCGAGCGCGCACGGCCCAGGCGCTGGACCAACACCTGCCGCCGGCCGGCCACGCGCCGCAACGCTTGCATGAAGCGATGCGCTACGCCTGCATGAATGGCGGCAAGCGTCTGCGCCCAATTTTGGTATATGCTGCTGGTGAAGCCTCCGGTGCGACACCCGAAGCCCTGGACTTTTGCGCTGCCGCCGTCGAAATGATTCACGTCTACTCGCTCGTTCACGACGATATGCCGTGTATGGATGACGACAACCTGCGTCGTGGACAACCGACCTGTCACGTGCAATACGATGAGGCGACCGCGCTACTGGTCGGCGATGCTTTGCAAACGCAGGCTTTCATGACGCTAGCCGACACCCCTTTGCAAGCCAGCACAGTCATTGCGCTGTTGCGCACGCTGGCTCAAGCCTCGGGCGCGGCCGGCATGGCCGGTGGTCAGGCCATTGATCTGGCGGCGGTTGGCCATCAGCTTGATGCCGCCCAGCTTGAACAGATGCACATCATGAAGACTGGCGCGCTGATTCGCGCATCGATCCGCATGGGGGCGCTTGCCGGAGAATCGCTGAGCCCCGCACAACTCGACTTACTGGATCGATTCGGCAAGGTACTGGGCCTTTTGTTCCAAGTGGTCGACGACATTCTGGACTGCACGGCAACCACCGACGTGTTGGGCAAAACGGCCGGCAAGGATGCCGCCAGCGACAAACCTACCTACGTCAGCCTCATGGGGTTGGCGGGAGCCCGCGACTTTTCCCAGGATCTGCTCGCTCAGGCCCAGCAACTGCTTGCCCCGCTCAAGGAACGCGGTAACCGTCTCAAGGATATTGCACTGGAAATCGTCCAGCGCACACACTGATTACGCACGATGTCTGACTCACTACTTTCTGCAATAAATTCTCCGGCCGATCTACGCAAACTCACGCGTGAACAGCTGGTTCAGGTCAGCCAGGAGCTGCGCCAATTCCTGCTGGATTCGGTTTCGCAAACCGGCGGCCATCTGTCATCCAACCTCGGCACGGTGGAACTGACGGTCGCCCTGCATTCGGTGTTTGATACGCCAGAAGACCGACTGGTCTGGGATGTTGGCCACCAAACCTACCCGCACAAAATTCTGACGGGTCGTCGCGACCGTATGTCGACACTGCGCCAATTCAATGGCATCGCCGGCTTCCCGAAGCGCTCGGAAAGCCCGTATGACACGTTCGGGGTCGGTCATTCGTCAACGTCAATCTCTGCCGCGCTGGGTATGGCGCTGGCCGCCAAGCAAAAAGGTGAACAGCGCCAAGTCATCGCCATTATCGGCGATGGCGCCATGAGCGCCGGCCAGGCGTTTGAGGCACTCAACAACGCCGGCGTCGCCAATGCCAACCTACTGGTGATTCTCAACGACAACGAAATGTCGATTTCGCCGCCGGTGGGTGCGCTCTACAACTATCTCACCCGACTCACCTCGGGCAAGCTCTACAACGCCGCAAAAAAGAGTGCTGAAAAAGTACTGGGCGTCTCGCAGAGCCTGCTTGATTTTGCCAAACGCGCCGAAGAGCACGTCAAAGGCATGATCAACCCGGGTACCCTATTCGAAGAATTCGGTTTCCACTATTACGGTCCAATTGACGGTCACGATCTGGATGCGCTAATCCCGACGCTGCAAAACCTGAATCAACTGCCGGGACCACGCTTCCTGCATGTGGTGACGCGCAAGGGTCAGGGTTACAAACTCGCCGAGGAAGACCCCATCCTGTACCACGGCGTCACCCAATTCGAAACCGAGCAAGGCTTGAGTGGCGGCAAAGCCAAAGGCACCTCCGCTCTGACCTATACCCAGGTCTTCGGCGACTGGTTGTGCGATATGGCAGCGGCCGATCCGAAACTGGTCGCCATCACCCCTGCCATGCGCGAAGGATCGGGCATGGTGGCCTATGCCGAGCGCTACCCGGATCGCTACTACGATGTCGCGATTGCTGAGCAACATGCCGTCACACTCGCCGCAGGCATGGCCTGCGAAGGCCTCAAGCCGGTGGTTGCCATTTATTCGACGTTTCTGCAGCGCGGCTACGACCAACTCGTACACGACGTCGCGCTGCAAAATCTCGATGTGACTTTTGCCGTCGATCGCGCTGGTCTGGTCGGTGCCGATGGCCCGACGCATCATGGTGCATTCGATCTATCTTACGTGTTGTGCATCCCGAACATGGTCATCGCCACGCCGGCCAATGAACGCGAATGCCGCCAACTGTTAACCACTTGCTACGAACATCCCGGCCCGGCCCTGGTGCGCTACCCGCGCGGTGCCGGCACCGGCACTGTTCCTGGAACGGATCTGGAAACACTGCCCATGGGCCGGGGTGAAATCGTCCGGCAAGGGCAGCGCGTGGCCTTCCTCGCCTTTGGCAGTCTGCTCAGCAGCGCCGAAACACTCGGCAACGAATTTGATGCCACCGTCGCCAACATGCGCTTTGCCAAGCCGCTGGATCTGGTGCTGCTTGAAAACGTGGCAAAGTCACACGACCTGATTGTCACATTCGAAGAAAACGCGATCACCGGTGGCGCCGGCAGCGAGGTTGAACGCGCACTACAGTCCCTCCATCTACACCGCCCTTGTCTGCGTATCGGTTTGCCCGATACCTTTGTCGAGCACGGGGACACCACCAATCTGTACAAGTCCATCGGTCTCGATATAGAGTCTCTGCGTAGCCGTATCCGGCAGTTTGTTGAACAATCCCAAAACTAGAAAACCATCATGACCCAAGAGAAAAAAAACATTGCCGGCATGCCGGACGTGCAGTCGTCAGCCGATAGCCGCCAGATCGCCATCAACAAGGTTGGCATCAAGTCGATCCGGCACCCCATCGTCGTCGCCGACAAGGCCGAGGGCGTGCAACATACGATCGCCAACTTCAACATGTACGTAGGCCTGCCGCATAATTTCAAGGGCACCCACATGTCGCGGTTCGTCGACATTCTGAATAATCAGTCACGTGAGATCTCGGTCGAGAATTTCCCGGTCATGCTGCAAGAGATGGTGCAGCGTCTCGAAGCCGAAACCGGCCATATCGAGATGAACTTTCCGTACTTCATCAACAAAGCCGCACCGATCTCTGGTGTTGAAAGCCTGATGGATTATGACGTCACGCTGATTGGTGACATCAACGGCGACGACATCTGCGTCGCTGTCAAAGTCGTTGTCCCGGTCACGAGTCTGTGCCCCTGCTCCAAGGAAATCTCAGAGCGTGGCGCGCATAACCAGCGCTCTCATGTCACCGTCACCGTCAAATCCAAGGATTACATCTGGATCGAGGAAATCGTTGCGCTGGTCGAAAAGGAAGCCTCCTGCGAAGTGTACGGCCTACTCAAGCGCCCGGATGAAAAGTATGTGACCGAGCGCGCTTACGACAACCCGAAATTCGTCGAGGATATGGTGCGTGACGTGGCCGCCCGTCTGAATGCCGACAAGCGCATTGATGCCTATTCGGTGGAATCAGAAAACTTCGAATCGATTCACAATCACTCGGCCTACGCCTTGATCGAGTGGAAGCGCCCGACGGCCTGATCCGCGTCAGAAAGCAGCACGCAACAAAAATGCCACCCGCG
>CAZSAE010000076.1:3955-6234 GCA_964604765.1 uncultured Dechloromonas sp. | reverse complement strand
GGCGAGCAGTAGTTCGACGAGCAGGTTCTCACGAAGCTGCTTGAGCTGCAGTTTGGCTTCGGGGGTTTTGTCGAGGCCGAGTTTTTCAGCCTGTTGCGCCATGAGTTCGCGATTGATGAGTTCTTCCTTGACGGTCTGGCGCAGTTGCGGCGTGTCTTTGAGCCCCTGGGCGATGTTGGCCCGCAGGTTCTGTTCGTACATGGCCTGGCTGATGGGCTCACCGTTGACGGTGGCGACGGCGCCGGCAGGCAGCGATTGCGCCTGGGCGGCGAGGCTGACGGCAACAAGGGCGGCGGGCAGTAAACGGGCAGCTGATCTAATCATGACAAAATCCAATCGAGTTGACGAAGCGCAAGCTTTGGCAGAACAACTTTGTAATGTAATGTTGTGATGTGTAGATGCTAACCCTATATTTATGGAGTAGGCAGTTTTTGCTGTCGCAAGGTATTGTTACGAAATGAGTGACCAGCCTTTGACCGACCCGAACGCTCTCCCGAAGTTTGAACCTAAGCGCCTCCTCCTGGTGGAGGATAACCCGGTATTTCGCGAACAGATTTCGGTGGCGATTACCCATTTGCCCGGCTTATGGGAAGTGGTTTCTTGTGACGACGGCGCGAAGGCGATGCAGACGCTGGAAGGTTTAGAGCCCAAGTTCGATCTGGCGTTGGTGGATCTGGGGCTGCCGGATATGAGTGGCATTGAGGTGATTCGGGCGTTTCGTTTGCGCTTACCGGATCTGCCCATTGTCGTGGTGTCGGTGATTGCGGCCGAGCGCACGGTTTTAAAAGCGATTGAGGCAGGCGCCAACGGTTATCTGCTCAAGGATGATTCGATCGAGCAGATCACCAATGGCATCAACCAGGTGATGAACGGGATTTACCCGCTCAGCCCGTCGTTGGCGCGCTTGCTATTTAAGCGCTTGACGACCGGGCTGGAAACGGCCCCGTCATCCAAGACGACCGATTTCAAGCTGACGCCGCGCGAACAGGAAACGCTGGCGCATATGGCGCAGGGCCATACCTACGATGCGGTGGCCGCCATTATGGGCGTGGCCACGTCGACGATTCAGTGGAATGTGCGCAACATTTACCGCAAGCTGAATGTGCACTCGCAGGTGCAAGCGCTGTCGAAGGCCCGCGATCTTAATCTGATTTAAGCGTCGCCCCAAACTGGACGGTCAGACGGAATTCCGTGCCTGGCGCGAGATCAATTTTTTCAATAGCCGCGCCGATCTCGCGCGCCCGCTGTTGCATGTTACTTAAGCCGCGACCCGGCCGAATGGCGGTTGGCATACCCGAGCCATCGTCACGAATACTGACCACCAGGTTCTGCTGGATCGAATCATAAACCGCGCTCAGCCAGACATTATGCGGCGCGGCGTGGCGCACGGCGTTATTAAAGGCCTCCTGCATGATGCGCAGGATATGCAGAATGGTGCGCGGCGCCAGCACCGGGCAGCCGGTCAATGCGATGTGCCAGTGCACCTGCGGGATGCCGCTATTGAAATGCCGCTGTAGACGGTAGCGCATATCCAGTAGCGCCGATTCCAGCGTGATGTCTTCGTGGCCGAGGGTATCAACGATGAGATGCAGGTCCGCCGTGATTTCGCGCAGATAATTGGGGAATTGATCGGGTTCGATCCGCCCCTGCTCTGCCATGATGCGCACACTGGCCAGCTGCGAGCCGAAGCCGTCGTGCATGTCCTGCAGCAGTTGCTCGCGCTCTTCCAGGCGCGATTGTTCAACCAGGTTTTTGGTCATACGCTTGAGCTCTTCGTTGGCGGCTTGCAGCGACTGTTTGGCCGATTCTGCGGCCTTGTGCGCTTCGACGAGCTGATTTTCATAGCGTTTACGATCGGTGATGTCGAGAATCTGCACGTAGAAGTATTGCGAGCCGACGCCGCTGGCGCGCGAACGGCCGCCGCTCAGAATAGTCCAGACTACGTCACCGTTCGGCCGGATGAAGCGTTTCTCCATCGAGTAGCTATCGATCTTGCCACTGAGCATCTGATTAAACAGGCGCGTATCTTCGGCCAGGTCATCCGGATGCGTGATCTCGGCCCAGGTTTTGGTAAAGAGCGCTTCCCGGCTGTAGCCGAGAATCTCGCAGGTTTGATCGTTGACTTCGATCCAGCCTTTTTCGGCCGAGGTGATGGCGGTGCCGACTAGCGGCAGATTGAAGAAATGCCGGAACATCGATTCACTCTGACGAAGTTTGTCTTCGAGCTTGCGGTTCTCCGAGACGTCGATGATGCGCAACACCCAAATCACGAGAAGGAC
>CAZSAE010000076.1:0-3855 GCA_964604765.1 uncultured Dechloromonas sp. | reverse complement strand
ATCAAGCCGGCGGTGATCCAGCGGTTGTCTTTTTTAAAGACGGCGGCAAAGGTGATGTAGAGCAGCGGGACGGAGATGAGCCGGATCGAATAGACAAACCAGTTGAAGGTCTGAATCTCGACCGGCGGTTCGGTGATAAACCCGTTGAGACAGCCCAGGGCATTGACGATGCTGGTCACCCCGAACCACAGGTAAACGCGGTCCTTGTGAGAGACGAAGCTCATCGACAACGACAAAAAGCCCAGGATGGCGGAGAGCAAGGCCAGGCCAATTAGCAAATCGGACCTGATGAAGTGCTCCCAACGATAAAAGTTTTCTTCCAGGACATGCGGGTCACCGATGGTGATGGGCGCCAGGCCATTCATTTGCCGATCGGTGGCATACACTTCAAATTCCAGGGTGTTGGCGCCCTGCCGCCACAGGCTGGCCGGAATGGTGAACAGATAGGGCTGATGCAGGCAGCGCAAGTCTTCGAGGTCGCCGACTTCGCACGTGGCCGCCTGCTGGCCATTAACAAATAGGCGGCCGGACAGACTGACCTTGGGGACATAGACGCCAATGGGCGCTTGCCCGACCTGCGGCAAGTCGACGCTCAGGCGGTAGCGCACCAGGCTGCCGTTGGGCGAAAAATCGTCGTTTGCCAGAATATTGGGTAATTCGACGACGCGTTGGCCGGCCGGACTGAACAGCGTCGCCTGCCGAACGGTGATGGGCGAAAGGGTGATGCTCGGGACGGTGGGCGCCGCAGCGGGCAGCGACGCGGTGGTGGATGGGGCGGTGGTTGCGCCGGCCGCCAGCGCACTCTGGCCAATCACGAACGCCATTGCCAGTGCGGCAAGGGCGTGCAGGCAAGCGTGGCGCAGGTGCTGGATTCGCGAAACCATAGGGTATCGATGTTACCTCAGCCGTCTCGGGCGCAGACACGAGTGATGACAAAGAATATCTTCTTGGCGCATGGACGCAGCTGTTAATATCTGCCACCGATGAACCGCTCTACCTTTCTATTTCGTCTTTGTTTATCGGCCGGACCGCTCATGCTGGGCTGGCCGATGAGCGTATTGGCCCAGAGCGAGACGGAGATCGCCGAACCGCTCGACACCATTGTGGTGACGGCACGGCGTCGTGAAGAAGATCTGCAGGAAGTACCCGTGCCGGTTTCGACGGTAAGCGGCAAGACGCTGAACCAGCTTAATCTGTATGACGTAACGGATCTTCAGCAGTTGTTACCGAGTACGACGATTCAGCAGATCGCCAACCGCTCGACGAGCTTTTCGATTCGCGGGCTGGGCAACAATGCGGTCAACGAGGGTCTGGAAACCAGCGTTGCCGTGTATCTGGACAATGTGTATCTGGGCCGGCCGGGGATGGCGATCTTCCCGATGATCGATCTGGAGCAGGTAGAAGAATTACGCGGGCCGCAGGGGACGTTGTTCGGCAAGAACTCGACGGCGGGCCTGATCAGTTTCACCACCCGCAAACCCGTTTTTCGCGATTTCACGACCTTGTCGTATAGCGGCGGCAGCCGCAATTACATGGTCGCGCAGGCGGTGGCCAACAAGGTGGTGAGCGAATCGGCGGCGCTGCGCCTGACGGCGTATGGCACTGGCGACAACGGCTGGCTGCAGAATCTGAACGGCGGTCGGTCGCTGAACGGCAATAACAATCAGGGCTTTCGCGGTCAGTTGTTGATCGCCCCGTCGGCGGCGTTTAATCTGCGCATCATCGCCGATTACAACCAGCAGGATTCGACCTACGGCACGCCGGTGCCCTACGGCAATGCCGGGCCGGGCTCGCAGTACTACACGCGGGCCACGGCGGCTGGCGCCACCAACCTGATCAGCAACCCGGCCAACTATCAGGTGAACGTCAACAGTCAGCAGCAGATGAAGGTTCGTCAGGGCGGTATTTCGGCCGAGGCGAACTGGTTGCTCGATGGCGGTCACCGCATCACCTCGATTACCGCCGGACGCAGCTGGAGCTCGCATCCCAAGACTGATCCGGATCTGAGCGGTGTTTCGCTGATCTACGACCAGGGCTATAACGTCGATAACCGGCAGCTGTCGCAAGAGTTGCGTCTGGCCTCGCCCAAGGGCGGCGCCTTCGATTATGTCGGCGGGCTGTTTCTGTTCAACCAGACGATCAACAACAACCTGTTCATTAACACCGGGCCGAATTACACGTCGTTTTATCTGGGCCCAGCAGAGAGTCTTTTACCGGGCGCATTTAATAACGTGAATTCGCAGTCCTATGGTTCAGGCACAACCAACAGCTACGCACTGTTCGGGCAAAGCGTCTGGCACGTGACGCCCAAATTCGATCTGACGGCCGGCTTACGCGGCACCTTCGAGCAGAAGTGGGCGCAGGTGTATCGCACCGCGCCGGTGGGCGGCACGGCCGCGACTTTGTCGCCGGGCATCGGTGGCGCCTGGAACTCGGGCATCATGACCACCAACGATTTCTCGCCCTCCGCGTTGCTATCGGCGGCGTATCAGTGGGCGCCGAATCTGATGAGCTATGTGTCTTATTCGCACGGCGAAAAATCCGGTGGCTACAATTTGAATGGCGTGTCTTCCGGCCCGACGCTGGGCGTGAGTTCGTTGGCGTTGAAACCCGAGCGCGCCAACGATTTTGAGCTGGGCGTGAAGTCGTCGTGGTTCGAGAACCGGCTGATTGCCAACGCCAATTTGTTTCTGACCCAAGTCAACGGGTACCAGACCGCTTCGGCACAAATCCCGCCTGGCGCTGGCAATTCGCCGACCTGGATTCTGATCAACGCTGGTGGCGTGCGCACGCAGGGGGTTGAACTGGATCTGCAGGCGCGACCGATCAACCGGTTGAATCTGCGTTTTGCCGGCTCGTACAACGACGCGTATTACACCTCGTTTCAGAATGGCGTGTGCGGCGCCGAGATGACGCCGAGTAAGTCGGGCACCTGCGATCTGACCGGCCAGGCGCTGAACGGCGCGCCGCGCTGGATCGCCAATACCGGTGGCGAATACCGCTGGCCACTGCTGGAGCGTCTTGAACAATATGTGTCGGGCAACTACGCCTGGCGCTCGTGGACCTATGGCGACGTGAGCAATTCCCAGTATTCGGTCATTCCGTCGTATGGTTTGCTGGATATGGCGATCGGCGTGCGTACGCCGACCGGCAAGCAGCGCTGGGACGTGTCGGTCTGGGTCAAAAACGCCACCGATACGCGTTATTGGTTGATGACCTACCAGCAGACGATTATGAGTTCGAATAACCCGTACGTGGGCGCGGCCGGTATGCCACGCACCATTGGCGGCACATTACGCGTTGATTTCGACTAGGCCCCCATAAACATGGGGTGGGCACCGGGGAATTTATCCGATTAAATAAAACCATTATTTCTTCGTATTGTTCGCCATGTCCTGCACTAACAGCCTGATCAAAACCCTGCTTTTCAAACCGAACATTACACATCCCCAAGGGCGGTCAATCAAGTTCGACGAAGGCACTCCGGATATTGCCTACACGACCGGCACCATGCGCGAACGCGTGCTGCTGTTCCTCAAGGACAACCAGGGTTACGCTACCGCTTCTGAAATCGCCAAGGGTATCGCCAGCAATTCGAGCCGTACCACGAAGATGCTGGCGACGCTGGCCGAAGAGAATCTGGTCTGCTCGATCAAACTGGACGGCTGCGTCCGCGAATATGGGCTCAATACGCAGCGGACGCCACACGCAGAAAAAACGTGACACCCATTCCGTCCTTTAATGGGTCGCGTTTAACGCGCGTCACCCCTGATCGCAATTTGCAAATGCTTTCGGGGTGTTCTGCGCTGGTCTTTGTGCTGAGTTTTACTTTTGAGTTTCTGGACGCCAACAGGT
>CAZSAE010000075.1:2240-6299 GCA_964604765.1 uncultured Dechloromonas sp. | reverse complement strand
GAACTGCTCACCGATCTGGACACGCTGACCGGCTGGCCGGAGCAGGTGCGCCTGATGCAGAAAAACTGGATCGGCAAGAGCGAAGGTGTGCGCTTCGCGTTCCCGTATACGCTCGACGGCCAGGACGAAAAACTGTGGGTGTTCACCACCCGCGCCGACACGATCATGGGCGTGACCTATGTCGCCGTGGCGCCGGAGCATCCGCTGGCACTGCGCGCTGCTGAACAGAACCCGGCCGTGGCCGCTTTCATCGCCGACTGCAAGCAGGGCGGCGTGGCGGAAGCCGATCTGGCCACGATGGAAAAATCCGGCGTCGATACCGGCTTTACCGTCACGCATCCGCTGACCGGCGCACCAGTGCCGGTCTGGGTCGGCAACTACGTGTTGATGGGTTACGGCGACGGCGCCGTGATGGCCGTGCCGGCGCACGACGAGCGCGACTTCGCCTTCGCCCAGAAATACGCCTTGCCGATGAAGCAGGTCATCGCCGTTGAAGGCGAGACTTTTGACACGGCCGCCTGGCAGGAGTGGTACGGCGACAAACAGCGCGGCGTTTGCATCGATTCCGGCGTTTACGACGGCCTCAAGTATCAGCAGGCCGTCGACAAGATCGCCGGCGATTTGTCTGCCAAGGGCCTGGGCGAAAAGAAAGTTCAGTTCCGCCTGCGCGACTGGGGTATTTCGCGCCAGCGCTACTGGGGCTGCCCGATTCCGATTATCCACTGCGCCGATTGCGGCGACGTGCCCGTGCCGGATGACCAATTGCCGGTCGTGCTGCCGGAAGACGTGGAAATCACCGGCGCCGGTTCGCCCCTCGCCCGCATGCCCGAGTTTTACGAGACCACTTGCCCGAAGTGCGGCAAGGCGGCCAAGCGCGAAACCGACACGATGGATACCTTCGTCGAGTCGTCCTGGTACTTCGTGCGCTACGCCTGCGCCGACAACGCCAGCAAGATGGTCGACGAACGCGCGGCCTACTGGCTCAAGGGCGGCGTCGATCAGTACATCGGCGGCATCGAACACGCCATTCTGCATTTGCTCTATGCACGTTTCTTTACGAAGCTGATGCGCGATGTCGATCTGTTCAACGACAACGGCTTCGAACTCAACGAGCCTTTTGCCAACCTGCTGACTCAGGGCATGGTGGTGGCGCCGACTTTCTATCGCGAAGAAGCCAACGGCAAGAAGCAGTGGTTCAACCCCGCCGACGTGGATGTCGCCACCGACGAGCGCGGTCGCCCCACGGGTGCGGTTTTGAAAGCCGACGGCAAACCCGTAGTGATCGGCGGCACGGAAAAAATGTCGAAGTCGAAGAACAACGGTGTCGACCCGCAGATTTTGATTGATCAGTACGGCGCCGATACCGCCCGTCTGTTCATGATGTTCGCCAGCCCGCCCGATCAGTCTCTGGAGTGGTCGGATGCAGGTGTCGAAGGTGCGCATCGCTTCCTGCGCCGTCTGTGGAAGCTGGCTTATGAACACGTCAGCGCTGGCGCGGTGGCTGCCGCCAACAACGACACGGTACTGAGCGATGCGCAAAAAGAGCTGCGCCGCAAGCTGCACCAGACGATTCAGAAGGTGTCGGACGACTACGGTCGCCGCCAGCAGTTCAACACCGTGATTGCCGCCGTGATGGAATTGCTCAATGCTGCGGACAAAACGCCGCTCGATGACGCGAGTGGCCGTGCGCTGCGCCAGGAACTGTTGGAGGCTGCGGTGCTGATGCTGTTCCCGATCGTGCCGCATATCGGTGAAGCGATCTACGCCGAGTTGAAGCCAGGCCATAACGTGGCCACGCAACGCTTTCCGGTCTGCGACCCGGCCGCCCTGGTGCAATCGGAAATCGAACTGGTGCTGCAGATCAACGGCAAGCACCGTGGCAGCATTCGTGTGGCCGCCGACGCCGACAAGGCCAGCATCGAAGCCACGGCGGTCGCCAGCGAAGCGGCACAAAAACAACTGAACGGCGCCGCGCCCAAAAAGGTGGTGGTCGTGCCCGGCCGCCTCGTCAACATCGTCGCTTAATTTTTAATCCCTATTTCAGGCCATCCAGAAAGGTCGACCATGTCGCGTCTGCTTCAGCTCTCCGGTGTCAGGCATCTATTGATTGGCCTGCTGGTACTGGCTGTCGCCGCTGGCTGCGGCTTCAAACTGCGCGGTGCGCTCAGCGTCGACCTGCCGTTCAAGACGGTCTACGTTACGGGCGTGCCCGATACCTCGCCCTTTGCCCAGGTGCTGAAAGCACAACTGCGCGCCAACGGCATCGGCGTCGTGCCTGAGGAATATAAGGACCGCACGGAAGTCGTGTTGCGCGTGCTGGGCGATCAGCAGATGAAGACCGTGGTCGCGATTAACCCGAGCGGCCTGGCGCGCGAATATCGACTGACCTACCGGTTGGGGTTCAAGGTGGATTCGGGCAGCGGCATCGAGCTCTATCCGCCGACGACCATCGAACTGATGCGCGAGATCTCCTTCAACCCGCAGACGGCGCAGGAAGTACTGTCGAAGGAACAGGAAGATGCGTTGCTGATTCGCGACATGCAGAACGAGGCCGCGATTCAGGTGCTGCGACGTCTGTCCACCATTCGTGTGCCGGCCGGCACCGTGTTAACCGCACCCAAGAAGGCGCGTAGCGAAACCGGAATGCGTAGCCCCGAATCCAAGCCGGCCAATCCGGAGCCCATACTCACGACGCCGAGCGGTATGCAGCCGCTGGGAGGCGCGCAGTGAATCTGGGCGGCACGGACGGCACCAGCCGTCTGGCTGCGCACCTGAACGGACCGCTGGCGCCGATTTACGCGATTCACGGCGACGACCCGCTATTGGTGATCGAAGCCGCCGATGCCATTCGCGCGGCGGCGCGCACCAAAGGTTTTGCCGAGCGCGAAGTGCTGACCGTCAGCCACCCCTTCGACTGGAAACAGCTGGCTTACGCGACACAGGGCGGCTCTCTTTTCGGCGATAGCAAGATCGTCGAACTGCGCGTGCCTACCGGCAAACTCGGTCGTGGCGGCCCTGAAGCGCTGCAAGCGCTGCTCGACGAGGCGCCCGCAACGGCCGGCGATTTCATCATTCTGATGACACTGCACGAATTTGGCTGGCGCGAACAGAAGGCTGCCTGGTTCCAGAATTTCGTCAGTAGTAAAAACGCCATCGTTATCCCTTGCGTGCCGCCGGGCATCAAGGCGTTGCCGCGATGGATCGCCGAGCGCCTGGCGCGCCAGCAGCAATCGGCACCGCCCGACGCGCTTGACTATATTGCCCGCCACGTCGAAGGCAACCTGCTGGCCGCCAATCAGGAAGTGCTCAAGCTTGGTCTGCTCTACCCGGCCGGGCCGCTGACGCTGGAGCAGATTCAAGCGGCGGTTGTCGATGTCTCGCGCCTCGATATGGACAGCTTGCGCGCCGCGCTGCTCGAGGGTGATCTGGCGCGCTTTTCCCGCACGCTCAGCGGCCTGCGCGAACAAGGCGAAGCCCTGCCGCTGATTCTGTTCTGGCTGGCCGAAGATGTTCGTGCACTCGTGCAGCTCACCGCCCCCGGCGGATCGGCCGAGGAGCGCCTGCGCAGCATGCGCATGCCGCCACAACGCGCCCAGCAACTGCGCGGCGCGGCACAACGGCGCACCAAGATCAGCTGGCGCGTGGCGCTGGAGCAGATCGCCCGCCTCGACCGGTTATCCAAGGGGATCGGCCAGGGCGATCCGTGGACCGAACTCGCCGCACTTGCCTTACAACTCTGCTGACAGGCATTATTGCCCCATGACAACGCAAACTAACACCCAACTCGATCAAGCGATTCGCCAACTTGCCAAGGACGCCCGCGCCGCCTCGCGAGCCATGGCGCGCGCTTCGACCGAACAGAAGAACAATGCGCTGCTGACCCTGGCGCGACTGATTCGCGAACAGGCTGCCGCGCTGCGTGCTGCCAACGAACTTGATCTGGACGCCGCCCGCAAAAATGGTCTGGAAGCAGCCATGCTCGACCGCCTGACGCTCAACGACAAGGGCATCGCGGCCATGGCCGAAGGCGTCGAACAGATCGCCAGTCTGGCTGACCCT
>CAZSAE010000075.1:0-2140 GCA_964604765.1 uncultured Dechloromonas sp. | reverse complement strand
CCGGCGCAGGGCGTACAGTGCATCGATACGACGGATCGTGCGGCGGTCGGCATTTTGATCACGCTGCGCGACGACATCGACGTCATCGTGCCGCGTGGCGGCAAGGGCCTGATCGAACGCCTGATCAAAGAATCGCGCGTACCGATGATCAAGCACCTGGACGGTAACTGTCACGTGTACATCGACGACGATGCCAACCCCGAGATGGCGCTGCGCATCGTCGAGAATGCCAAGACCCAACGCTACGGCACCTGCAATACGACCGAGTCGTTGCTCATTGCCCGCAGCATGGCGCAAGATCTGCTGCCCCGGATCGGCACGATGCTCAAAGACAAGGGCGTCGAGATTCGCGGCTGCGCCGAAACGCAGGCGTTACTGCCTTATGCCGTGGCCGCGAGCGAAGAGGATTGGTTCACCGAATATCTGGCGCCGATCATCGCTGTGAAGATCGTCGGCGACCTGGACGAAGCGATCGCGCACATCAACACCTATTCGTCGCAGCACACCGAGGCGATCGTGACCGATCACTACGCTAACGCCATGCGTTTCTTGCGCGAAGTCGATTCGAGTTCGGTGATGGTCAATGCGTCAACGCGCTTTGCCGACGGCTTTGAGTATGGTCTCGGTGCCGAAATCGGCATCTCGACCGACAAGATTCATGCGCGCGGCCCGGTCGGCCTGGAAGGTCTGACCTCGCAGAAATGGGTCGTGCTCGGCCATGGCGAAATCCGCGCCTGAGACTGATACGGCGTTTGACGCCGTCATCCGACTGGGCGATGTCGCACCGTTGGCGCCGGCGAATCTGCGCGATGCAATATATCTGGGCATCCGACTCACATCGGAAGGAGACGCGCTTTCCGAATTGGTGTTTTTAACCGATCCGCAGGCGGCGCGTGCCGCTCGCGCCACGGTCTGCGGTATGCGCGACCCCTTGCTTGAAGAGATACGCCGCCAGCTCAGCGCCTGGTTTGCGGATCCGTCCTTCGTATTTCGCTTACCGCTCGACACACCCCGCACCGCGTTTCAGGGCCGGCTTCGCACCGCCCTTGGCCAGACCCGAAGTGGCGAGCTACGCACCTATGCCGAGCTGGCCAAGCAGTTGCACAGCGCACCGCGTGCCGTCGGCCAGGCATTGGGTAGCAATACGCTGCCCTTGATCGTTCCCTGCCACCGCATCATCTCGGCCGGCAAAAACCGCTTAACGGGTTTTAACCACACCAGCGAAGGCCCCATGCTGAGCTTGAAAGCCTGGCTGCTTGAGCGAGAAGCCCGTGCCTAGAGCGCCGACGCAACCGCCGCTACCGACTGAAGCGCAACAGATTGTCGATGTTTTTTGCGACAGCCTGTGGCTGGAGGCCGGCCTGTCGGCGAATTCGCTGGCCAGCTATCGACGCGACCTGACGGCGCTCGCCCACTGGCTCATCAAGCACGGCAGCGACCTGCGCTCAGCGACCGACGCCGACCTCAACCGTTACGTGGCGCACCTGGCACAAACGCACAAACAAAGCTCGCAGGCTCGCGCCATTTCAACGCTGCGCCGCTACTATCGTTGGTCGGTGGCACGTGGCGAACGTTCGAACGATCCGACACGCACATTGGTCATGCCGATCCGCCCAGGCCGCTTGCCTAAAACACTCAGCGAGGCCCATGTCGAAGCGTTGCTGGATGCGCCCGATCAAAACACCGCACGTGGTTTACGCGACCTGGCAATGCTCGAAGTCCTCTACGCCACGGGACTGCGTGTTTCCGAACTGGTGAATCTGCGGCTCACCGATCTGAATCGCGATATGGGCGTGGTGCGTGTGATGGGCAAGGGCGACAAGGAACGCCTGGTGCCGCTCGGCGAAGCGGCACTCGATGCGATTGAGCGTTACATGGCCTGGGCGCGACTTGAACTCACCAACGGGCAACCGGCAGATGTGCTGTTCATCGGTCAGAAGACGAACCCACTGACGCGCCAGGGCTTCTGGCAGATCATTAAACGTTATGGCGTTAAAGCAGGGATTCCACGCGAACGCTTATCGCCCCACGTATTGCGCCACGCCTTCGCAACGCATTTGATCAACCATGGTGCCGATTTACGTGTGGTGCAATTACTGCTCGGCCACGCCAGCATTACGACCACACAAATTTATACGCA
>CAZSAE010000074.1:4728-6350 GCA_964604765.1 uncultured Dechloromonas sp. | reverse complement strand
AAACGGCAGATCAGGTTGACCAGCGTACTCTTGCCCGAACCGCTGTGGCCGACCAGACCGATCATTTCACCCGGGCGAATGTTAAGGCTTAGATCGCGCAGCACGGCGCGGTTGCCATAGCGGAAGCCGACGCGGTTGATGTCGATACGCCCCGTCACCTTGTCGATATGCACGGGGTTGAGCGGTTCCGGCACACTGGAAACGTGATCCAGAATATCGAAGATGCGCTTGGCGCCGGTGGCCGCTTTTTGCGTATGCGAGACGATACGGCTCATCGAATCCAGACGGATATAGAAGCGACCGATGTAGGCCAGGAAGGCGGTCAGCACGCCCACCGTGATTTTATGGTGCGCCACCTGCCAGATGCCGAAGCCCCACAGGATAAGCAGGCCGATTTCGGTCAGCAGCGTTACGGTCGGCGTGAACATACTCCACACCTTGTTGACGCGGTCGTTGATCGCCAGGTTATGGGCGTTGGCGGTGCGGAAGCGGGCCGATTCGCGTTGCTCCTGGGCAAACGCCTTGACCACGCGGATACCGGGAATCGTGTCGGCCAGCACGCTGGTCACTTCGGCCCACATGCGGTCGATCTTCTCGAAACCGAAGCGCAGTTTGTCGCGCACGATGTGGATCAGCCACATGATCATCGGCAACGGCGCCAGCGTCACCAGCGCCAGCCAGGGATCGATCGAGACCAGAATGGCGGCTGTCATCAGAATCATGATGACGTCGGTGGCGAAGTCCAGGGCATAGAGCGACAGGAAGACGCAGATGCGGTCGGACTCGGTGCCGATCCGGGCCATGAGATCGCCGGTGCGTTTGCCGCCAAAGTACTCCAGCGACAGTTTGATCAGGTGGTCGTAGGTGGCCGTACGCAGGTCGGCGCCGATGCGTTCGCTGACCAGCGCCAAGATGTAGGTACGCGCCCAGCCCAGCCCCCAGGCCACCAGCGAGCTGGCCAGCAGACCGCCCAGCAGCGCGAGCGTGAGGCCGATGGGGATATTCTTGCCGTTCTGGAACGGGATTAGCACCTTGTCCATGAGCGGCATGGTCAGATACGGCGGCACCAGCGTAGCGGCCGTGCCGAGCAGCGTCAGCACAAAACCGATGAGCAGTTCTTTCTTGTACGGTCGGGCGAAGCGCCACAGGCGCAGCAGCGTCCAGGTCGACGGCGAGGTCAGGTTTTCGCTGTAGCAAGCCGGGCATTCGTCCTGGTCCGGCGGTAGTGGTGTCCAGCAGTTCGGGCACAGCGCCTGCTCTTCAGCCTCTTCTCTGGCGGGCGGCGCCTCGCCGGCTTCGATACGTTGTCTCTCACGCAAGCTATCCAGCTGGCGGACCAGGCGCAGGGCCGATGGGTTCTGAGCCAGCGTGAAACGCCAACGCGCCAGGCGGGCGGTGGGCGTGACCAGATCCAGTGTAGCGACGCCAGCGTGATCGCTGAGTTTGAGGCTGAGGTCGCGCGCGGATGCCCAAGACAGCGGCCAGGCCGACCAGTGGCCGGTCGGCGACAGCGCGTACAGCCCACGGTCGGTCAGGCAAACCAGCCCGCCGGCAAAAGTGAGCTGGTCGTCCAGATCCGTTTCCACCGTGGCCAGCACCCGTTCGTCGGCGGCCAGATGCGC
>CAZSAE010000074.1:0-4628 GCA_964604765.1 uncultured Dechloromonas sp. | reverse complement strand
TTGCGAAGCTTGTTGTGGATTCAATTCAAAAACCGTAAAAATTGTTCTTTCGAATATAACGCAGGAAGCCCCCTTCAGGCTGACAGAATCGAGGATTTCGGCAGAAAACCTGTCGTGCCAAATCTAGACCCATCGCACGTCATCCGTTTAAGTCATCCGTTTCGTTTGCCGTGCGTTATACCCCTCAGGTTTCTGTTTACAATGACGAAAGAAATCGGCATTGAGACAAAACACCCGATCCAGCCGGGGTTTTCCGGGTGGTCATTTGACATCGCATGCATCTAGATGAGTCATAAATCCATAAAAATCATCGACATCAAGTCGATTCGCGGTCCTAATATGTGGACCTATGTGCCGGTTCTCGAAGCCTGGGTGGATATCGGCGACCTGGAAGATTTTCCCTCGGACAAGATCCCGGGCCTGCCCGACCGTCTGGTCGCCTGGCTGCCGGGACTGATGGAACACCGTTGCAGCTATGAAGAACACGGCGGTTTTGTCCGCCGGCTGCACGAGGGCACCTGGCCCGCCCACATCATGGAGCACGTGACGCTGGAACTGCTCAGTCTGGCCGGCGTTCCCGGCGGGTTTGGCCGTGCACGCGAAGCGGATCGCCGTAGCGTCTATAAAGTCATTGTGCACAACCTGCACGACGAGGTGACGCGTCTGGCGTTGGAAACCGCACGCGATCTGATCATGGCCGCCATCGAGGACCAACCCTACGATGTGGCTGCTGCCATCGAAGCACTCAAGGATCTGGCCGAAGACCGCCTGCTTGGCCCGAGCACCGGCAGCATTGTTAACGCCGCCATGGATCGCAAGATTCCGGCGATGCGTCTGGCTGAAAACAACCTAGTGCAGCTGGGCTACGGCTCCAAACAGCGCCGCATCTGGACGGCCGAAACCGACCAGACCAGCGCCATCGCCGAGACCATTTCGCGCGACAAGGATCTGACCAAGAGCCTGCTCAAGGCCTGTGGCGTGCCCGTGCCCGAAGGCGAAGTCGTCGAAACTGCCGACGAAGCCTGGGCCGCGGCCGAAGACATTGGCCTGCCGGTGGTCGTCAAACCATCGGACGGCAACCATGGCCGCGGCGTGTTCACCAATATGATGACCGAACAGGAAGTGCGTACTGCTTTCGCAGTGGCCGTCGATGAAGGCAGCAGCGTCATCGTCGAACGCTTCATCCCCGGTAACGAGCATCGCCTGCTCGTGGTCGGCGGCAAGATGGTCGCCGCGGCGCGCGGTGACTTTGCCTTCGTCAAAGGCGACGGCAAGTCGACCATTGAAGAACTCATCGAAACCCAGATCAACAGCAGCCCGAGCCGTGGCCCGGCTGAAGAAAATACGCTCAACTTCGTGCGCGTCGATTCGGCCGTTCGTCTGGAACTGGAACGCCAGGGTCTGAATGCCCAGTCGGTGCCCGACGCCGGCCGTGACGTGCTGATTCAGCGTAACGGCAACGTGTCGATCGACGTTACTGACGAAGTGCACCCGGACGTCGCCGAAACTGTGGCACTCGCCGCCCGCGTGGTCGGTCTGGATGTCGCCGGCATCGACCTAGTCTGCGAAAACATCGGCAAACCGCTCGCTGAACAACGCGGCGCCATCGTCGAAGTGAACGCCGGCCCGGGGTTACTCATGCACCTGCGCCCGTCGGCCGGTACGCCACGTCCGGTCGGTAGCGCCATCGTCGATTATCTGTTCCCGCCGGGCGAAGATTTCCATCTGCCCATCGTCGGCGTGGCCGGTTCGCGCGGTAAGACGCTGGTCGCCCAGCTCATCGCCAGCCTGCTGCAACTGACCAGCATGAATGTGGGGCTGGCCTGCAGCAAAGGCATGTACTTCAATCAGCGCCAGCTGGATGATCGTCACTGTGCCAACTGGGAGAGCGGTCACCGCCTGATGCTGAACCGCCAGGTCGATGTGGCCATCATCGAAAACGACAACCGCGTCATCCTCAACGAAGGCCTGCCCTACGAGCGCTGCACGGTCGGCGTCGTGACCAACCTCGACCCGACCGACACCGTGCCCGAGTGCGCCATCAACGACGCCGATGGTATCTACAAGGTGATGCGTAGCCAGATCGATGTCGTATTGCCGACCGGCGTTGGCGTGCTCAACGCCGACGATGCCGAGGTGGCCGACATGGCGCGCCTGTGCGACGGCGAAGTGATTTTCTTCAGCCGCTTCGGCAATGCCGACTGCTTACAGGCCCATCTGGGCAATGGCGGTCGCGCCGTATTTACCCGCGATGGTCAAATCGTCCTGGCACAGGGCACCGACATACAGCCGATCATGGGCGTCGATAGCGTCCCGCTGCTGCAGCTCCGTAACGACGCGCTGGAAAGCGTCTTGGCGGCGGTCGCCGCCGGTGTCGGCATGAACCTCTCCCGTGACATCATGAGCACGGGCATCCAAACTTTTACACATCAGTAATCCATGGAAATCGTCCGCCTGCGCGCACTACGTGGCCCCAACCTCTGGGGTCGCCATACGGCCATTGAAGCGCTCATCCACTGCACCGACGAAGAGTGCCAGATCACCAATCTCACCGGCTTCGAGACGCGCTTGCGCTCGCGCTTCCCGCAGATGGGTCCGCTGGTGGCCAGCGGCCACAACGAACCGCTAACGCTGGCGCACGCGCTGGAAGTCGTGGCGCTGGGCCTGCAAGCCGCTGCCGGTTGCCCGGTGACGTTCAGCCGCACGGTACAAACACCGGACAAGGGCACCTACATCACGGTCGTGGAATACAGCGAAGAAGCCGTCGGCAAGCTCGCCTTCGAACACGCCATGAAGCTCTGTCAGGCCGCGCTGGAAGACCGCATGTTCGATCTGGACGCGTCGTTGCACGAACTCAGCGACCTGGATGAAGACCTGCGCCTGGGGCCGAGCACGGGCAGCATCGTCTATGCCGCCGTGGCGCGCGGCATTCCCTTCCGGCGCATGACCGAAGGCAGCATGGTGCAGCTGGGCTGGGGCAGCAAACAGAAACGCATTCAGGCGGCCGAAACCAGTCACACCAGCGCCATCGCCGAATCGATCGCGCAGGACAAGGATCTGACCAAAACGTTGCTCTACTCGGCGGGCGTTTCGGTGCCGCAAGGCCGCGTCGTGACCACGCTGGAAGATGCGCTGGCCGCCGCCGAATGGATCAAGGGCCCGGTCGTCGTCAAGCCGCGCGACGGTAATCAGGGCAAAGGCGTCGCGGTGAATCTGCAGACGACCGAGCAAATTACGGCAGCATTCGAGGTCGCCTATAAGATCAGCGATGAAGTCATCGTCGAGCGCTTTCTGCCCGGCCACGATTTCCGGCTGCTCGTCGTTGGCAACGAACTGGTCGCCGCCGCCCGCCGCGACCCACCCTACGTGATCGGCGATGGTCAGCACACCATTCGTCAGCTGGTCGACGTGATCAACAGCGACCCGCTGCGCAGCGATGGCCACGCCACCTCGCTGAGCAAAATCCGTCTGGACGCCATTGGTCTGGCGACGCTGGACGAACAGGGAATGACTCCGGAATCCGTGCCGCCGCGCGGCGTACGCGTCAACCTGCGCAAGAACGCCAACCTGAGCACCGGCGGCACCGCGACCGATGTCACCGACGATGTGCACCCCGATCTAGCGGCCAGCGCCGTCGCGGCCGCGCACATGGTCGGTCTGGATATCTGCGGTGTCGATGTGGTCTGCGACAGCGTCTACAAGCCCCTGCAGGAACAAGGCGGCGGTATCGTCGAAGTCAACGCCGCGCCGGGTCTGCGCATGCACCTGAGCCCATCCTACGGCAAGGGCCGCCCGGTCGGCGAAGCCATCGTCCGCCAGATGTTCGCCGCCGATGACAACGGCCGTATCCCGGTGGTCGCCGTCTCGGGTACCAACGGCAAGACCACCACCATTCGCCTGACCGCCCACCTGATCAACCAGACCGGCAAGCGCATCGGCATGACGACGACCGACGGCGTGTATGCCAATGGCCGTCTTATTGATACCGGCGATTGCAGTGGTCCGCGTAGCGCCCGCAACGTGCTGGGACATCCGGACGTGGACGCCGCCGTGTTGGAAACGGCGCGCGGTGGCATCCTGCGCGAAGGGTTGGGATTCGATCGCTGTGATGTGGCGGTGATTACCAACATCGGCGAGGGCGACCACCTCGGCATGAATTTCATCAACACCTCGGCCGAACTGGCCGCCGTCAAGCGCGTCATCGTGCAGAACGTATCGCCCGAAGGCACCGCCGTGCTCAATGCCGCCGACCCGCTGGTGGCGCGGATGGCGCGCTACTGCACCGGCAACGTGACTTTCTTCGCCGGCCAGAGCGCCGCGCACCCGGTCATGGCCAAACACCGCGCGCAGGGTCACCGCGTCATCTATCGCGACAATAGCGAGATCATCGCGGCCCAGGGTAAATCCATGTTTCGTTTGCCGCTCAAGGATATTCCGCTCACCGACAATGGCCAGATCGCCTTCCAGGTCGAGAACGTCATGGCCGCCGTCGGCGCCGCCTGGGCGCTGGATATTCCGTGGGATGCCATTGTCGCTGGCCTGGCCAGCTTTAATAGCGATGCCGATACCGTGCCCGGCCGCTTCAACCGTTTCGATTACAGGGGCGCCACGCTGATCGCCGACTACGG
>CAZSAE010000073.1:3747-6936 GCA_964604765.1 uncultured Dechloromonas sp. | reverse complement strand
CTTCGTACCAGCGCATGGCGTCACCACGATCAACGATCATGTCGCCCTCCAGCGCAGACATCGGCACATAGCGGACCGACTCCAGGCCAATCGTCATCGCCACTTCGGCAAACTCTTCTTGCAGTCTGGCGAATACCTGCGGATTGAAATCAACCAGATCCATCTTGTTGATGGCGACCACCACCTGCGGAATGCCCATGAGTTGGCAAATCTTGGCGTGACGGCGGGTTTGAGTCAGGATGCCACGCCGCGCATCGACCAGAATGATGGCCAGGTCGGCGGTCGAAGCGGCGGTAACCATGTTGCGCGTGTACTGCTCATGGCCGGGCGCGTCGGCGATGATGTACTTGCGCGTACCGGTTGAGAAATAACGGTAGGCCACATCGATGGTAATGCCCTGTTCGCGTTCGGCTTGCAGACCGTCGGTGAGCAGCGACAGATCGACGCTCGACAGCCCGCGCCGTTGCGAGGTGCGTTCCAGGTTGGTCAGCGTATCGACCAGAATGGCTTTGGTATCGAACAGCAGGCGACCGATCAGCGTGCTCTTGCCGTCATCGACGCTGCCACAGGTCAGAAAACGCAGTAAACCGTGATCTTCAGTGTGTTGGCTAGTCATCAGAAGTAGCCCTCTTTCTTACGTTGTTCCATGGCGGCTTCGCTGGCCTGGTCGTCCAGACGCGTGGCGCCACGTTCACTAATGGTGGTGCCGGCTGTTTCGGCAATAATCTTCTCGATATTGTCGGCATTGCTTTCCACGGGTGCCGTACAGCTGATGTCGCCGACGGTGCGGAAGCGTACCTGCAAATCGATGATTTCCTCGCCCGGTTTGGCCGGGGTCAGCTCGGTAATGGGCACTATGCCGTTGCCACGGCGCACGATTGGGCGGGTGTGAGCAAAATAGATCGACGGCAGTTCGAGCTGCTCGCGTTCGATGTATTGCCAGACATCCAGTTCGGTCCAGTTCGAGATCGGGAAGGCGCGCATATGCTCGCCCTTGTGCACGCGGGCGTTGTACAGATCCCAGAGTTCTGGGCGCTGGTTCTTCGGGTCCCACTGACCGAAATCGTCGCGGAAACTGAAGATGCGTTCTTTGGCGCGTGCTTTTTCCTCATCGCGGCGGGCGCCGCCGATCAGGCAATCGAATTCGAACTCGGCAACCGTTTCAAGCAGCGTCACCGACTGGTGGCGGTTGCGCGATTCGTCGGGTGACTTCAACACGATGGTGCCACGCTTCATTGAATCTTCCAGCGAGCGCACAACCAGGCGTTCGCCCAGTTCGGCGGCGCGACGATCACGGAAGTCGATAACCTCCGGGTAGTTGTGGCCGGTATCGATATGCACGAGCGGAAACGGAAAGCGCGCCGGACGAAACGCCTTTTCGGCGATGCGCAGCATGCAGATCGAATCTTTGCCGCCCGAGAAGAGCAGCGCCGGGCGTTCACACTGGCCGGCGACCTCGCGCATGATCTGGATGGCTTCGGCTTCCAGCCAGTCGAGGTGAGAGAGAGTCGGAGGAGCAGATGAGGGTTGTGTCATGGAGCGCGATTTTACAGAAGTGAATTATTTAGCCTTGTGCAGACCACATTCTTTGGTCTCGGGGTTTTCCCACCACCAGCGACCCGCGCGAACATCCTCGCCCGGCGTGATGGCGCGCGTGCAGGGGGCGCATCCGATCGACGGGTAGAAACGATCATGTAAGGCGTTGTAGGGCACTTTGTGCAGATCGATGTAGGCCCAGATCTCTTTTTCCGACCATTCGATCAGCGGATTGAACTTCTGCAGATTATTCAGTGAGTCGAACTCTTCCCAGTTCATGTTCTGGCGCGTCACCGACTGTGCGGCGCGCAGACCGGTAATCCAGGCATCCTTGCCTTTGAGGGCGCGGGAAAGCGGTTCGAGTTTACGAATCTGGCAGCAGGCCTTGCGGTTCTCGACCGAGTCATAGAACCCGTTGATGCCGTGTTCACGTACCCAGGGCTCCAGCAGCTTGTAATCGGGTGTCATGATCTGGAAACTACAGTTCGGGTAATGCTTTTGCACCTGCGCTAATAGCGCGTAGGTTTCTTCGTTGAGCCGTCCCGTGTCCAGCGTGAAGATACCGATCGGCAGATTGTCCTTGCCGATCATGTCGACCAGCACCATGTCTTCGGCGCCCAGGCTGTTGGCCAGCACGACGTTCGGGTGGCGATCGATGATCGTGTTCAGACGTGCCATCACCAGCGCCGATTTTTCGGCAACAGCGGCGACGAGGGCGGCATCGGGGGCCGGACGTTTCGCCACGCTAGGCTGCCCGATCGGGGAGGTGGTGGCGCTAGTGGAAATGCTCGAGCTGCTCATCAGCGCGCGCCTTGAAGCACTCGATCCGTGCGGCGGAACAGTGGCTGCGGATTATCAGTCGAACCTTGATACGCGTCGGGGAAGGGCGTCAGACGACTCTCGGCCGTAGCGGCAGATACCTTCGGGTCGAGCGCTAGCGTATCGAAACCGACTCGCAGCATGAAGAACAACTGATCGACCAGCACATTGCCGATAGCGCGCAATTCGCCCTCGTAGTTGTAGTGATTACGTAGACGCCAGGCGATCGAGTAACCACGGCCGTCCGTGAATTTCGGGAAATCAATCGCGACCAGCGGCCATTGGCTGAAGTGCTTGGCCACCTCAACCAGATCGTCGTTCGGCGATAACCAGACACCGATGTCGCTGCGTGATTTCAACGTGTCTTCTTGTGCCTGCCAAAGTGCAAATGGCACCAGCCATTGACCGGCCGGCACGCTCAGCGTGGCGAAATCAGCTTCGGCCTCTGGGCGCAGCACCTGCCAGTCATCGTGATGCACCTGGCCATTTTTCAGGATATTAGCCATGGGCGGCCTCCTTGTTCTTATTCAGTCGGCCTTTCGCCGAATCTCCATAAACGCTGGTCTTGAACGGATCGATACCGACGCGAACCACTGTGTCGACAAAGCATTCTTCGGGTTCGCGCAGGCTGACGTACGTTTCGAGCAGTTTGGTCACCACATCCGGCATATCGGCGGCGGCGAACGACGGGCCGATGACCTTGCCGAGGCGCGTGTCGTTGCCCTGGCGGCCACCGATGGTTACCTGATACCACTCTTCATCATTCTTATCGACGCCGAGTATGCCGATGTGGCCGACGTGATGGTGGCCACAGGCGTTCATGCAACCGGAAAT
>CAZSAE010000073.1:0-3647 GCA_964604765.1 uncultured Dechloromonas sp. | reverse complement strand
AATTCATCGATGCCCAGCGCCTTCACCAGAATCTTGATGCGTGCCTTGTAAGGGTTGTCGCGCCGGCCTTCCAGGTTATAGACGCGGATGATCGCTTCCATGTACGACAGCAGATGACGCCACGGTAATGCGTCGTGAATCACTTCACCCAGAATCGGCGTACGGCCCAGACCGCCACCTACCCAAACGCGGGCGAGGATGTCGCCGCTCTCATCTCGATAGAGATGAAGACCGATGTCGTGGACCTGCACCACGGCGCGATCACGCTCGGCACCGTGTACGGCGATCTTGAACTTACGGGGCAGGAAGGCAAACTCCGGATGGAAGGTACTCCACTGCCGGATGATTTCACACAGTGGACGCGTGTCGACGACTTCGTCCGGCGCGATGCCGGCGAACTGATCGCTGGTCACGTTACGGATACAGTTGCCCGAGGTCTGGATGGCGTGCATCTCTACCTCGGCCAGACGTTCCAGCACATCCGGTACGCGTGCCATGGGGATCCAGTTGTATTGCAGATTCTGGCGTGTGGTGAAGTGCGCGTAGCCCTTATCTTCTTCGCGCGCAATCGCACCTAAAACACGCAGTTGGGCCGACGAGAGCATGCCGTACGGGACAGCGATGCGTAGCATCGGCGCGTAGCGCTGCATATACAAACCATTCTGCAGGCGCAGCGGACGAAATTCGTCGTCGCTCAATTCACCGGCTTGCCAGCGGTTTGTCTGGTCACGAAACTGCGCAACTCGGGCTTTCACCATGGCGCGGTCGATGTCATCGTAACGGTACATAGCGGTTCTCTCTGGGGCGAATGTTATTTTGAGTTCAGGACATCACCAGCTTGGTGCCGATGATGACCAGCATGGTCGCCAGCAAGCTGCGCAGAAATTTCTCAGGTACCTTGCTGGCGATATGGCTGCCGATCCAGATGCCGGGCAGCGAGCCGAGTAGCAAGGCGCCCAGCAGACTGAAGTCGACGCTGCCCAGATACCAGTGGCCAATGCCGGCGACTGCGGTGAGCGGCACAGCGTGAGCGATGTCGCTGGCCACGATGCGCAGGGTACCCAGACGCGGGTAAAGAAAGAAGAGGGCGGTGACGCCCAGCGCACCAGCTCCCACGGAAGAAATCGTGACGAGTACGCCGAGAATGACGCCGACCAGCACCGTCACCCAGCCGACATGGTGGTGGATGAAGGAGTCTTCATGGTGGCGGGCGTAGCGCAGCAATTTTTCACGCAGGAAAATCGCCGCAGCGGTCAGGAACAGCGCAAATCCCAGTGCCACCGCCATGACCTGGCCGACTTCCTTGCCGTGTCCCGGCAGTTGCGACAGCACATAGAGCGTGAGTCCCGCCGCCGGAATGCTGCCGGCGCCCAGGCGACCGACGATCTGCCAGTCCACATGCCCCTTGCGGCCGTGCGCTACGGTGCCGCCGGCTTTGGTTAGCGCCGCGTAAAGCAGATCGGTGCCCACCGCCGTGGCCGGTGAAACGCCGAACAGCAACACCAGCAGGGGCGTCATGAGCGAGCCGCCACCGACCCCCGTCATCCCGACGATGAGTCCGACAAAAAAGCCCGAAGCGGTGTACAGAAAGTCCATTAGGGTGCGCTGCAATATCCACAGAGGACGCCATGCTAACAGCACGCAATCCAACATAAAAGAATATATGGTTAGAATGCTATAACTATAAGGAATGAGCAGAGGGCTTCCATGACGTTGCAACAACTCCGTTACCTGGTCGAAGTCGCGCAGCGTGGATTCAATGTGTCCGAAGCCGCTGAGGCGCTGTTTACTTCGCAGCCCGGCGTGTCCAAGCAGATCAAACAACTGGAAAACGATCTGGGCGTCGTTATTTTCGAGCGCGTCGGTAAACGACTGACCGGGGTGACCGAAGCCGGTGGTCAGGTGTTGGCGCATGCCCGCCGCATTCTGGCCGAAGCCGATAACCTCAAGCGTTATGTCGATGATTACACGCAGGGTCAGCATGGTGCGCTGGTCATCGCCACCACGCATACCCAGGCGCGTTACGCGTTACCGGAGGCGGTAACCCGATTCCGCGAGCGCTATCCCGATGTCACCCTGACCCTGCACCAGGGCATGCCCGACCAGTTTGCCGAGTGGCTGGTGCGTGGCGATGTCGATCTGGCGATTGCGACCGAGTCGCTCAAGGATGCGCCGGGAATAGTCGCTTTACCTTGTCGCCAGTGGCACCACGCGTTGGTCGTGCCCGAAGGACACCCACTGCTCAAGCAAAAGGACATGAGTCTGACCGACTTGGCCGCTTTCCCGCTCATCACCTACGTGCGCGGGGTCGCGGGGCGTATTCGGCTGGACAGCCTGTTCGAGCGGCAGGGGCTGACACCGAGGATCGTACTGGATGCACTCGATGCGGACGTTATCAAAACCTACGTTGGCCTCGGGATGGGGGTCGGCATCATCGCCGAGCATGCCTATGACGCTCAGCGTGATCCTCCCGCTGGTTTGCGCATGATCCGGGCGCGCCATCTTTTCCCGGCCAATACCACCTACGTCGGCATTCGGCGTGGGGCCTTGCTGCGCCGCTATGAGTATGACTTTATTGAGGATTTTGCGCCGGACCTAAACCGAAACGTTGTGCAGAAAGCCCTGCAGGGCAGTACCCGGCTGCAGAACGAGTCCGACTGGTTGTAACCAAGGTGGTCGGCCCTTCGTGGCCGATCCTTGCCCGACAAAGAAGCTCGGGGCTGGCTTTCGCCTTGATTCTGTTATAGAATCTCTGGTTTTCCACCTTGCCCCACCGCATTCGCATGGCGGGGGGTATTAGCCAAAAGGAGTCTACATGCGCCATTACGAAATCGTATTCATCGTCCACCCGGATCAGTCCGAACAGGTGCCGGCGATGGTTGAGCGTTACAAAACGCTGATCACCGGCCAGAACGGCGTGATCCACCGTCTGGAAGATTGGGGCCGCCGTCAGATGGCTTACCCGATCAACAAGGTGCACAAGGCCCACTACGTTCTGATGAACATCGAGTGCAACGGCGAAACACTGGCCGAACTTGAGCACGCCTTCAAGTTCAACGATGCCGTGCTGCGTCATCTGACCATGAAGCAGAAGCGCGCCATCACCGAGCCGTCGCCGATGACGAAGGAAGAGAAAGCCAAGCCGGTTGCGGCGGAAGCGACCCCTGCCTAAGCCATACCGGACGACGTAGCAGCATTGACGCAGACTCTGGAGATCAATCGGGTTCAGCTCACCGGGCAACTCCTTAGCGTTCAGCCAGTTCGGTACACACCGGCAGGCATTCCGGTAACGGAAGCGACGCTAGGGCACCACTCGGAACAGCAGGAAGCCGGACTGAAACGCCAGGTCACCTGTGAAGTCCCGGTTAAAGCGCTTGGCAATCTGGCTCACCAGCTCGCCGCCGCAACGATCGGAACCTCGCTCAAGGCCACCGGCTTCCTCGCCGCGAAAAGCCTGAAGAGTCGTCAACTGATTCTGCACCTCGACACCCTCGAATTCTAAAATTACTCTGAAGGAACCATCATGGTTGGACGTACAAACAACACCAAGAAGAAAGACGAGCGCAACAAGCGCAATCGTGGCGGCGGTCTTTTCAAGCGCCGCAAGTTCTGTCGTTTCTCGGCAGAAAAAGTTGAACAGATCGACT
>CAZSAE010000072.1:3416-7023 GCA_964604765.1 uncultured Dechloromonas sp. | reverse complement strand
GCGCTGGAGGGCGACATGATCGTTGATCGTGGTGACGCCATGCGCTGGTACGAAGGTCCAACGCTGCTGGAAATCCTGGAAAGCGCCGGCACCAGCCATAGCGAAACGCCGACACATCATGAAGTGTTCCGTATGCCAGTGCAGCTGGTGTGCCGCCCGCAGGATTCGGCCAACCCCGAATTGCACGACTACCGTGGTTTCATGGGACGCATCAGTTCCGGCGTCGTGCGTCCGGGCGATGAAGTCGTTGCCCTGCCGTCGGGCCAGCGCAGCAAGGTCACGCATATTGAAATCGGTGGCGTCGACCTCAACGAAGGTGTGGCCGAACAATCGGTGACGATTCGCCTGGCTGATGAGATCGATATCTCGCGTGGCGATATGCTGGCACATCCGGACACCGCACCGCAGGTGGTGAAAGAAGCCCAGGCCATGGTCTGCTGGCTGTCGGAAACACCTCTGGATCGTGCGCGCACCTACGCGCTGCGCCAAACGACGCGCACGGTCAAGGCCAAGATTGCCGATATTCCATTCCGTCTGGATATCAATACACTGGCCGAAGATGCGGCACCGACGCAACTGCAGATGAATGACATCGCCCGCATTAATCTGCGCCTGGCACAACCGATCTGCTGTGATGCCTATGCGCAGAACCGCAACACCGGTGCCTTCATCCTGATCGACGAAGCAACCAACAATACGGTGGGTGCCGGCATGCTCCTGTAAGATCGGGGCATGTCTGCACTGCTGATCCCGGTTATTGTTTTTATCGAGGGCTTCTGTTCCCTCGGCGCCGAGATCATCGCGCTGCGACGACTGGTCCCATATGTCGGCAGCGCCATCGTCGTTACAGCACCAACTATTGGTTTTTTTCTGCTCGCCCTGGCGCTCGGCTACGCGGCCGGCGCCCGCATCAGCGATCGCTATTTGGCCATTGTCGCTCGCAACTTTCTTATTTCGGCCGTATTGCTTGGCATCGGCTTCTCCACGCCCTTCGTCAGCGCCCTGTTTGCCCATGTCGAGCCGGTATGGTTCGCTTATACGATTCTGATCGGCGGCATTCTCTGTCCGTTAGCCTGGCTGCTGGGCCAAACAGTACCGGCGCTGACCAATCTGATGCAGACGCAGCGCACCGGCGAAGCCAGTGGGCTCGCCCTCTATTGGTCAACGTTAGGCTCCTTTCTGGGTTCGCTCGGACTCTCCTTGCTCGTGATGCTGTGGTTCGGTATTTCTGCCGCCGTCCTCCTGTGTGCCGCGTTGCTCTTGATCGGCGTTCTGATCCTGGGCATATCGACACCCGGTCAGACGACACGGTATGTAGCGACGTTCATGCTGGGTGTCCTGTTGATCGCCGTGCCCAATCTGCCGGCATTACGTCTACCGTTACTTGGTAGCAGCACCGACAGCACCGAAACGGCCTATGCTGATTACACCATTCTGGAAACCGCCACTGCAGATGGCGATGCGACGCGTGTTTTCCGCGTCAACAGCTCGACGGCATCCCTGCTCGGTGATGGCAATCCGCCGCGCTATGCGCGCTATATCGACTATTTGCGCCGCACCCTGTTACAGGATCTCAAGTTTCATGATCGGGATATTCTGGTGCTGGGTGCCGGTGGTTTCACGCTGTCGCACCGGGAGCCAAGCAATCGCTATACCTACGTCGATATCGATCCGGCCATCCGCAGTATCGCCGAAAAACAATTTCTGCACGAGCCCATTCACGGGGTTTTCGTTGTGGATGACGCCCGCCACTTTGTCGCCAAGACCGCGCATAACCACACCTCGCGCTTCGATGCAGTCGTCGTCGACGTCTATAGCTCGCACCACAACATTCCCAGCCATTTGGTCACCCGCGAATTCTGGCGTGACACGCGTAGCGCTCTCAAGCCGGATGGCGTGATGTTGGCTAATCTGATTCTGGACAGCCGGCTGTCCAGCGATTACGCCCGCAATGTATTAGCCACCATCGAGTCGGTTTATGGCCGTTGCGCCGTCGAAATCCTGCATAAGGACCGGCCACTCGCCAATGTGGAAGTGCTCTGCCGCAATGGCACGAGCAATCCGACAGCCCGGATTTATAGCGACGAGAAGAATCCGGCGGACATCGATCACGCCCGAAGTGGCGCGGGGCGTTAGATCAGCGTTTAGGCCCGACGGCGGCGTACCGCCTCGAACAGGCAAACGCCTGCCGCGACCGAGACGTTCAAGCTGTCAACCGAGCCACCCATGGGAATGTGCACCAGTGCATCGCAGGTCTCGCGCGTCAGGCGACGCATACCATCACCTTCGGCGCCCATGACCCAGGCAGTGGCCACCGGCCATGAAGCCGTATAGAGATCTTCGCTGGCTTCGCCCGCCGTACCGATGACCCAGATATCGCGTTCCTTGAGCTCGCGCAGCGTGCGCGCCAGATTCGTGACCATGATGTACGGCACGGTTTCGGCAGCACCCGAAGCCGCCTTCATGGCGACATCGGTCAAACCGACCGCACGATCCTTCGGCGCGATCACGGCGTGCACACCCGCTGCATCGGCGACGCGCAAGCAGGCGCCCAGATTACGCGGATCGGTAATGCCATCGAGCACGAGCAAGAACGGCGGTTCTTCCAACGTATCGAGCACATCGTCCAAGTGAATCGCTTTCTGACGGCTGTCGACGCGTGCCACAACGCCTTGATGGCGGGCGTTCGGTGCCATGCCTTCAATGCGCGCATGCTCGACCTGAACCACCCGTGCGCCAGCCTGCTCGGTCAGGCGCAACAGATCCTTAACGCGACGATCCTGACGATTGGCGTCCAGATAGATTTCCTTCACGCTGTCAGGATCATGGCGCAGACGCGCCATGATCGGATGGAATCCGTGAATCAGTCGGGTATTGCTGCTCATGCTTTGGCTCGACGCGTGCGGTTGTTAGTGTTGCGGGCTTTGGCCTTTTGCTTGGCCACCGGATTCGCCGTTGTTTTCGTTTTTGCCTTGGCCGACGCTTTAGCGGGAGCCTTGGTGGTGTCAACGGATTTTACGCTTTTGGTCGGTTTGGCTTTCGAACCCGTTTTGGCAGAAAAACCTGTTTTCCGATCGGCCTGACTGCGGTGTCCGCTCGGTTTCTGCCGACCCAGCACCCGCGATTTACCGGCAGGCGTTCCCACATGCCCGCTGACGACCGGCTTCTTGCGCGGCGCTTCCTGAGCTTTGGTCAACTCGACTTCGAGCAGATGACGCTCAACCGCCAGCGGGCGTCCCGTTTTGCGGCTACGTGCCAACGCGAGCGCATCTCGCTCTCCGGCAATCTTGGCGCCCGCACCTGCTTCTGCCTGCACGGCTTCATCGGTCGCGGTGGCCGGCACGAAATCAATACGATTGCTTTCCAAATCCGCGCGAACAAGTTTGACGCGCAGACGATCGCCGACGCGGTACTGCTGTTTCGTGCGTTCGCCGATCAGGCAATGACGAATCGGGTCGTGATGGAAATAGTCCGAACCTAGTTCCGAAATATGCACTAGGCCTTCGACGTACACCTGATCCAGCGTCACAAAAGCGCCAAAAGCAGTGACCCCGGACACGGTGCCGTCGAACACCTCGCCGATACGATCCTGCATGTAGTAGCACTT
>CAZSAE010000072.1:0-3316 GCA_964604765.1 uncultured Dechloromonas sp. | reverse complement strand
CTATAGATCGCTTGCTGCATCGAACGCAACAGTATGGTCTGTAGCAACGAGAAATCCGGGCGCTCACGAATCTGATCGAGCAGCTTGCCGTAATCCTTGCCGGTGGGCGAATCGCCGCCTTCCAGACCCAGACCAAACTCTTTCATGAAGTCGCGCAGTGCCTGCAGTTTCTCGGGGCTAGGCGTGCCGTGAATCCGGAACAGTCCTGGCTGTTTTTTCTTCTCCAGAAAATCGGCGGCACAGACGTTTGCGGCGAGCATGCACTCTTCGATGAGGCGGTGCGCATCGTTACGGATAACCGGAACGATGGCTTCGATTTTTCCTTGCTCGTTGAATCGCATCTGCGTTTCGACAGTATCGAAATCGATGGCGCCGCGTTTCTCGCGGGCGGCATGCAGCGCTTTGAACAACGCATACAAGGTATGCAGTTGTGGCTGTACCGCCTGATGCACCGGCGTTGTCGGCGCGACTTCGCCAGACAGCCAACCCCAGACCTGGTTATAGGTCAGCCGTGCGCGCGACTGGAAAACGGCCGGATAGAAACGGTACTGGGTCACTTCGCCGTCGGCATTGACCTGTGCATCGCAGACCATGGCCAGTCGATCGACATCGGGATTCAGTGAACACAAACCGTTCGAGAGCTTTTCCGGCAGCATGGGAATGACCCGACGCGGAAAATACACCGAGTTGCCTCGCGAGTACGCTTCCTTATCCAGTGGCGAATTCGGCAGGACGTAATGCGACACGTCGGCAATGGCCACGACCAGACGCCAACCTTTGCCTTTGGGCAACGCTTCGGCAAACACCGCATCATCAAAATCTTTGGCAGTTTCACCGTCAATGGTCACCAGCGGAATATCGCGCAAGTCTTCGCGCTTGCCGAGATCTTTTTCGACGATGACTTCTTCGGGTAGCTTTGCGGCCTCATCGAGCACCGCTTGCGGAAACTCGAAGGGCAGATCATGTTTGCGCAGGGCGATTTCAATTTCCATACCCGGGTCGGCATAGTTGCCGAGGACTTCCTTGATCCGCCCTACGGGCAGCGTCCGCTTGCCCGGTTGTTCCAGAATTTCTGCGACAACGACCTGGCCGGGTTGCACGGTTGACTCACCGTTTTTGGGTTTACGCGGGCGCTTACCCGCGACCACCGGCTCCGGTGCAATGACGATGCGCGTATGCAATCGACGGTCTTCGGGCACGACATAACGCACGCCATATTCGTCGAAGACACGGCCGACCACCTCACTATTGGCATGCTCGGTGACTTCGACGATACTGCCTTCCGGGCGGCCGCGACGATCTTTGCCGGTGACGCGCACCAGCACACGATCGCCATGCAAGGCTTTTTCCATCTGGCGGTTATCCAGAAAGATGTCGGCGCTCTTGTCACGGCCGATCGAGGTTTCCGGACGGGCAAAACCGAAGCCATCCGGGTGACCTTCAATGCGACAGGCAATCAGATCGGCCTTGGTCGGCAGAATCAGCGCGCCCTTGCGGTTACGCATGAGCTGGCCTTCGCGCTCCATGGCGCGGATGCGGCGTTCGAACGCCTCCAGTTCCTGATCCGTGATGGCGAGCTTCTGCGCGAGCTCATATTCGTCGACCGGCCGGCCTGCACTATGCAGGATACTGATCACATATTCGCGCGACGGCAGCGGGTTTTCGTATTTTTGCCGCTCGCGTTCGTAATGCGGGTCCTGGCGCCTTACTTTGGCGAGCCCGGGACTGTTCCGCTTGGAAGTCTTTGACATTTTCATGCTTTCATCTATAATTCTGTCTCTTCGCACCTGCCCAGGTGGCGGAATTGGTAGACGCACTAGTTTCAGGTACTAGCGGGTAACTCCGTGGAGGTTCGAGTCCTCTCCTGGGCACCAACGAAAACATTGAACCCGCCCTGTGCGGGTTTTTTGTTTTGGCGCTTTGACGATCTTGTTGGTACGTTAATTTTGTTAATCTTATGGCGTTGCTGTTAAATGGCGCCGATCCCGCAAAACACAAGCCGGATCGACCATGACATTGAGCCCGCATCTGCGGGCTCAGTTTTTTTCAATCAGGCAAACGGGTGAACGCGAACAATGGTTTCATCGCGCTCCGGCCCGGTGGACACAATCGCCACCGGCACGCCGGTCAGTTCTTCCAGCCGTTTCAGATAGTTCTGAGCGGCCAGCGGCAGATCATCCCAGCGCTTGGCGCCGAAGGTCGTTTCCGACCAGCCCGGCATGCTTTCGTAGATCGGTTCGCAACGCGCGACATCGTCCGCGCCAAGCGGCAGCAGATCGAGCGTTTGGCCGTCCAGCTTGTAACCAGTACAGATCTTCAGTTCCTTAATGCCGTCGAGCACGTCCAGTTTGGTGATGCACAGACCGGTCAGGCCGTTGATCATGGCCGAGCGACGCAACGCGGCAGCATCAAACCAGCCGCAACGACGTTTACGACCAGTGACGGTGCCAAATTCACGACCGACGGTCGACATCTGGTAACCCGGCGTACCTTCGGTATCGATATCCAGCTCGCTCGGGAACGGGCCGCCGCCCACGCGCGTCGTATAGGCTTTGGTGATACCGAGGATGTACTGCAGCATGCCCGGGCCAACGCCGCTCCCGGCGGCTGCCTGGCCGGCCACGCAGTTCGACGAGGTCACGAACGGATAGGTGCCGTGGTCGATGTCGAGCAAGGTGCCCTGAGCCCCTTCGAACAGCAGGTTCTGCCCCGCCTTGTTGGCGGCGTAGAGTGCGGCGGATACATCGCCGACCAGCGGCTTGATCTGCTCGGCATCGGCCAGCGCCTGCGCCAGAATCGTTGCATGATCCAGCGGTTCGGCACCCAGATACTGGGTCAGCACGAAGTTGTGATAATCGAGCAGTTCGGTCAGCTTCGTCGACAGCGTTTCCGGATGGAACAGGTCGTAAACGCGCAGCGCACGACGCGCGACTTTGTCTTCGTAAGTCGGGCCGATGCCCTTGCCGGTGGTGCCGATCTTGGTATCGTTGCAACGCTTGGCTTCGCGGGCGCGATCCAGCGCCGAGTGATACGGCAGAATGACCGGGCAGCCCGGGCTAATCGTCAGGCGACCACGGACTTTCAGGCCATCGGCCTCCAGCGTGGCGATTTCGCTGAGCAGGTGATGGATGTCGAGCACGACGCCGTTGCCGATGAAGCAGTGCACGCCGTCACGCACGATGCCGGATGGCACGAGATTGAGCTTGTATTCTTTTTCGCCGATGACCAGCGTATGGCCGGCATTGTGTCCGCCCTGAAAGCGCACAACGCCGCCTGCGTTATCCGTCAACCAGTCGACGATCTTGCCCTTGCCTTC
>CAZSAE010000071.1:0-7135 GCA_964604765.1 uncultured Dechloromonas sp. | reverse complement strand
TTATCGGTACATTTTCAATATCCAACCAGGCCTCTAAACCGCCATTGATCCGGGGGTTGAGTCGAATCTCCCAATGGTTGGCTTTAGCTAATTCATGAACGATTGCCAAGCCCAGTCCTGAGCCCCCGGTCATTGGCGATCTGGAGTTTTCGAGGCGAGCAAACGGAAGGAGGACCTTGTCGGTTTGCTCCGGTGGGATGCCTGGCCCACGATCAAGAACGCCGATATGAAGCAACCGTTCACTCGCTGTGAAGACTAATTCGATAGGGCCTGATGAATATCTCAAGGCGTTTTCGAGCAAGTTACTCAATGCTCTGCGCAGAGAGTGTGCGGGCAGCTGCAATTTACAAGATTCCGGGCAGATTAAGCTGATTCGGTTTGATTTCCCCGATTGTTCCGCCAATTCAGAGAAAAGTTCCAGCACGTTTATTTCAGTCGGCTTTTCATCTTGCAGTCCACGGGCTATGTCTAATACCGAGCTTATGAGTCGACTCATGACCGAAATGTCTGTCTCCATTCGATTGATGAGCTGTTCAGAAGGCGATTTCTTCAGCATTTCAAGTGCCAGCAACATACGGGATAGCGGTGTGCGGAGATCGTGAGAAATTCCTGCAAGAAGCGTCGTACGAGCAGTCATTAATTGATCAATTTGTGCCGACATTGCGTTGAACCGATCAGCTAAATCTTGCAATTCACTTGGCCACTTGTCTGGCTGTAGCTTAAGAAATCTGCCTTTACCTAACTGAACTACAGCATTTTCGAATTTTGCCAATGGAGCAGTAACCCGCTTGGCCAACGCCTGTGCGACGAGTATAGCCATCAGCAATCCCAAGATCACTGAGATAAGAATGGCTGAAACTGGTTGCACGCTGATGCGTTCTGCCGTTATGCCAATAGCTACTTCTTGATGACCCGCCGGGAGATTGGCCCAGAACCATGTCTGACTATTCTTTTCGGATTCTATGAGGTGCACCTTGTGTCCCAATCGATGCGATAAAGCATCCTCAAGATAATCAACGTAAGGAGGGCGCCATAGATGATTGGTCGTATCGATAGCCTGTGGGTTAAGCGCAATCGAATGGCTGGCAAGAAGCTCCTTCTCGAATGTAATCTTTCGAGTGCCTGACAGTTCAGCCCATGTCTGGGCTGACAGGACCATCAGGCCGGCAAGATCGTCAGAAGTACGCTTGCCTATTGGTATTAGTAGGAAGATGAACATCGCTGCGACGACGATCATTTCTACCAGAAAAATGGCAGCTGCAAGAAGCAGGGTGTTCTGCCGCGCAAGGCTTATGGCCAAAATGGCTCCTAGTTTGCGGGGTTAAAGAGATACCCTTCGCCTCTCACTGTGCGTATATGAATGGGCGAGCTTGGGTCATTTTCGATTTTGTGGCGTAGGCGAGTAATGCGAATATCGATACTCCGGTCAAATGCGTCGCGATCGTAGCCTTTTAGCAGTTCAATGAGTTGATCTCGTGACAAAACACGATTAGGCCTTTTAGTAAACACTGATAACAGATCGAACTCTCCAGAGGTCAAATGAACCTCTTCGTTGCCGCGCAATAACCGTCTACCCGCAAGATCTAGTCTGAAAATCCCAAACCTATAGTCCGTAGTGGCAGCCATTCCATTTTCTGGAATGCTCTGGGTAGTGCGTCTAAGCAACGCCCTAATTCGTGCCAGCAATTCTCTGGGATTGAATGGTTTGGCGAGATAGTCATCGGCACCGACTTCGAGGCCCACAATGCGATCGACATCATCGCCTCGAGCCGAAAGCATCAGAACCGGCTGGTTGTGCGTTTGCTTCAGATAACGGGTGAGAGTTAGTCCATCTTCACCAGGCAACATCAAATCAAGAACAATAATGTCTGGTGAGTGGGCGCTCATGACCTTCTTCATGTTTTGCCCATCTTGAACGGCTAGCACATCAAAATCGTTCATAGAGAGGTAGTCACTCAGCAAATTGCGGAGATCAGGGTCATCGTCTATGACAAGAACAAGTGGTCTTTTAGGGTTCCCCATAGATACAACAGTATTCGGCATTGGAAATTAGGCTCCGCAACTGCTGCGGCCGAGCCATACGCGGAAGTTTACCTTGAACAGCTTATCTGAAGTATTCGATGTTTGGTGGTTCCTGAAACATATTGAAACAAACTGACACGAGATTGTCAGCATTTGGAAACGCGATTTAGGGAAGATGCGCCAATGATACAAACCGCAGACTTGCATGAGACTGATAAGACATAAATTAAATGAGCCAACCATTCCAAATGCAAAAATACATAGGCCGAAACGCCGTCATGCTGCTCGCAGGTGCGATCTTGCTTTCTGCATGTGGCAAGTCGGCATCAAATGTGAGCGGCTACGTTGATACTGACATGACTTATCTGTCCAGCAGTTATGCAGGACGTGTGCAGAAACTATTGGTGGAAAGAGGTTCGAAAGTTGAGTCAGGGCAAGCTGTTTTTCAGGTAGATCCAACGCCTGAAGCTCTAAGCGCTGAACATGACAAATTAAACACGAGCGCTCTTAAAGCAGAGCTGGAAGGTCTGAATGATCAAATCAAGTACGCAGCGGCGTTGCTAAAACGACAGAAGATCATGCGCAAAAGTGACGCAAGCAGCATTGATGATTTAGAAAATGCCGGAAAGAATCTTGAAGTGCTTAATAAGCAAAAGGCCAGCCTTGAAGCCAGGATAGCTGCCTCAGATGCGCTGACTAAGAAGGCAGAATGGCAAAAAAGTGAAAAAGAAGGCGTAGCTCCGGCCGAAGGCCTCGTATTCGATACATTTGCGATGCCTGGCGAATTTATGCAGCCCGGTCAGCCTATCCTGGCGCTGATTACACCTAGTTCGTTGAAAATCACATTCTTTGTCTCCGAAAAGGAGCTCAGCAGCTATAAGGTAGGGCAAAAGGTCGCAATCAGTACGACTGGCGTGCCCGACAGCTACATTGCGACCGTCACTTATATCTCCAATCAGGCTGAATACACGCCACCCATCATATTCTCAAGGGAAGAACGAAAAAAGCTCGTCTTCAAGATTGCTGCCCGGCCAGATGCTCCTGATCTTGTAAGCATGCACCTAGGCCAACCCGTGACTGTGAGCCAGGTTAATGACTAGCCTAGCCATTGACATTCAGAATCTATCCAAGAAATTTGGTGATAGAACTGTCGTGAATAATTTATCGTTGCAAGTGCCACGTGGTTCTGTCTTTGGTTTTCTTGGCTCAAATGGCAGCGGCAAGACTACAACCATACGCATGATTTGCGGGTTATTGATCCCCACAAGCGGGTCCGGGAAATGCCTTGACCTAGATATCTCATCCGAAAGCGGAAGAATCCGTGATCGTATCGGGTATATGGCGCAGAAATTCTGCCTATACGATCAATTGACCGTCGAAGAAAATCTAAACTTTATCGGCGAAGTTTATCAGTTGGATGATTTGGATAATAAAGTCGATGAATTGATCGAATATCTGCAGTTAGCGCCATACAGAAATTTAAGAGCCAAGCAGCTGTCGGGTGGGTGGCGTCAACGACTGTCCTTGGCTAGTTGCCTGCTGCATGAGCCGGAACTTCTCTTTCTAGACGAACCAACTGCCGGGGTGGATCCGAAGGCCAGAAAGGAGTTTTGGGATTATCTGCATGACATCGCCATCAGAAAAGGAACAACTATCCTGGTTACCACCCACTATATGGATGAAGCGGAGAAGTGCACGAATTTAGCTTATATCCACATGGGCAATCTGCTCTACACGGGGAGTACCTCAGGAATCATTCCATTTTCTGAAATCGTAAGTTATGTCAGCCATAGCGAGCGCCAGACACAAGCAAACCTTTCGATGGCTATAGAGCGTTCATATCCTGCAGTAATGACCAGCTTCATTAATAATCAGCTGAGAATTTCGTCACGGGACGTCGAGACTCTCAAACAGATTGATGTGACTTATCCCGAAGCTCGTTTCGTGAGCGCAGTGCCTACATTTGAGGAAGTTTTTGTGGGGCTGATTTCGTAACATCATGAATACTTTTTCAAAAAGGGGCTACTCGACCCGTCGGATTATGGGGTTGATGCATAAAGAATTTACACTCATCCGTCGGGATCGAGGCACTATCGCATTGCTGATTTTTTTGCCTGTGATGATGTTGATGATCTTCGGATTCGCTATAAAACTGGACCCTAAGAATCTTCCTACAGCAATTGTTAACTACGACCAAAGCCCATTGACTCGCTCAATCGTCGCCAGTATGGGGGCAACGGGGTACTTCAAAATTACTGATCCAGACGCGAGCGAATCGACAGCGGACAACGGGCTTTCAAATGGTAGTTTGATATATGTGATCACTTTCCCCGGAAACTTCACGACAGATTTTATCAAGGGCAAAAATCCCCAGATTTTGGTTGAAGTCGATGGATCTGACCCGGGCAACAGCCTAAGCGCAGTCAATCATCTGCAGCCGATGGTGGATAGGGTTGTTCAGGAATTTTCCAATCGTGGCTTGCGAACACCCCCCCAACCTGAAAGAACGGTGAGCCTGAACGTCCATCAGATTTACAACGAAACGAACAACAGCGCTTTCGATATCGTCCCTGGCCTTATCGGTGTCCTTTTAACACTGACCATGGTGATGATTACATCAACGGCAATTACGTCAGAACGCGAGTCGGGAACTATGGAATTGTTGTTAACGACCCCACTAAAGCCGACTGAAATTATTCTGGGTAAGATCATCCCATATGTGGCACTAGGCTATGCTCAGCTGACGACTATCCTAGTTCTAGGAAAGCTTCTGATTGATCTACCCGTGGAGGGAAGTCTGCTGCTGCTATACGTAGCCAGTGCGCCGTTCATCGTAGCAAGTTTGATGGTTGGAATGATTTTTTCGACCTTTGCCAAAACCGCGATGCAGGCAATGCAACTGAGCATCTTTTTTCAATTGCCATCGATGTTTCTCACGGGCTACGTTTTCACGTTTTACGGAATGCCGGCGTGGGCTCGAGCAATTGGCTCAATACTCCCAATGACATATTTTATGCGCATCACTCGTGGCGTATTGCTCAAGGCAAGTGGTGCCATGGCACTGTTGCCTGACATCCTTATGCTGTGCCTGATTGCAGCTGTGTTGATTACGATTGCTAGCAAGAAATTTAACAAGACACTCGACTGATACCTATGATCCACAAGTTTTCACGGTGCACGCTGAACACAGCCCTCATTTTGATGCTCTCTGGGTGCAGTTTATTGCCCAACGAGCAGGTTCCGGAATACAACGTGCCATCAGCGACACGCAATGGAACGATCGTCACGGAGGGAGGTAACGATTTTGCAGTCGATCCATGGTGGAAAGGCCTTGATGACCCCCAATTAGATCGGATTGTTGATGACGTTTTGACATCCAATAAAGACCTTGGCATTGCGCTGGCAAACATTGCGAAAGCCCGTTCACAATTAAAGGCGGCACAGTATGCATGGTTACCAACGTTGGGAATTCAAGCCGGGGGTGTGGGGGCTGGTGGTATTGAGACTTCCTATCAACCGCGAGGTGGACTGAGCCAGTCCAGCGCCCTTCAGAACGGACTGGGAAATTTTAGTGTTGCATATGCAGGCTTTACACCTGAGTATTCTTTGAACATCTTCGAAACGATAAACCAGACAAAAGTTGCGCAGGCGAGCCTCGATATGCAAAAGTCGGCCTACTACGCGGCACGAGTAACTTTGATTGGCCAGACAACTGCAGGTTATCTAAATCTGATTATCGCCAGACGTAATCTGGCATTGCAAGAACATCTTATTGAACTCTTTAAAAAAAATAAGGCGGCTACTTTTGTTCGTTATTCCAGTGGTTCTGCGGACGGGGTAGCTGTAGCCCAGTTGGAAGGGCGCCTCAGACAGGCGAACACGAAAAGAAATCAATACATTGAGGAAATCTCGGCGTTGGAGAATGCCCTAAGTGTGCTGATGGGTAAACATGTCGCGCCATTGGAGACAGTTCGCAATCCTATGGACGTAGACCCCAATCTTTTGATACCGAAGGAGCTTCCATCAAGTGCCCTTAGGAGTCGCCCTGATATGCAGATGGCTGAAGCAAACCTTCGAAAAACTGGTGCGCAAGTCAGCCTGGCTAATGCAGCGTTTTTTCCTACCATCTCCATTACGAGCCTCCTTGGCGGTGCTTCAATGATGCTATCCAATTTGTTTTCGTCTTCCGGAGGCGTTTGGATGGCCAGCGGTTCTATAACTGGGAATGTTTTCAATCCTCAGAAATATGCTGCAATTGCATCTGCTAAAGAGGACGAAAAAGCAGCTTACGCGAATTATGAAAAGGCGGTGATATCTGCCTTTGCTGACGTAGACAATCAGTTAACCGGAATGCAATTCGCCAATACGAATTACGAAGAATGGGTCGAATTTTCGAGGGCACAGCACAGAGAGTCTCAGATATCCTTAGCGAGATACCGGTCCGGTATGGCGGATATTCGAACCAAACTGGAAGCAGAGATCAAGGTGGCCGAAAGTGATCTTTCGTTAAATACGGCGAAACAGCATCAGCTGTCACAGTTGGTTAGCCTGTTTCAATCATTCGGTAGTGGTTACGAATATCAACCCCGAAAATAAAATCATGAAGCGTTCTTCGAGATTGCAGCCTCTGTCCCGTGAGCACCATAAGGCGCTCGTTCTTTCTAAGAAAATTGAAATCGCTGATTGCTCAAGATTAGACGAGCTTGCTGATTTGGTACAGGAGTTTTTCGTTGCTGAACTGGAGCCGCACTTCCTGACGGAGGAACTGGAGTTTTTGCCAAGATTGGTGAAATTTGGGGCAAAAGTTTTTGTGCAGCAAACGCTGGATGAGCACCAAACATTGCGCAGTCTCATAATAGAAATCAGAAATGGTGACATAGAATCGTTGAAAAAATTCGGCATCTTGTTGGCGGATCATGTCAGATTTGAAGAACGCATGCTTTTCCCTTTGGCGGAGCAGCTTCTAGATGCGCAATGGCTTAGCGGTGCTGAGCGAGTTGGGAAAGGTGTATAGCTGCCTGCTCATGACAGCTTGCAGCAATGAAGCATTGTCAGCTTTGGGTCAGAAATCTGCCGTAACCCCACCAAGACGATGTATGTCGCATATGGGTCG
>CAZSAE010000070.1:1689-7230 GCA_964604765.1 uncultured Dechloromonas sp. | reverse complement strand
GCCACGCCCGGCATCATGCCCAGCTTGGCGACCGAGACCTGGACCCACTGCGCACCAAAGTCTTCCAGCAACAACGTCGCGACAAACTCAGCGAGTTTTTCCAGCAGTAAAAAATGCTTCTCGGCCAATACGCTGCGCAGCCGGCTAACCACTTCGGCGTAATCAATCGTGTCGTGGATATCGTCGCTGGCCCCCGCCGTTGCCGTCGAGTGACCGATCTTGAGATCGATGACGACCGGCTGCGGCACGATCCGTTCGCGCGGATAGATGCCGATCAGGGTTTCAACGCGAAGCGCTTCGATAAAGATGATGTCCATGGCCACAAAATCGTTCGATGGGCGCGCGCTACAATACGCACGCTGCGGCCGCATTGTAGCTGACAGCCGCGCTCACCGATTGACGAGATTGATATGACGCCTGATTTGCTCGCACAGATTCTCCCCGTCCAGGAAGCGGGTGCACCGTTGTTTATCGGCAGCATGATCGCCGCCTACCTGATCGGCTGCATCCCCTTTGCCGTGGTTGTTTCCAAAGCTTTCGGTCTGGCCGACCCACGTTCTTTCGGCTCGGGCAATCCTGGCGCGACGAATGTGCTGCGCACCGGTAACAAGCTGGCCGCCCTGCTCACGCTCGTCGGCGACGCGGCGAAAGGGGCGATCGCGATTGGCTTTGCCGCATTACTCGGCACACCCGCCGACCTGCTCGGCTGGATCGGGCTGGTCGCTTTTTTGGGCCACGTCTTCCCGGTGACACTCGGATTCAAGGGCGGCAAGGGCGTCTCCACTTCGGCCGGTGTGTTGCTGGCGCTGTACTGGCCGCTCGGTCTGGCCACGCTGGCGACCTGGCTCTTCATGGCGTTTACGCTGCGCTATTCGTCGTTGTCGGCCATTACCGCTGCTGTGCTCGCGCCGGCCTATGCCGTCTTCATGGGATTACCGACACCGGTCGTTATTCCAGTCACCCTGATGGCCGGGATTCTGCTGCTCAAACACGCCGGTAATCTGCGCCGACTGCTGGCCGGTCAGGAAAGCAAAATCGGCAGTAAGAAGAAAGCCTAGGCGTCGCCTAAACGTCAATAAGCGGCCAGCGCGGTTTCACCGAGAAAGCCCCGGCAACTTTCGGGGACACCCCGGAAGTCAAACGGAGCAACCCGGCCAGCGCGATCATCGCGCCGTTATCGGTACACAGGCTCAACTCGGGAAAAAACACCTCATACTTGCGGCGCTGACAGGCGCTCACCAGCGATGCACGCAGATGACGGTTGGCGCCGACGCCGCCCGCCACGACCAGTCGCGAGAGTCCGGTTTGCTTGAGCGCCTGCACACATTTGGCGACCAGCACATCGGTGATCGCTTCCTGCACCGCCGCCGCCAGCGCGGCGCGGCCGGCATCGGTCAATCCGCCGTCAGCATCGGCGGCTTTGACACGAGTCAGCACCGCCGTCTTGAGGCCGGCGAAACTGAATTCCAGATCGCCCGAATGCAACATCGGGCGCGGCAGCTTGATCTCGGCAACCAGGGTCGGATCGGCGCTTTCGGCCAAGGTCGCTAGCGCCGGGCCACCCGGATAACCGAGCCCCAACAGTTTGGCGGTTTTGTCGAAGGCTTCGCCGGCGGCATCGTCCAGGGTTTCACCCAGCAATTCATAGTGACCAACGCCGGTCACCCGCATGAGCTGGGTGTGACCGCCCGAGACGAGTAAGGCGACAAAGGGAAATTGCGGCGGGTTCGCAGCCAGCAACGGCGACAGCAGATGCCCTTCGAGATGATGCACCGGCAACACGGGCTTGTTGAGCGCGAAGGCCAACGCCTCAGCAAAGGCGCTGCCGACCAACAGCGCACCGGCCAGCCCGGGGCCGGCCGTATAAGCAATCGCGTCGACATCCGCCAATTCGACACGGGCTTCGGCCAACGCCTGGCGCAGCAGCGGTACGACGCGGCGGATATGATCACGCGAGGCCAGTTCAGGCACGACCCCACCATAGGCGGCATGCATCGCCACCTGGGTATGCAGCGCTTGCCCCAGCAACAGCGGCGCGCCTGTTCGGGTATTCAGGGTGACCAGCGCCACACCGGTTTCGTCGCACGATGACTCTACGCCCAGCACCAGCGGCGGGCGGGAATGCGCCCCGGTCGGCGCGGCTGAAACCATGTCTTGCGGGTTATTCATGGGCATATTGTAGCGACAGCGTTGCGCCGAGGCATATGGCTCTGCCCGGGGTTTGGGAATATTTTGATTTTTCCGGATTTTGTCGTAGAATTATCAGTTCTAAAGATTTCATCCCTGTCTCGGCGGCATCGCCGGAACAGTTTCAAACCGATTGGAGTTGTTGAATGCCCAGCGTTCGCGTTAAGGAAAACGAGCCGTTCGAAGTCGCCATGCGCCGCTTCAAGCGCACTGTCGAAAAAACCGGTCTGCTGACCGAACTGCGTGCCCGTGAGTTCTACGAAAAGCCGACGGCTGAGCGTAAGCGCAAGCTGGCCGCTGCGGTGAAGCGTCTGCACAAGCGTCTGCGTAGCCAACAGCTGCCGCGCAAGCTCTACTAATCGCCGCTTAGCGCCGATTCTCGAAAGCCGCCGGCCTCCGGCGGCTTTTGCCGTTTTATCAGCCACGATTTGTTGCGTGTCTCAATCCGAAAAAAGCGAGCAGAACCATGACGACCAGCCTTAAAGACCGCATCACCGAAGACATGAAGAGCGCCATGAAGGCGCGTGAGACTGAGCGTCTAGCCGCGATCCGTCTGCTGCTCGCCGCGATCAAACAACGCGAAGTCGACGAACGCATCACCTTAGATGATGCTGCCGTTGCCGCCGTCGTTGACAAGCTGATCAAGCAGCGTCGCGATAGCTTGAGCCAATACGAACAAGCGGGTCGGGAAGATCTCGCTGCCATTGAACGCGCCGAAATCGACGTGCTGACCCCGTACCTGCCGGCACAAATGTCGGCCGGTGAAGTCGCGGCTGCGATTAAAGCCGCGATTGCTCAGACGGGTGCTGCCGGTCCGGCCGATATGGGCAAAGTCATGGGCGTCTTAAAGCCGCAGCTGGCGGGCAAAACGGATCTTTCCGCCGTGTCGCAACAGGTGAAAGCGGCGCTGCAAGGCTAAACGCTGCCTCGCCCCCCTTTATCCTTTCATCGCAACGCTGGTCACACACGCGCAACCATGATCCCGGAATCCTTCATCCAGGAGCTTCTGGCACGCATCGACATTGTCGAAATCATCGATCGCGTCGTGCCGCTCAAGAAGGCCGGCGCCAACTACGCTGCGTGTTGCCCGTTCCACAAGGAAAAGTCGCCCTCCTTTACCGTTAGTCCAGCCAAGCAGTTCTATCATTGCTTCGGCTGCGGCGCCCACGGCACGGCGATCGGTTTTCTGATGGAGCATCAGGGGCTCAGCTTTCCGGATGCCATCGAAGAACTGTCCCGGCATTGCGGCCTGACGGTCCCGCAAGAGAACAGTGACCGCGCGTTCCGCAAGCCGGTCGCCGATACGGCGGAAGGCCCATCGTTGCTCGATGTGATGCTGACGGCGCACAAGTATTATCGCGATGAACTCAAGAAATCGCCGCGCGCAATTGAGTATCTCAAGGGGCGCGGTCTGACCGGTGAAGTCGCCGCCCGCTTCGGCATCGGTTACGCACCGGACGGTTGGCAGAATCTGCGCGCTGTTTTTCCGGAGTATGACAATGCCAATTTTCAGGCGCTGATCAAAGACGGCCTCGTCATTGAGAACGAGCAGAAGCGTCGCTACGACCGTTTTCGCGATCGAGTGATGTTCCCGATTCTGGATCAGAAGGGTCAAGTCATCGCTTTTGGCGGTCGCATTCTGGACCAGGGCGAACCGAAATATCTCAACTCGCCCGAAACACCGCTCTTTGAAAAGGGTCGCGAAGTATTCGGCTTGCCGCAAGCGCGCGAGGCCTGTCGCCAGACCGATACCGTGATCGTCGTCGAAGGCTATATGGACGTCGTGGCGCTGGCACAGCACGGTATCGGCAACGCCGTCGCCACCCTCGGCACGGCCACGACGACGACGCATGTACGCAAACTCCTGCGCATGGTCGACCGCGTGGTCTTCTGTTTCGACGGCGACGCTGCCGGTCGTAAGGCCGCCTGGCGCGCACTGGAAAACAGCCTCGAAGCACTGGCCGAACAGAAGGTCTTAGCCTTTGCGTTCCTGCCGCCCGAACATGACCCGGACAGCTATGTGCGCGATCTCGGCAAGGCGGCTTTTCAGGCAGCGATCGACCGCGCGACGCCGCTTTCCGACTTTCTCTTACAGACGCTGTGTAGTCATGTGGATCTCAGCAGCGCCGAGGGCCGCGCCAAGCTGCTGGCCGAAGCCAAACCCTTGCTGCAGAAAATCCAGACGCCGATGTTGCGCCTGCAGATTGTGAAACTGCTGGCCGAGAAGACGGGCCTACAAGCCGCCGAGGTGGAACGCAGCTGCGAACTGAGCCGGCAGGCTGCGGCGCCAATGACCACACCAGCGCGTGCGCCGCGCCGCGCGCCTTCTCTGATTCGACGACTGTTGCGCGTGCTGGTGCAGGCGCCGGAGCTCGTGGCCGACCTACCCAGCAATCTGGCCGAACGTCTACCGAGCAATGACCCGCTGAGCCTGAGCGTACGACGATTATTGCCGCAGCTGACCGACCAGCCGCAACCCTCCGAATTGCTGGAACGGCTTCGCGGGAGCGAGGACGCCCCGCTGCTGGCTGAAATTTTTGCCAGCCTGCTGACGGAGCCTCTTGAAAAAGAAGCCCTGAGCGCCGAACTGGATGGCATCGTCGCCCAAATAGAACGGGATGAGCTCGATGCGGAATTGGCGGGCTTACAACAAGCCGCCCAACGCGGCAGTCTCAGCCCGATCGAAAAGGCACGTTACGCCGAACTCCTGCAAAGCCTGCAACAGCTGGGCCGAACGGGCCGCCGACGTTGATCTGGCACGGAATTTGCCTGGAAAAATGGCTGATTTTCGTGTATAATTAAAGGTTTACTGTATTTCGAATGATGTATTTTCGAATGATTTTCGAGGTTGGATGCTTTGTCGAACTGGAAACTGACACTACGTTCTAATCAACCTTCGCGTCAAAAAGACGCTACGGATGCTGCCATGGCCACAAAACCCAAGACTGCCGTTAAGAAAACGGCGCAATCTGCCGCGAAGCCGGTAGCAAAAACCGCGGCAGCAAAAGCCGCAGTAACAAAAACCACGGTCGCTAAGAAGCCTGCCGCCAAGGTCACCAAGGTAACCGCCAAGCCTGCCGGCAAAGCTGTTACCAAAGCGATTGCCAAGAAAACTCCGGTCAAAGCCGCTCCTGCCAAGAAGGTGGCCGCCAAACCGGCAGCGAAGACCGCTGTCAAGCAGGTTGCCAAAGCACCCGTCAAGGTTGTGGCCAAAAAGCCTGTTGCAAAAGTCGCGGTGACAAAAGCCAAGACCACCCCCGTTAAGTCGGCGCAACCGGTTGCCAAGAAGCCCGTCGCCAAAGCCACGGTGCCCGCTAAAACCACGAAGATCACCACCAAATCGGTCGCCAAGCC
>CAZSAE010000070.1:0-1589 GCA_964604765.1 uncultured Dechloromonas sp. | reverse complement strand
GAAGCCACCACGGGCAAGGGTAAGAAAGCCAAGGGCAAGGATGGTAAGCGTCTGCTGGGCACGACTGCGGTACAGCAGATTTCGCCGGAAGAGCGCAAAGCCCGTATCACCGCCCTCATCAAGATGGGCAAAGAACGCGGCTACCTGACCCACGCCGAAATCAACGACCACTTGCCGGACACCGTGATGGAAGCCGAACAGGTGGAGGCGATGATCGCCACCTTTAACGACCTGGGCATCAAGGTCTTCGATGAAGCGCCCGCCGCCGAAGATATGCTGATGGCCGATGCCGCAGCACCGGTCGCCGATGACGAGGTCGTTGAAGAGCAAGCCGAACAAGCGCTCGCCACCGTGGACTCGGAATTCGGTCGCACGACCGATCCGGTGCGTATGTACATGCGCGAAATGGGCACTGTCGAACTGCTCACCCGCGAAGGCGAAATCGCCATCGCAAAACGCATTGAAGGTGGACTGCGCGATATGGTGCAGGCCATCAGCGCTTGCCCGATCGTCGTGGCCGATATCATCGAGATGGCCAAAAAGGTGGCCGTCGACGAAATGAAAATCGACGAACTCGTCGATGGCCTGGTCGATGTGGAAGCCGAAGAAGAAATGCTGGCCGCCGCTGCCGGCGATGATGACGACATCGACGACGAAGACGAAGACGATAGCGGCGAAGCCAAGGCTGCCGCCAACGCCGCGTCGCTGGCCAAACTGAAGGAGGCCGCGCTCGAACGCTTCGCCAAAATCGAAAGTCTGCACAGCAAGGAACTCAAAGCACTGCGCGCCAAGGGGACTTCAGACGCTGCCTACCTCCGCGTGCGCAAACAGATTTCCGAAGAGTTGCTGAACATTCGTTTCAATTCGCGCACCATCGAACGACTCTGTGATCGCGTCCGTGATCTCATGGATCAGATCCGCAAAGCCGAACGCCAGGTTCTGGCCATTTGCGTAGACAAGTGTGGCATGCCGCGCGACCACTTCATCAAGAGCTTCCCGCCGAACATTGTGAATCTCAAGTGGGTACAAAAGGAAGTCGCCAACGCGCCGAAAAACGTTCAAGGTATTCTGGAGCGCAATGTTCCTGCCGTGCATGAATGGCAGAAGAAGTTGATCAGCATGGAAGAAGCGCTGGGCATCACTCTGGGCGAAGTCCGCGAGATCAACAAGCAGATGACCAAGGGCGAACGACTGGCGCGCGCCGCCAAGAAGGAAATGACCGAGGCCAACCTGCGTCTGGTGATCTCGATTGCCAAGAAATACACCAACCGTGGCCTGCAATTCCTGGATCTCATCCAGGAAGGCAACATCGGTCTCATGAAAGCTGTGGACAAGTTCGAATACCGTCGTGGCTACAAGTTCTCGACCTACGCCACCTGGTGGATCCGTCAGGCCATCACACGTTCGATCGCCGATCAGGCACGCACCATTCGCATCCCGGTGCACATGATCGAAACCATTAACAAGATGAATCGTATCTCGCGTCAGATTTTGCAGGAGACGGGTTTCGAGCCGGATCCGGCGACGTTGGCGATCAAGATGGAAATGCCGGAAGACAAGATCCGCAAGATCCTCAAGATCGCCAAGGA
>CAZSAE010000069.1:0-7414 GCA_964604765.1 uncultured Dechloromonas sp. | reverse complement strand
TCGGTCACGAGAGCGGGAACGGCCGAGGATGGAACAGCACGAGCTCAACAAGCTGCGATGGCATTGCACGCGCCGCGCGTTGCTCGAACTGGATATTGTCCTCGGCCGTTTTCTTGATCACGGTTTCGATGCGTTGACGGAAGCGCAGGTCAAAACCTTCGTCAAACTGGTGGCCATGGAAGATCATGACCTCTGGGCCCTGATCAGCGGCAAGGTTGAAACCGCAGACCCACATGAATCGGCGGTCATCGCCGCCATTCGTAAGCATTGAGTAAGTCTCGCCGGTTACGTTTGAACTATTCGCCGGCGTATCTGCCAACCAAGAATTACACGCTGTATCGACCATCCAGCATCATTGTCAAACACCTCATTTTTTGGGAAGAAGCAAATGAGCGAACGTAAAGCCACACTTCAGATTTCGGGTCAGGAAGCCGTTGATTTTCCGATCATGGTCGGTACGCATGGTAACGATGTCATCGACATCCGCACCCTGGGCGCCAAAACCGGTCTGTTCACCTACGATTCGGGTTTCCTGTCGACCGCCAGCTGTCAGTCGAAGATCACCTTCATCGATGGTGACAAAGGCGAATTGCTGTATCGCGGTTACCCGATCGAACAGCTGGCCGAGCAGTGCAATTTCCTGGAAGTCGCTTATCTGCTGAAAAACGGCGAGCTGCCGAACAAGACCGAGAAAGCGGCGTTCGAAGACACCATCAAGAATCACACAATGGTGCACGATCAGATCACTCGTTTCTTCAATGGCTTCCGTCGCGATGCCCACCCGATGGCCGTCATGGTCGGCGTGGTGGGTGCATTGTCGGCCTTCTACCACCATGGTGAAGACTATTCGAAGCCGGAAGTGCGTCGCATTGCTTTCAACCGCATCATCGCCAAGCTGCCCACCATCGTGGCCATGACCTACAAGTACTCGATCGGTCAGCCGTTCATGTACCCGCGTAACGACCTGGGCTACACCGCCAACTTCATGAACATGATGTTCGCAACCCCGTGTGAAGAGTACAAGCCGAATCCGGTGCTGGTGCGCGCGCTCGATATCATCTTCACGCTGCACGCTGATCACGAGCAGAACGCCTCGACCTCGACCGTGCGTCTGGCCGGTTCGTCGGGTGCCAACCCGTTTGCCACCATCGCTTCGGGTATCGCCTGTCTGTGGGGCCCGGCACACGGCGGCGCCAACGAGGCCTGCCTGAACATGCTGGAAGAGATCGGTGATGTCTCGAAGGTGCCGGAGTACATCGCCCGCGCCAAGGACAAGAACGACAGCTTCAAGCTCATGGGCTTTGGCCATCGCGTTTACAAGAACTTCGACCCGCGCGCCAAGCTGATGCGCAAGGTCTGCTATGACGTGCTGACCGAACTGGGCCTGGAAAACGACCGCCTGTTTAAGCTGGCTATGGAGCTGGAAAAGATCGCTCTGGAAGATCCGTACTTCGTCGAGAAGAAGCTCTACCCGAACGTCGACTTCTACTCGGGCATCGTTCAGAAGGCGCTGGGTATCCCGACCGATATGTTCACCTGCATCTTCGCCCTGGCTCGCACCGTGGGTTGGATGACGCAGTGGGAAGAGATGATCACCGATCCGGAATACAAGATCGGTCGTCCGCGCCAGCTGTACATCGGCGCCGCACGTCGCGACGTCGCACCGCTCGAAAAGCGTGGTTGATCGACACCACGATTAACACACTCCGGAAGGGGCGGCCTGGCCGCCCTTTTCCACAAGAAGCGGTTTGTGCACCTGCAGCATAGCGATACACGGTTTCAAAGGTTGCGTAGTCAACACACCAGGGGACGGGAATCCCGGATTCCCAGACACACATAACGATCAACCGAATACGGTGACCAAGATGATGAAGGAAAAGTTCGAGAATTCTTATCTGTTCGGCGGCAACGCGCCGTTCGTGGAAGAACTGTATGAATCCTGGCTGGAGAGCGCCACCTCGGTGCCGGAAACCTGGCAGCGCTACTTCGAAGAGCTGGCGCGTCAGCCAGGGGCGGCCCCGCGCGACGTCGCACATGCGCCAGTTATCGCCGCCTTTGAAGCGTTGGGCCGCAACGGTGGTTTCCGCCCGACTGCCTCGGCTGCGGGCGGTGACGTACAGAAGAATATCGCCGTTGAAAACCTGATCAACGCCTACCGTTTCGCCGGTCACCAACGCGCTGAGCTGGATCCGCTCAAGCGTGATCTGCGACCGCCGGTCCCCGAGCTGGATCCAAAGACTTATGGTTTGACCGATGCCGATATGTCGCGCAGCTTCGATACTGGCGATTTCAAGGTCGGTTCGGGCCAGACCGCGCCGCTCAATCAAATTATCGACGCACTCAAGCAGACTTACTGCCACCACATCGGCGTCGAGTACATGTACATGAGCTCGTACGAAGAGAAGCAGTGGCTGCAGGCCCGCCTCGAACCGAATCGTGGTCAGGCGGCCTATTCGGCTGAAGAGAAGAAGCGTTTCCTCGAGCGCCTGACGGCGGCCGAAACGCTGGAACGTTATCTGCACACCCGTTACGTCGGTCAGAAGCGTTTCTCGCTGGAGGGCGGCGAATCGCTGATCCTGTCGATGGACGAACTGATTCGTGTCGCCGGCGGTATGGGCGCCAAGGAAATCGTCATCGGTATGGCCCACCGCGGTCGTTTGAATGTGCTCGTCAACACCCTGGGCAAACCGCCCTCGGTGCTGTTCGCCGAATTCGAAGGTAAGAAGAAGGTCGACCTGGGTTCGGGCGACGTGAAATACCACATGGGTTATTCGTCGGATGTCGGCACGCCTGGTGGTCCGGTGCACCTGACGCTGGCTTTCAACCCGTCGCACCTGGAAATCGTCAACCCGGTGGTCGAGGGCTCGGTGTTCGCCCGTCAGTTCCGCATCGGTATCGACGGCAAGAAAGAAATCATTCCTGTGCTTATCCACGGTGACGCCGCAGTCATCGGCCAGGGCTGTAACCAGGAAATGCTCAACTTCGCGCAGACCCGCGGCTACGGCACGGGCGGCACGATCCACATCGTGGTTAACAACCAGATCGGTTTCACGACATCGGATCCGCGCGACTACCGCTCAGGCTTCTACTGCACCGACATCTTCAAGATGTCCGATGCGCCGATCTTCCACGTCAACGGCGACGACGCCGAAGCCGTGGCGCTGGTCACGCGTCTGGCTGTCGAATACCGTCAGACCTTCAAGAAAGACGTCGTCATCGACATCTTCTGTTTCCGTAAGCTCGGCCACAACGAGCAGGATGAGCCGATGGTCACCCAGCCGCTCATGTACAAGAAGGTTCAGGCGCACCCGGGTACGCGCAAACTGTACGCCGACCAGCTGGTCGCCGCGGGTGTTGTGCCGGCCGATGGCCCGGACAACATCATCAAGGATTTCCGGGCGCACCTCGATAAGGGCGAACTGTTGTACAACCCGGTCATCTCCGACTACAAGCGCAAGAATGCGCAAGACTGGCGCCCGTTCGCAACCAAGCATTACATCGAGACGGCCAACACCAAGGTGCCGGCCAAGGAACTCAAGCGTCTGGGTCTGAAGCTCACCGATCTACCGGAAGGTTTTACACCGCACTCACGCGTCAAGAAGATCCTCGAAGACCGCAAGGCGATGGCCGAAGGCAAACTGCCGGTCGATTGGGGCATGGGCGAAAATCTGGCCTACGCCACGCTGCTGGCCGAAGGTTATGGCGTGCGCATCTCGGGTGAAGACGTCGGTCGCGGTACCTTCTTCCATCGCCATGCCACCATTCACGATCAGAACCGTGAAAGCTGGGACGCCGGCAGCTTCCAGCCGCTGGCGCATCTGCAAGCAGGTCAAGGCCCGTTCCAGTGTTACGAGTCGGTGCTGTCGGAAGAGTCTGTGCTTGCTTTCGAATATGGTTACGCGACTGCCGAGCCGAATCAGCTCGTCGTCTGGGAAGCTCAGTTCGGTGACTTCGTGAACGGTGCACAGGTCGTGGTCGATCAGTTCATCGCTTCGGGTGAAACCAAGTGGGGCCGTGGCTGTGGCCTCGTCATGTTGTTGCCGCATGGTTATGAAGGTCAGGGCCCGGAACACTCTTCGGCTCGTCCCGAGCGCTTCATCCAGCTTTGCGCCGAAATGAACATGGAAGTCTGTGTTCCTTCAAACGCGAGCCAGATCTATCACGTGCTGCGTCGTCAGATGGTGCGTAAACAGCGCAAACCGCTGGTCATCTTCTCGCCGAAGTCGCTGCTGCGTAACAAGGATGCCAGCTGTTCGCTCGACGATCTGTCGAAGGGTGAATTCCAGCGCGTGATTGGTGAGGTAGACGATCTGAACCCGGCCAAGGTGACCCGCGTTATCCTGTGTTCGGGTAAGGTTTACTATGATCTGCTCAACGCACGTCGTGAACAAAAACTGGATCACATCGCCATCATCCGCATTGAACAGCTCTATCCGTTCCCGGAAGAGTCGTTCAAGACCGAGTTGGCGAAGTTCCCGAAGGCCACCGAGATTGTCTGGTGTCAGGAAGAGCCACGTAACCAGGGTTTCTGGTACTGGTTCGCCTCGCGTCAGCACCTGGCCCGCTCGGTCGGTCCGAAACAGAATCTGCTCCTCGTGTCGCGTCCGGCGGCTGCATCGCCGGCCGTGGGTTATCTGGCCAAGCACAACGAGCAACACAAGACTTTGATCGAGTCCGCAATGGGCAAGATCGAGTATTAAAAAACCATAAGAGTCCGTGGAGAGAACAATGGCAATTATTGACGTCAAAGTCCCGCAGCTGTCTGAATCGGTCGCCGAGGCCACCCTGGTGTCCTGGCACAAGAAGGAAGGCGAAGCCGTTTCCCGCGATGAGAACCTCATCGACATCGAAACCGATAAGGTGGTGCTGGAATTGCCGGCCCCGGATGGCGGTGTACTCGTCAAGCTGATCAAGGGTAACGGCGACACTGTTGTTTCCGGTGAAGTCATCGCCCAGATCGACACCGCCGCCACTGCGTCGGCCCCGGCGCCTGCTGCAGCCGCAGCCGCAGCACCGGCTCCCGCTGCCGCGCCGGCACCTGCGGCTGCGCCGGCTGCCGCTACCGCAGCACCGGCTGCGGCTGCAGGTACAGCCAGCCCAGCCGCGCGCAAGATTCTGGACGAGAAGGGCATCGCCGCTACTGACGTCGCCGGTACCGGTCGTGGTGGTCGCGTGTCCAAAGAAGACGCCGTCGCTGCGCAGCCAAAGGCTGCCGTCGCCGCCGCTCCGATCGCGCTGGGTGACCGTGCGGAACAGCGTGTGCCGATGTCGCGTCTGCGTGCCCGTATCGCCGAGCGTCTGCTGCAATCGAAGAATGAAAACGCCATTCTGACCACGTTCAACGAAGTGAACATGGGCCCGATCATGGCGCTGCGTAAGCAATACGGCGAGAAGTTCGAAAAGACGCATGGCGTTCGCCTGGGCTTCATGGGCTTCTTCGTCAAGGCCGCTTGCGCCGCACTGCAGAAGTTCCCGATTCTCAACGCCTCGGTCGATGGCAATGACATCGTCTATCACGGTTACATCGACATCGGTATCGCCGTCGGTTCGCCGCGTGGTCTGGTCGTGCCGATCATCCGCAATGCCGATCAGCTGAGCATCGCCGAGATCGAAAAACAGATCGCGGACTTTGGCGTCAAGGCCAAGGACGGCAAGATCACCATGGAAGAGCTGTCGGGTGGTACGTTCTCGATCTCGAACGGCGGTATCTTCGGTTCGATGCTGTCGACGCCGATCATCAACCCGCCGCAATCGGCCATCCTCGGCATCCATGCCACGAAGGATCGTGCCGTTGTCGAAAACGGCCAGGTCGTGATCCGTCCGATCAACTACCTTGCCATGTCGTACGACCACCGCATCATCGACGGCCGCGAAGCCGTTCTGGGCCTGGTCACGATGAAGGAAGCGCTGGAAGACCCGTCGCGCCTCCTGCTCGGCGTCTAAGAAAGGAACATCACGATGTCTCAGCAATTTGACGTACTCGTGATCGGTGGCGGCCCCGGTGGTTACGTGGCCGCTATCCGCGCCGCGCAGCTCGGCTTCAAGGTCGCCTGCTGCGAATCCAATCCCTATGCCGACCCGAAGGGTCAGCCGCGTCTGGGCGGTACCTGCCTGAACGTCGGCTGTATCCCGTCGAAGGCGCTGCTGCATACCTCGCACCTGTTCGAAGAAGCGGGTCATGCGTTCGCCGATCAGGGCATTACCGTTGGCACGCCGAAGATCGACGTTGCCAAGATGATTGACCGTAAGGCCAACATCGTGACGCAGCTGACGCAGGGGATTGCCGGTCTGTTCAAAAAGAACAAGGTCACCTTCCTGGCTGGCCACGGCAGCTTCGTGGGTCAAGGCGGAGCCGGTTGGCAAGTACAGGTAGGCAAAGAAACCGTGGAGGCCAAGCAGGTCATCATCGCCACCGGTTCGACCGCCCGCCATCTGCCGAATGTTCCTGTCGACAACGAAATCGTCTGTGACAACATCGGCGCCCTGGAAATGGGCTCTGTACCGAAGAAGCTGGCTGTTATCGGCGCCGGCGTCATCGGTCTGGAAATGGGCAGCGTCTGGCGTCGTCTGGGTGCCGAAGTGACGGTGCTCGAAGCCATGCCGGATTTCCTGGCTGCGGCTGATGCCGACGTTGCTAAAGAAGCTCAGAAGATCTTCACGAAGCAAGGCCTGGCCTTCAACTTCGGCGTCAAGATCGGCGATATCAAAGCCAGCAAGAAGGGTGTCACGATCAACTACACCGACAAGGACGGCAAGGCCCAGAAGCTCGAAGCCGACCGTCTGGTCGTATCGATCGGTCGTATCCCCAATACCGCAGGTCTGGGTGCCGACAAGGTTGGCCTCAAGATCAACGAACGCGGCATGGTGGAAGTTGATGGTCACTGCAAGACCAATCTGCCCGGCGTGTGGGCCATCGGTGACGTCGTACGGGGCCCGATGCTGGCACACAAGGCCATGGAAGAGGGCGTTGCCGTTGCCGAACTAATGGCGGGGCAGGCGGGTCATATCAGCTTCGACTTCATTCCCTGGGTCATCTACACTGATCCGGAAATTGCCTGGGTTGGTAAGACCGAGCAGCAGCTCAAAGCCGAAGGCGTGGCTTACAAGGCAGGCAAGATCCCGTTCTTGGCCAACGGCCGGGCGCTGGGTGCCGGCAATGCCCAGGGCTTCGTCAAGATGCTGGCGGATGCCAAAACTGATCGTATCCTTGGCGTGCATATCATCGGCCCGAACGCTTCGGAGCTAATCGGTGAGTGCGTGGTCGCCATGGAGTTCGGTGCGGCTAGCGAAGACCTGGCACGTATCTGTCACGCTCACCCGACGCTGTCGGAAGTCGTGCACGAAGCTGCCCTGGCTTGCGACAAGCGACCGTTGCACTTCTGACGCCCGCTGCACTTCTAAGCAAGATCGGCAT
>CAZSAE010000068.1:4731-7556 GCA_964604765.1 uncultured Dechloromonas sp. | reverse complement strand
GCGTTACGGGTCAGCACGTTGTACGTGCCGCCGCCGACGGTACCGATTCCCAAAAGACCTACACGCATCGCGTCGAGTTTCATGGCGTTTCCTTAGTGTTCCAGTTGCGACAGAAAAAAAATGAATTAGAGGGGTATTAAAGGAGTTTAAGCGCGCGCGGCGCGGTGACGATAAGCTTCAAGAAAGCGGGCGAGACGACCAAGGGCTTCCGCCAGATCGTTCTCGTGCGGCAGAATAACGACGCGGAAGTGATCGGGGTGCGGCCAGTTAAAGCCCGTGCCCTGAACCAGCAGAATCTTCTCTTCCTTGAGCAGTTCGAGCATGAACTGTTCGTCGTCCTTGATCGGGTACATCTTGGGGTCCAGCTTCGGGAACAGATAGAGCGCGCCCTTCGGCTTGACGCAGGTCACCCCCGGGATTTCCGTGAGCATCTTCCAGGCCAGATCCCGCTGGCGCGTCAGGCGACCGTTCGGTCCCACCAGATCATTAATGCTCTGATAACCACCCAATGCGGTCTGGATCGCCATCTGCCCCGGCACGTTGGCACACAGACGCATCGACGCCAGCATATTCAGGCCTTCGATGTAATCCTTGGCATGGCGCTTGTCGCCGGAGACGATCATCCAGCCCGAGCGGTAACCGCAGGCACGGTAATTTTTCGACAGGCCATTCATAGTGATGCACAGCACGTCGTCGGCCAGACTGGCGATCGAGATATGTTGGTTGCCGTCGAAGAGGACCTTGTCATAGATCTCGTCGGCGAAGACGATAAGCCCATGTTCACGGGCGATCTGCAGGATGCCTTCGAGAATTTCCTTCGGGTACAGCGCACCCGTCGGGTTGTTCGGGTTGATAACGACGATGGCCTTGGTGTTGCTCGTGACTTTGCTGCGAATATCGTCCAGATCCGGATACCACTCGGCGGCTTCGTCGCAGTGATAATGCACCGGGATGCCGCCCGACAGGCTGACGGCGGCCGTCCACAGTGGATAGTCCGGCATCGGAATCAGTACCTGGTCGCCATTGTTGAGCAAGCCCTGCATGGCCATGACGATGAGCTCGGAGACGCCATTACCCAGATAAATATCTTCGACGGTCACGCCCCGGATGCCCTTTTCCTGGCAATAGTGCATGATCGACTTACGGGGTGCAAAGAGGCCCAGAGAATCGGTATAGCCCGATGCGTCACGCATATTGCGAATCACATCGACGACGATCTCTTCGGGGGCTTCGAAACCAAACGGCAGCGGGTTACCGATGTTCAATTTGATGATGCGGTGTCCCTCTTCCTCCATCTTCTTGGCGGCCGCCAGCACCGGTCCACGAATGTCGTAGCACACGTTGGCAAGCTTGGAAGATTTGACGATCGGTTTCATGATGAACGCTAAGCGGAGAAGATGCCGTAAAACCGGCTCAAAACCGGTTATCCTACTCCTTTTTGGCGGCTCTTGGGCGCTCAAACAACCTGCCGAGCCGCATAAAACAACACCTTTCCAGCCCTCTCCAGCTCTATCCAGCCACTTTTATGAAACTGCACCTCGCTCAAAACGCCGGACTGCTGACGTTCTCCAGCCATGGACCGGGCTACGTTTCCGTCAATGGCACCCGCTACGAGGGTTCCGTGCTCGTCTGCGGCCGGCAGATCGAAACCGGCTGGGCGCCGCAAGGTTTTGACGGCCTGGATGCGGCGCAATTCGAGCGCCTGGGCAACATGGGCGCCGAAATCGTGCTGTTCGGCAGCGGCGATCGCCAACGTTTTCCCCGCCCCGAGCTGCTCAAAGGCCTAATCAACAAAGGCATCGGCCTCGAAGTCATGGACACCAAAGCCGCCTGCCGCACCTACAACATTCTTGTCGCCGAAGGCCGTCTCGTGGCCTGCGGCGTCATCATCGAACCGTCTTCCGAAACCGCCGCATGAATACTGCTTTCTCCACCCTGTACTCGTCGTTCTATACCCGTCGTTTCTTGTGGGTGCTCGCCATTCTTTTTACACTGGCCTGGTTCGGCGTACTGGATTACCGCCACCTCGTCGCATCCGACGAAGGCCGTTACGGCGAAATCGCCCGTGAAATGTACGCGACCGGCGACTGGGTCACGCCGCGTTACAACGGCTACAAGTACTTCGAGAAACCACCGTTGCAGGCCTGGATGACGGCCATCGCCTACACGCTGTTCGGCGTCGGCGAATGGCAATCGCGTTTGTGGACCGGCATCACGGGCTATTTCGCCATTCTGGCGACCGGCTTTACGGCCTGGAAGCTCGTCGGCGGCGAACGCGGCGCTGAGCGTGGCGTTCTCGCCGGCTGGATCTCGGCCATTCTATTGGCGAGCAGCCCGATGTGGAACGTTGGCGGCCACTTCAACACGCTGGATATGGGGCTGTCGAGCCTTCTGAGTTGCGCGTTATTCAGCCTGTTGCTGGCCCAACGCGCCGGCCTGTCGCGAACGGCTCGCCGCAACTGGATGTGGCTGTGCTGGGCGTTCATGGCGCTGGCGGTGCTTTCCAAAGGCCTCATCGGCCTCGTGATTCCCGGCATGGTGCTGGTCGTTTACACCCTGACCGCCTGGGACTGGGGGCTCTGGAAGCGGCTGCATCTGTTCAGCGGCCTGGTCGTTTTTTTCCTGATTGCGACACCTTGGTTCATCCTGGTTTCAATCAAGAACCCGGAGTTCGCGCACTTCTTCTTCATCCACGAACACTGGGACCGGTTTACCAAACCGGGACATAACCGCAAAGGCCATCCGCTCTATTTCGTACCGTTGATCCTGGTCGGCTTCATCCCCTGGCTGGCACAGTTGGGGCAAGGCCTGATGGCGGCCTGGCG
>CAZSAE010000068.1:0-4631 GCA_964604765.1 uncultured Dechloromonas sp. | reverse complement strand
TCGCCGTGGCGATGACAACAATCGCGGTAGCGATGCCAACACTCGCCGTGGCGACGCGTCCGACGATGCCATCTCGGCCGTTACAGGCTTCCGCCCGCTCTGGCTGTGCGCCGTGTGGGCCGTGATGATCTTTCTGTTCTTCAGCAAATCGCAATCCAAACTACCCGGCTACATCATGCCGATATTTCCGGCGCTGGCATTATTGGCTGGCCTGGCGTTGACCGCCGCTTTCGAACGCATGAGCGTCAATGACGACAATCGCGGCTGGAAGCGCCAGATGGTCTATCTGACCCTGCTGTTGTTGATCGGCTTTATCGGCGTGCCCTACGCCTACCAACTGGGTAACGCCCGCTACGAACAACTGGAATATCAGGAATACGCCGTCTGGATCGCGGCGGGCCTGGTTATCGCGCTGGCCATTCTGTTCAGTGGCTGGATGAGCCTACGCGGCTTCGATCATGGCGACGCTGCCCACCGTCTACGCAAGCTCATGGATAGTTTCCTGCGCGCCGCTATCGCCTTCTTCATCCTGATTCAGGTGGTCGGCCTCGGGCACGATACGCATGGCCGCTCGATCTCCGGCGCCGATCTGGCCGTCGTCGTGCGCCCGTATATCAAAGACGAGACGCCCGTGTACTCGATTCGCATGTTGGACCATACCTTCCCGTTCTACATCCAGCACCCGACCATCATGGTCGATATGCAGGATGAGTTGGAGTTCGGTATCGAGCAGGAACCCGACACCTGGGCGCCCAAGGTCAGTGATTTCGCCGCCCGCTGGAATGCCGACGCAGCGCCCGTGGTCGTCGTGCCGCTGCAATATCTGGATGAAATTGCCGCGCTGAAACTGCCCATGGCCGAAGTCGGCCGCGACACGCGTCGCGCCGTATTCGTGAAGCCCACGCATCAACCGGCACCGCCTGCCCAACCCTACACACCCCCGGTACACTAAATGACGCTCGGCACTTTCGGTTTTCTATTCACGGGCATTCTGCTCAACGCTGCGGCACAGCTACTACTCAAGGCCGGCGTGCGCAATCTGGGCGAACTGTCGCTGTCGATGAACACCCTGTTCAGCACGGCCGTTTCAGTCGGCACGCAGCTACCAATCATCGGCGGCCTCTTTTGCTACGGCATCAGCGTTTTCGTCTGGATCATCGGCCTCTCGCGCGTTGATGTGACCATCGCCTACCCGATGCTGTCGCTGGGCTATGTCATTAACGCCGTGCTGGCCTGGTATCTATTCGGCGAAATGCTGAGCATGCAGCGCATTATCGGCATTACGGTGATCCTGATTGGCGTCTGGATCCTCGCCCGCAGCTAATCAATCACTACGCAGGCGGATCGCGGTGGGCTGGTAAAATAGCGGCCATGCATAAAAACAGTCCGATCGAGCCTTTCGATCCGCCGATCCCCTTCACCCGTCCCACGATCGATGAAGCGACGATCGCCAGCGTTGGCGATGTGTTGCGCTCCGGCTGGATTACTTCGGGCCCGAAGGTACAGGAATTCGAATCCGAGTTGTCCGGCTACTTCGGTGGTCGCCCAGTGCGCACCTTTGCCAACGGCACGTCGACGATGGAAGTGGCACTGCGCGTTGCCGGCATCGGTCCGGGTGACGAAGTCATCACCACGCCAATTTCGTGGGTCGCCACGAGCAATGTCATTCTGACGGTCGGCGCGACACCGGTTTTCGTCGATATCGACCCGGTGACCCGCAATATCGATCTGGATCAGATCGAAGCGGCCATCGGTCCGAACACCCGCGCCATCATGCCAGTCTATCTGGCCGGCCTGCCGGTCGATATGGTGCGCCTGTATGACATCGCCAGCCGCCATAAGCTGCGCGTCATCGAAGACGCCGCCCAGGCGCTGGGTTCGTCATGGAACGGCAGCCGCATCGGCGCCATCGGCGACCTGATCAGCTTTAGTTTTCAGGCCAATAAGAACCTGACCACCATCGAGGGTGGCTGCCTGGTCTGCAATAACGACGACGAAGCGCGTCTGGCCGAAAAGTACCGCCTGCAGGGCGTGACCCGAACCGGTCTCGACGGCATGGATGTCGATGTACTCGGCGGCAAATTCAACCTGACCGACGTCAACGCCGCCATGGGTCTGCAACAGCTGACTCATCTCGGCGACTTTCAGGATCAACGCACGCGCCTGGCCCAACGTTATTTCACGCAGTTTGCGCAAACCCGCGTCGTCGAACAGGGTCTCGAACTGCCCGTCGCCGATTTTGAGCAAAGCAACTGGCATATGTTCCAGGTGGTGCTGCCGCTCGACCGCCTCGATACCGATCGTGCCGGCATCATGGCCGACCTCAAGGCACTGGGTATCGGCACGGGTCTGCATTACCCGCCGATCCATCTGTTCACGCTCTACCGCGAACGCGGCTTTAGCGAAGGAATGTTCCCGGTGGCCGAACGCATCGGCCGCAGCATCATCACGCTGCCGCTGTTCCCGACGCTGACTGAAAATGACGTCGATCGTATCGTCACCGCTGTGGCGCACGTTCTGGAGACCCATCTGAAATGACCGAACAGATTCTGGACCCTAACGCTCAGAGCGGCCTGCCACTCGACACGCCAGCCGGCAACCCGGCGAGCGAACCGCCCGAGCTCAGTGTCGTCATCCCGGTCTATAACGAAGAGGCCGGCTTGCAGGCACTGTTCGACCGCCTGTACCCAGCGCTTGACGCCCTGCACGCCAAGTACGAGGTCATCTTCATCAACGACGGCAGCCGCGACCGTTCACCGCTGATTCTATCGGATCAATACCGCAAGCGCCCGGACGTCACCCGTGTCGTGCTGTTTAATGGCAACTACGGGCAACACATGGCCATCATGGCCGGCTTCTCGCAGGCACGCGGTCAGTCAATCATCACGCTGGACGCCGACTTACAAAATCCGCCGGAAGAAATCGGCCACCTGCTGGCCAAGCTGCGCGAAGGCTACGACTACGTCGGCACCATTCGCCAGAACCGCCAGGACACATGGTTTCGCCGTCACGCCTCGCGCGCCATGAACAATCTGCGGGAAAAGATCACACACATCACGATGACCGATCAGGGCTGTATGCTGCGCGGCTACAGTCGCCAGGTCGTACAGATGCTGAACCAGTGCGAAGAAAGCCGCACCTTCATTCCGGCACTGGCTTATACCTTCGCCAGCCGCCCGATCGAAATCGAAGTCAAGCACGAAGAACGTGCTGCTGGTGAATCCAAGTATTCGCTGTACAGCCTGATTCGCCTCAACTTCGATCTGGTCACCGGTTTTTCAACGATGCCGCTGCAGGCGTTCTCGCTCATCGGCGTGCTATTGGCCCTGGGTTCGACGGCGCTCTTCTTCCTGCTGCTGGTACGCCGCTTCGTGTTTGGCGCCGAAGTGGAAGGTGTCTTCACGTTGTTTGCGTTGATCTTCGCGCTGATCGGCGTGCTGCTGTTCGGCGTCGGTCTGCTCGGTGAATACGTCGGTCGTATCTATGAGCAAGTACGTGGGCGGCCGCGTTTCGTGATCCAAGCTATTCTGGAACAGGAGCGCTAAGCGGTGCGTGCCGTCGTCTTTGCCTATCACGAGGTGGGCGCCCGCTGTTTGCAAGCGCTGCTCGATGGCGGCGTCGACGTGGCGCTGGTCGTGACGCACACCGACGACCCGAACGAACGCATCTGGTTTAGCAGCGTCGCCGAGGTCGCCCGCATGGCCGGTATTCCGGTCATCACGCCGGACTCGGCGAGCGAACCCGATGTAGAAGCGCGCATTGCCACCATCGCCCCGGATTACATCTTCTCGTTCTATTACCGGCAGATGATTCCGATGTCGGTCCTCAATCTGGCAAAAATTGCCCCGCTCAATATGCACGGTTCGCTGCTGCCCAAGTATCGCGGCCGCGTACCGGTTAACTGGGCCGTCTTACATGGCGAAACCGAAACCGGCGCCACACTGCACATCATGGCCGAGAAACCGGACGCCGGCGATATCGTGGCCCAGCAGTCCGTGCCCATCGGCCCGGATGAAACCGCCGGCGAGGTCTTTGCCAAGGTCACCACAGCCGCCGCCGAAACGCTCAGGGGTGTGCTGCCCCGCCTGCTCAAAGGCGAGGTGCCCCGTCGGCCAAACAACCTGGCCGAGGGTAGCTATTTCGGCGGCCGCAAACCCGAAGACGGTCGCATCGACTGGCAACAGAGTGCTGCCCAGGTCTACAACCTGATCCGTGCCGTGGCGCCGCCCTACCCGGGTGCCTATTGTGATGCCGTGACCGCCAAGGGCACGGAACGCGTCATCATCAACGCCGCTCGCCGCATGAATCTGCCTTCTGACTCCGGCTTTGCTCAAAAACCGGGCATTTACCGCCTGGGCTCCAAGGTAATCGGGGTGTGCGGTGATAAAATGGCGCTCGAACTCATTGAATTCACCCCCTCTACTTTCGACCCGACCCCACTATGAAAAAAGTCCTCATCCTCGGCGTCAACGGCTTCATCGGCCACCATCTCTCCAAGCGCATTCTGGAAACGACCGACTGGGAAGTCTATGGCATGGATATGCAGGCCGACCGCCTGGCCGACGTGATCGGCAATCCGCGCATGCACTTCTTCGAGGGTGACATCACCATCAATAAGGAATGGGTCGAGT
>CAZSAE010000067.1:0-7612 GCA_964604765.1 uncultured Dechloromonas sp. | reverse complement strand
CGCGACGTGATGCACACCGACGCCGATCTGCCCTGCGTCAACCCCGACAGCGCCCTGGTCGACGCCGTGCTGGCGATTTCGCGCGGCAGCCTGGGCATGACCGTGGTGTGCGACACCCACGATAAAGTGCTCGGCATCTTCACCGACGGTGATCTGCGTCGGGCTTTCGCCAAACAACTCGATCTAAAACAGGTGCGCGTACGCGACGTCATGACGACGGGCCCCAAAACCATTGGTGCCGACCGCCTCGCCGTCGAAGCCGTGGCGCTCATGGAAAAGCACCGCATCAACCAGCTGATCGTCACCGATGCCGACGGGGTGCTGGAAGGCGCACTGAACATGCACGACCTGTTCCGCGCCAAGGTTGTCTGAATGTCCGACGCGCTAAAGAATCTCCGCTTCATGGCTTTCGATGTCGACGGCGTGCTGACCGACGGCAAACTGACCTATCTGCCCGATGGCAGTGAAACAAAAACCTTCTACACGCTCGACGGTGCGGGTATTCGCATGCTGCAAAAAGCCGGTATCACAGTCGGCTGGATCACCGGCCGCTCGTCGCCCGCCGTCGAACATCGTGCGAAGAATCTGGGTATTACACATCTGGCGCAAGGCGTCAGCGACAAGCACAAGGTGTTTGCCAGCTGGCTCGCTGCCGCCGGCCTCGATTTTGCGCAAGCCGGTTTCATGGGCGACGACCTCATCGACCTCGCCGTCATGAAAGCCTGCTCTTTTTCGGCTGCGCCGGCCAACGCCGTGAGCATCGTGCGCGAGCAAGCCGACTTCGTTACCGTGGAACGCGGCGGCGATGGCGCCGTGCGCGCTGTCTGTGAACACATCCTCATTGCTCAGAACAAGCTCGATGCTTTTCTGAGCAGTGGCATCCATTAAGCCATGCGCTGGAACCACCGCCCTCTCATGCAGCCGATTCTGCGGGACATTTTCACCGCCGCCTTCCCGATCGGCCTGTTACTCGTGCTCGCCGCGCTGTCCTACTGGCTGGCGGTCGTCTCTGAAGCCGAACCGACCGACATCGGCGGTCGCTTCCGCCACGATCCAGACACCATCATCCGTCAATTCGACGGTATCAGCTACGATGAACAGGGCAATCGCAAGGCCGGGCTGCGCGGCGTCGAGTTGCGACACTACCCAGATGACGAAAGCTCAGTGATTCAACAACCCTACCTGCGCCGCTTTGTCGCTAACGCCGAACCTTCAACCGTCAACGCCAATCAAGCCGTCGTCAACAGCGACGGCTCCGAAGTAGATCTGACAGGTAATGTCAGAGCGTTTCGTCCGCCGCAAAATGGTAAATCTGCTATTACGCTGACCGCGCCGCATATGCGGGTGCTGGTCGACGAAGAGCGCGCGCGCACACCGGGTTTCGCCCGCATTCAGCAGGCGAGCTCGTGGATCAGCGGCACCGGGTTCGACGCCGACAACGTGACACAGGTCTTTAACTTCCATAGCAACGTCACCGGCAGTTATAAACGCTGATGAGACAGCTTCGCATCGTGCATTCCCTGCTTATGACTGCTGCTTTGGCACTGTTGCCGGGCATCGCGTCGGCCGATCGAGACGACGGCAGCAAGCCCATGGATTTCAAATCGCAGAGCGCTCACATCGACGATCTGCGTAAAACATACAACTATGTCGGTCAAGTGCGCATGACCCAGGGTACGCGCCTATTAACTGCGGACAAGGTCGTCATCAAGCAAGATGCGGCCGGCTTCAGTAAAAGCGTCGCCACCGGATCGGCGCAAAAACTGGCGCATGTGAAGCAACGCGAGAATGACGGCAAGGGCTGGATGGAAGGCTGGGGCGAGCGCATTGAATATGACGATCGCAGCGACAAGATCATTTTCTTTGACCAGGCGCGCATCAAGACCTCACGCGACGAGGCCAAGGGCGAGGTCATTATTTATGACAACGTGACCGAGCGATATCAAGTACTGGCCAAGGGACAACCCATTCCGGATCAGAGCAAAGCCCTGCCGGCGCAACCTCCCGCCGCTCCCGGCAAACCCGTGGAGCGCAAGTACTTCACGGCACCCAGCAAGGTGCCACTGCCCAGCGCCAATATACCGGCGACGAGTACTGCACCGGATGGCCGCGCCAAAGCGGTGATTACGCCCGAAAAATAATCTGGCCGGGCAATCAATCTGGACGATACGTCCAGGTCAGATGCCGGCGCTCGACTTCGGCAATGATCTCGGCCAGCGCTTGTTCGACACGATCCGCCGCCCCATTGACCCCCAGTTCCAGGTGTCGACGCACGCCATCCGAAGTCATTGACGGCAATGAGAAGAGTTTCAGATCCGGATACTCAGCGACGATCCGCTCCATCAGATCAAGCAAGGCGCTTTCGTAGGCTTTTTCACCCGTCAGCAGAATGGCCCGATCGACATCCGGTGACTTGCGGAAATAGGCGCTGTAATAGGTATCCAGCACCCATTCGAGCATGGGGTGCGCCATCTGCGGAAACCCCGGCACAAAGTAATGTTGGTGCATCATGAACCCGGGGATCCGGTTGAAGGGATTCGGGATGATGTCGGCACCTGCGGGGAAGGTGCCGAGCAACAACCGCTCCGGCGTGATGTCGTCAGCAAAGCGAACACGGATCTCGCGTTCAGCGTCCGGGTGTAAGGCCAGCGGCACACCGAACGCGGCTGCTGCGGCCTGACGCGTATGGTCATCCGGCGTATTGCCGATGCCACCGAAGGAGAACACCACGTCACCCGCTGCGCGTGTACGCGCAAACACCGAGGCCAGGCGAGCACGATCGTCGCCCAGGTATTCCACCCAGGACAAACGCAGACCACGTGCGGCCATGACACCGGCCAGCCAGCTGAAATGCTTGTCGATCCGCTTGCCGGACAGAATCTCGTCGCCGATGATGACGGCGCCAAAGGTCGGCGTCTTTTCAGTGTTCGTACTCATCGAATCTGCTCCCGTGCAGTGCGCATAATCACTTCTCCTTCGACCACCTCGCCAGCGCCGTCCGACTGGCCGCGCTGCAGGCTCAGCGCTTCGAGTGCGGCCACAGCGAACATCAATGCCGTGAACGAGGCTGCAAAAAATCCAAGAATAGGAATATGCGCCATCAGCGCACCGACGGCGCCCAATACGAAGAAGCTACCGCGAAAGCGTTTGCGCACGGCCAGCAGCTCAGCGTCGTTGGCGTAATTAGTCAGCGCATCGAAGGACAAAGTGCGCGCGTTGAACCAAGCCAGCCATCCAACCGGCAATACAAAAGCGAGCCCCGGCACCAACCAGAGCGGCAACGTCAGCAACCAGCCCGCCAGATAAACAATCGTCGATATCGCACTCACCCAGGCCGATTGAAAGCTGCGATCCGAACCATGACGGCGTAACTGCGGATAGGCCGTTCGCCCCAACCAGGCCGTCAATTGACTGACGATCAACAGACCAGACACTAACGCGGCCAGGCCATAACTGATCGCGAACAACATGAGCCAGGCGGCGACCCAGGCGAAGATATCGGCCATGCCCGTCCAGCCGATGCCGATCAACCAGGTGGCCGGCGCCACGCTCAGGAACTGCGCCGACAACGGCTGCAATGCCGTCAGCAGCAACAGGATCAGACTGCCCACGGCCACCGCAACCGGGATCGCCAGCAGCGTCCACAAAGCGGGGTTACGCACGGCCGCCAGGGTGCGCCAGAACACCCGTGTCACAAAAATCAGATCCAAAACGTCCTCACTCTCATCAATACTCAGGCGCGACTCAATTGCTGCCACGCCTTTTCCAATCGTTTTACCGAAACCGGTAGCGGCGTCTTCAGTTCCTGGGCAAACAGACTGACACGCAATTCTTCCAGTTGCCAGCGGAACTGGTTCAAGCGTTCATCCTGCACACCGCTTTTGGCCAATTCGCGCGCCCGACGTTCATAAGCCTGCCACAAGCCGGTCCATTCAGCGAGCGATCCCTGATCACGCGATTGCGCCGGTGCTCCGCCACTTTTCAGCCGATCCAGTCGCACATTATGCGCCTTCAGATAGCGCGGCAGGTGCTGCAGATGATCACGACCAATCTCACGGACAAAGCGCGGTGTGACCAGGCGATTCAGATGCGCTTCAATATCGACAACGACTGCCGGCCAGGCTTTGGCGGTCGGCAGTCGTTTACGTACGCTGGTCCACTCGTCCAGAATCTGGCGCACCAGACGCACCAGTTCCTGAACCAGCAAGCCCAGACGTTCACGACCACGGCGTGCCACTTCGGCAAAGGCTTCGGCATTGCGTGGCCATTCCTGCTCGTTGCCAGGCAGGCAGGCCTGTTGCAACGCCGCCCAGAGGATCTGTTGTACCAGATCCGCCGCATCGCCCAGTGGCATATAGCGCATACCGAGTTCGCTATCCTTGCGCAACTGCTTCTCGAAGCCTTTCCAGGGTTCGTGCAGAGCGAGTGCAAACAACCGCAGCAGCCCCTGCCGGTGAACATCGCGTGCCGCATCCGGCGAATCGAAGACACGGATCGACACCGAATCGCCGTCATCCTGCAGTGCCGGATAACCGAACAGCGTCTGACCATCGACCTTGAGTTCCATGAGTTCCGGCAATTCGCCGAAGCTCCAGGTCGTCAGGCCGGCCATCTGAGCCGGTGGCGCCGCGCCGGTTCGGCCATCAACCGCAGACTGAACCGTTTCCTTCCTGTCCTGTGCGGTCTGGCCGCCCTGCACGGCGGCCTGTGCCGATGCGCTGAATGCTTGCCGCGCTTCCTGCGCCCAACGTGCCCGTAGTTCGCTCAGGCTGCGCGACTGATCACGTTGTCGGCCATCAGCATCCACCAGTCGGAAATTCATCCGCAGATGCGGTGGCAACGATTCCGGCGCGAAGGCTTCCGGCGTCAGCGCCCAACCGCGCGCGTTCAAGCCGCGCTCGAAGAGGATGTGATGCATGAGTGCGGCAAGCAGACCTGTGCGCGCCGAATCGGTCTTGTCCTTTTGCGCGGCGATGAATTCATCGGCAAAGGTCGGCAGAGGCACCAGTTTGCTGCGATAACGCTGTGGCAGCTGTTTCAACAACTGCAAGACCTTGTCGCGCAATAGCCCGGGTACCAGCCACTCACAGGCTTCCGGCGACAGGCGATTCAGATACGCCAATGGCAACGTCAAGGTCACGCCATCGTCGGAAGCACCTGGCGCAAAGTGGTACGACAGATCGTAACGCGCGCCACCGATCTCGATCTCCGGCGGAAAGTTATCCGTCGTCACCCCACCGGCCTCGTGGCGCATCAGGTCGTCACGATCCAGATACAACAGCTTTGGATTCGCCTTTTCGGCATCGCGGCGCCAGGCGTCAAAGCCAGCACCGTTGAAGATATCAGCAGGCAACCGTGCATCGTAAAAGGCTTCGATGAGCGCGTCATCGACCAACACATCCTGCCGGCGCTGCTTGTGCTCCAGCTGTTCGATCTCTTCAATCAGTTGCTGGTTATGCCGGTAGAACGGCCAGCGGCTGACCCAGGCCGGGTCGATCTCGCCAGCGACCAGGCCTTCGCGGATGAAAATTTCGCGGGATGCCGCCGGGTCGAGCGGTCCGAAATGCACGCGGCGCTTGGCCTGCAGCGTCAAGCCATACAGCGTCGTCCGTTCAAAGGCGACGATCTGCATGGCCTTCTTCTCCCAATGCGGCTCGCTGTAGCTGCGCTTGATCAAATGCTCACCGATCTGTTCAATCCACTCCGGGTTGACGCGCGCCACGCAGCGCGCAAACAGGCGCGAGGTTTCAGCAAGTTCCGCCGCGACGATCCATTTGCCAGCTTTTTTCTGCAGATACGACCCCGGATGCACGACGAAACGGATGCCACGCGCGCCCAGATAATCCCCCTTCTCTTCCGACTTACAACCGATATTGCCCAGCAATCCGGTCAGTAACGCGCGATGAATCTGTTCGTAGGTCGCGGGCGTTGTGTTGAACTTCCAGCCAAGTTCGGCTGCCAGCGTGTGCAACTGGCCGTGGATATCGCGCCACTCGCGCAGGCGCAGAATCGACAGAAAATTCTTCTGGCACAGCTGCGTCAGCTTGCGTGAGGAATTGTGCTTCATCGCCTCTTCGTACCAGGCCCAGAGCTTGAGCCAGGCCGTGAACTCGGATTGCTCTTCCGGGCCGAATAGGATGCGGCGATGCGCTTCGTCGGCCGCCTGTTGCTGCTCCGGTGGACGCAAGCGCGGATCCTGTGCTCCCAGCGCGCTGGCAATGATCGTCAGTTCGCTCAGACAGTGGTTTTCGCGAGCGGCCAGCACCATACGACCCAAGGGCGGATCCAGCGGCAGGCGCGCCAGATCGCGACCGAGTTGCGTCAGTTGCTGCCGTTCATCCGACGTTGAAACGACTGCGCCAAGCTCCTGCAGCAGCAACAAACCATCGCGAATCGCTTTGTCGGGCGGCGGTTCGATGAAGGGGAACTGCGTGACGTCACCCAATTTCAGATCGAGCATGCGCAGGATCACATTGGCCAGCGAAGAGCGCAGAATTTCCGGGTCGGTAAATTCACTGCGTGCCTCGAAATCCTGCTCGTCATAGAGGCGAATACAAATACCATCGGCCACGCGGCCGCAACGCCCGGCGCGCTGCCGCGCCGCCGCGCGCGAGATATTTTCGATCTGTAGCTGCTCGACCTTGCTGCGATACGAATAACGTTTGACCCGCGCCAGGCCGCTATCGATCACATAACGGATGCCCGGCACCGTCAGCGAGGTTTCCGCCACATTGGTCGCCAGCACGACGCGGCGGCCGCTATGGCCTCGAAATACGCGATCCTGCTCCTCGGCCGATAAGCGCGAGTAGAGCGGCAGAATTTCTGTATGTGGCGGATGGCGTTTGCGCAGCACTTCGGCGGCTTCACGGATCTCGCGTTCGCCGGGCAAGAAAACAAGGATATCCCCCTGGCCCACTCTTGAAAGTTCATCGACGGCGTCACTGATCGCTTCATACAGCCGGTCTTCGTCGGCCTCGCGCTCTTCACGCGCACTGCGTTCGCTGCGCCCCTGAATCGCCCCTGTTTTCTCGTCACTGAGCTTGGCGCGCGGATCCTCAATCGGCCGCCAGCGCACCTCCACGGGATACAATCGCCCGGATACCTCGATGACGGGCGCCGGCTTACCATCAATCGCAAAGTGCTGGGCAAAACGTTCAGCGTCGATCGTCGCCGAGGTGATGATGACCTTCAGGTCCTGACGCTGCTGCAGCAGCCGTTTCAGATAGCCGAGCAGGAAATCGATATTCAGGCTGCGTTCATGCGCTTCATCGATGATGATGGTGTCGTAGGCTCTCAGTAACGGATCGTGCTGCGATTCGGCGAGCAGAATGCCATCGGTCATGAGCTTGATCAGCGAATCCGGTGCCGTGCGATCCTGAAAGCGCACCTTGACGCCGACGCCTTCCCCAATGCGCGTATCCAGTTCTTCGGCGACGCGTCGCGCCACCGAACGCGCTGCCAAGCGACGCGGTTGCGTATGGCCAATCAAGCCTTGGACGCCGCGACCGAGTTCAAGGCAGATCTTGGGCAGCTGCGTGGTTTTGCCGGAACCGGTTTCGCCGCAGACGATCACGACCGGGTTGGCGGCGATTGCCGCCGTGATTTCATCCTT
>CAZSAE010000066.1:0-7657 GCA_964604765.1 uncultured Dechloromonas sp. | reverse complement strand
TCTCCTAAATCTTGCGTGCCAATTCCCAGGTCAGTAAACCCGCGATGGTGGCGACAATGGACGTACTCACGTGGACGCCGATGCTGGTTGCGGCCCAGCCAATGCGGCCAGCCTGCAGCAAGGTGACCACTTCGGCCGAAAAGGTCGAGAAAGTAGTCAAGCCACCGCAGAAGCCGGTGATGATGAATAACCGCCATTCGGGGGCCACTTCATTCGTGCTCGCGAAAAAGGCCACCGCCAAACCAATGATATAGCCACCGATAATATTGGCGACGAGCGTGCCAGGCGGCAGCGTGGGAAAGAATTCGTTGAGCCGCAATCCCAGCTGCCAGCGCATCAAAGCACCTAATGCGGCGCCAAAGCCAATAGCGATGATAGCGTTCAGCATAGCGTCGGGCGAGTGATGGAAATGACGGATCGAGGCATGTGCACATCATAAGTCAGGCGGCAGTGGATACCAAATCTGCAACATCGCTGTAACGCGGCGTTTGACCTGGGCGCGTGGCTCGGCGATGATGGACCATCGATTTCCGATGGAACTGATTTGAAAGTCTGGATATGAGCCTGCTTAATGCCATTGAAGTTCAAACTGGCGCGAACCCACGTTTTACGGTGATCTGGCTACATGGCTTGGGTGCGGATGGGCGCGATTTCGAGCCGGTCGTGCCGTATCTGGGGCTTGATCCGGCGTTTCCCGTGCGCTTCGTGTTTCCGAACGCACCGCAAATGCCAGTGACCTGCAACGGTGGTTACGTGATGCCGGCCTGGTACGACATCATCAGTTTGAGCCCGGAAAGCCGGGAAATCGATGAAGCAGGATTGCTGGCATCGTGCGCGCGTATTCAGTCGTTAATTGCTGCCGAGGCGATACGGGGCATCCCGCCGTCACATATTTTCGTTGCCGGTTTTTCGCAGGGCGGCGCGGTGGCTTATCTGGCGGGGCTCAGTCATGATCAACCGCTGGCGGGGATTGTGGCGTTATCAACCTATATGCCAAGCCCTGCACAGGTTGCCAATGCAATCACGCTGGCGGGCAAAACCACGCCGCTGTTCGTCGCTCATGGAGACTACGATGACGTGGTTTCGTTAACGCTCGGGGAAATGGCGCGCGACACCCTCGCGGCGATGGGCTGCGTGTTTGATTGGCACACCCACCCGATGGGGCATGAGGTCAGTGTGCCGGAAATCATGGCCATCGGTGCATGGCTTAACCAACGAATGGCCGCAATCGACGAAGCGCCCCGCTAAGCGGCCGGGTCACTTCTTGGTTTTGGCCTTTTGCTTGCGCACGTAGCATTCCGGATGTTCCTCGGCGATGCCCGAGTGCACGGCAAAACAACCATCCAAGGGACACTTGGTGCCTTTGGGACAGTGATGCTCCAATGCGCACTCTTTCTGCGTCTGATCGGTCAGCACCATTTCGCCAGCCACTTCGCAACGGGAGACTGAAAAATCTACACCACCCATGATGATCTCCTTGTCGACATCGGGTTGATGGTTTCATACTACGCTTTTTAATGCATCAATGCACCCCAGCAAGGATCACAATAATGACTAAAGTCAAAGCCTATGGCGCCCAAAGCGCCAGTAGCCCCCTGGCCCCGCTTGAAATCGAACGTCGCAGCCTGGCCGCTGACGATGTGGAGATCGAGATTTTGTACTGCGGCGTTTGCCATTCGGATCTGCACACCGCGCGCAACGAATGGAAGAACACCTTGTACCCGTCAGTGCCAGGCCATGAAATCGTCGGCCGCATCACGGCTGTCGGCGACCAGGTGAAAAAGTTCAAGATGGGCGATCTGGCGGGTGTCGGCTGTATGGTCGATAGCTGTGGCCATTGCCCCTCGTGCGCCGAGGGTGAGGAGCAATACTGCGAAACCGGCTTTACCGGCACCTACAACGGCCCGGTATTTGGTGGTGAGAATACCTACGGCGGCTACTCGCAGCGCGTTGTGGTCAAAGAATCGTTTGTGCTGAGCATCGCGCACGATGAAAAGTCGCTGGCGGCGGTGGCGCCGCTGCTCTGCGCTGGCATCACGACCTATTCACCGCTCAAGCACTGGGGCGTCGGCCCGGGCATGAAAGTTGGTGTCGTCGGTCTGGGCGGCCTGGGTCACATGGCGGTCAAGATTGCACATGCCATGGGGGCAAAGGTTGTTTTGTTCACGACCTCGGCCGGCAAGGTCGCCGATGCCAAACGACTGGGTGCAGACGAAGTGTGTATTTCGACCGAGAAGGACCAGATGGGGCGTTACGCCAATCAGCTGGATTTCATTCTCGATACGGTCGCCGCGCCACATCAGCTGGATGCGTATCTGCAGTTGCTCAAAAAAGATGCGACGATGACTCTGGTCGGTGCACCGGCCGATCCACACCCATCGTCGGAAGTCTTTAATCTGATCTTCAAGCGGCGTCAACTGGCCGGTTCGTTGATCGGCGGGATTGCCGAAACGCAGGAAATGCTGGATTTCTGCGCCAAACACGGCATCGTGTCCGAGATTGAACTGATCCCGATGGATTACATCAACGACGCCTACGAACGTATGCTCAAGAGCGATGTGAAGTATCGGTTTGTGATTGATATGGCATCACTCATCTAATCTGCCATCTACGAACATGCTGAAAGGAGCCAACATGGCCACATTGTTTGATCCCATTACGATTGGTGATATCCCGCTGAAAAACCGCATCGTCATGGCGCCGCTCACCCGCAACCGTGCAGTGAACGGTTGCGCCAGCCCAATGATGGTCGAGTATTACCGTCAGCGCGCTTCGGCGGGCCTCATCATTGCCGAAGCCAGCCCGATCAGCCCCATGGCGGTGGGTTATCTGGATACGCCAGGGATATGGTCGGCGGAACAGGTGACAGCCTGGCGCCAGGTCACCGATGCCGTGCATGCTGCCGGTGGCCGGATCGTGCTGCAGCTTTGGCACGTCGGTCGTATCTCGCACACCTCGCTGCTGCCGGGTGGCGCGCAGCCGGTGTCGTCGACGAACCAGCGGCCGAATGCAATGACCTATACCGCCAACGGATTTGAAGCCGTCTCCGAACCGCGGGCGTTAGGGGATGACGAGATTCCGGCGTTGCTGGAGGATTACCGGAACGCTGCACGGAATGCCCGTGCGGCCGGTTTCGACGGCGTCGAAATTCATGGTGCCAATACGTATCTGCTAGAGCAGTTCCTGCGTGACAGTGTGAATGATCGCAGCGGGCCCTACGGTGGCAGCATCGAAAACCGTGCCCGTTTGTTGCTGGAAGTGGTGCGTGCCGTGGCCGAGGAAATTGGTGCCGGTCGCACCGGGGTGCGATTGAGTCCGATGACGACTTTCGGTAACAGTGCCGATCGCGATAGCAACCCGCAGGCGCTCTATGGTTATGTGGTGGCACAGCTGGCGCCGATGGGTTTGGCGTATCTGCATGTCATCGAAGGCGAGACCGGGGCCACCCGCGCACCGGAAGGAGGCCATTTCGATTACGAGGCATTGCACCAGCAGTACCCGGGTGCCTGGATGGTCAACAACTGCTTCACGCGCGATGATGCGGTGGCCGCTGTGCAGTCGGGCGCCGCCGATCTAGTGGCGTTTGGCCGGCCGTTCATCAGCACGCCGGATCTGGTGCGTCGCCTCAAGGATGATTTGCCGCTCAACGAATTGCGTGCCGACAAACTCTACGGTGGCGGCCCCGAAGGTTATACCGACTACCCCGTGTTGCCGGAATAACCAGCGTAGCGCTGGGCGCTGCGCCATCGTTGGGGTGCGTGCGGCGTTACCTGAAAAGACAAGGCTTTTTGATATGGATCAAAAAGGTTTAGGTTATTTGCGCCTTCCGGCCTTTAGATCGATGGCCGGAGGGCGTAAGCTTATCGTTTTGCCGACAAACTGAAACAAATATGAAATCAACCAAAACGCCAACTAAAATGCCAAATAAAGCGCCAAGCAAAACTACCAGAAAACCTGTCGCCAAAAAAACGGCGGGCAAAGCCGTGGCCAGCAAGAAGGCGCGTAGCCAGAAACCGCGCCGGGTGGGTTCGGGCGATATTCCCCCGTCGATGCAGGCAGAGAAGCTCGCCGATTATATGGCGCTGCGCGGCGAAGACGCTGCGGAGGCAAGACATGTCGGCGCCCTCAAGGACGTGCTGTCGGGATATATTCCGGGCAAGGCCAAAGAAGTGGCCGATAGCCTCGCTGCCATCATTGAAGGCGCTTCGCCTGATGAAGTGGCCGTACTGCGTGAGGCACTGATGCATGCCGATGAGGTGTCGGGCCAAAAGCGCGCGTCACCCGATGATGTGCTTTCGGATGATTGGCGGCAGGGGGGCTATCCCTATAAAAACCTGATGCTGCGCAAGAACTACGAGTCGACCAAATACCAGTTGCAGGTGGAATTGCTCAAGCTTCAGGCCTGGGTCAAGGAAACCGGTCAGAAGGTCGTTATCCTGTTTGAAGGACGTGATGCGGCAGGGAAAGGCGGCGCCATCAAACGCTTCATGGAACACCTCAATCCACGCGGTGCGCGCGTCGTTGCGCTGGAAAAGCCCAGCGAAATCGAAAAAGGGCAATGGTATTTCCAGCGGTACATCCAGCATCTGCCCACCAACGGTGAAATCGTTCTGTTTGACCGTTCCTGGTATAACCGGGCGGGGGTTGAACGGGTCATGGGGTTCTGCTCGCAGGAAGAGTACGATGATTTCATGCGCCAGGTACCGGAGTTCGAACGTAACCTCGCGCGCAGCGGCATTCATCTCTTCAAGTTCTGGTTCTCGGTGAGTCGTAACGAACAGCGCCGGCGTTTTAAGGAGCGTGAAAAGCATCCGTTGAAACAATGGAAGCTGTCACCAATCGACAAGGCCTCGCTCGACAAGTGGGAGGATTACACGATGGCCAAGGAGGCCATGTTTTTCGCCACGGATACGGCGGATGCGCCCTGGATTGTCATCAAGTCGGATTGTAAGAAACGCGCCCGTCTGAACGCCATGCGTTATGTTTTGCACCGTCTGGCTTATGATCAGAAGGACCCGGAACGCATTGGTTCGGTCGATCCGCTGCTCGTCGGTCGTGCCAATGTGGTGTACGAGATTTCCGAGGGCATTGAGAAGCCGTTGCTCTGATCTACGCCACACTGTAGGTGGTCATAAAAAAACCGGCCAGTTGAACACTGGGCCGGTTTTTTATGGCGTAGCCGAGGGCAATTACTTGGCGGCTTTGCGAGCGGTCGGCTTGGTGGCCTTGGCAACCTTGCCCATGTTGTCTTCGGCGATTTCCTTGGCCTTGGCCACGGCGTCGTTCAGGTTGTCGTAGGCCTTGGCGGCAGCGGCTTCCGCCTGCTTCATGGCGGCCAGGGCAACGTCAGAACCGAAAGGCGAGGACTTGATCATGGCTTCAGCGGCGTCCTTCACCGACTTCTGAACCTGCTCAAACTGGGCCTTGAACAGATTGCCGATCTCTTGAGCGGCGCTACTGGAAATTTCATAAACCTGCTTCGAGTAGGCAGCGGCCTTGTCGGCAGCCGGCTGAACTTTCTCGACGGTCAGGGTGGCGACGTCCTGCGGCGTTTTGGCGCTCATCAGGGCCTTGCCTTGAGCGGCAGCGTTGTCGCAATTTTCACGAGCGATATTCAGGTTCAGAGCGGCCAGGCTTTCAACAGCGTTCAGTGCGGTTTCGGCGACCGACTGAAAGTGGTCCATGGCGTTCAGGTTAGCGGCGATGAAATCTTCTTGATTCAGGGTCTTTTTCATGAGGTTTCTCCATTAAAAATTAGTTATGCTGCGAACACTATACACAAATTTGTGCGCTGCAACAAATATTTTTTCAAGTATTACAAAAGCATAGGTGCGAGTTTTGTGGGAAATGTCGGGCCGTCCTCATAAATTGTCCGTGATTACGCCCAAGGAGGTATTCCACTCCGGTGTCTGGCTTTGCATAATTTCCTGACTGTTTTAGTAGGAATGCAGAGGAGGGATTAAATGAAAGCGGCTTCAGTGTTCATTGCCCAGGACGCTTTGGGTATTTCTCCGTTTTACGGTTGCGATGTTTCGGGGCAGCCGACCGAACGCGCGGTGATCTCAGCGCTTCATGAGTTGAAGTCTGGTCACATTCTGAGGTTGTTTATCGATGAAAATCCGCTCGCGTTGATTCAAAAACTGGTGCTCAACTTTGGTTCGCAGCTGATTTTTCAGTATCTGTTGAATCGTGAGGGTGCGGTGATTATCGATTTCAAGAAAATCCGTGACTAATGGACTATCCGAAATTTTTTGACGAGATCCCCAAGGTGATCGTTTACGATCATCTGGCAGCTTTCCTGGGGTCCACGAGCGATGGGGTCCTCGAATACGGCTACCTTGATGCGGTCAAGCTGGCAGGGCATTCGTGCCCGACGGTGGCTGCCTCGTACTGGATGACGCGATTGGCGCTGAACGCGTTATACGGCGAAGAGATGGCGTCCCGTGGCGGGATACGGGTTGAGTTCTCGGCGCAGAGAGATGCCGGCGTGACCGGCGTGATGGCGACTGTCGTGCAGTTGTTGACAGGCGCTGCCGGCGATGAAGGTTTCAAAGGATTGTCGGGAATTTTCTTTCGCCGCAATCTGATGACTTTCGGCATCGACGGAACGCATCAGATCCGTTTTACCAACCGGGATAATCGGCGGTCGATCGATGTTTCCGTCGACCTTTCGAGGATTCCCATGACGCGGGAGCTCAGCCAACTCCTGCAGCGTTGTCTGCATGGCGAGTGCTCCACGCAAGAATGTCGGCAGTTCGGCGAAATGTGGCAGGAACGTGTTCGCAAATTGATATTCGAGCATGGAGCGGATTCTGAAGTCTTCAAGCTGGTTCAGGGACGTTAAGATCGCTGAAATTGCAACCACACAGCGCGTCGGCTTGCGTGGATCAGAGGATCGATGCCAGTAGCTTGATGCCGGCGATTAGCAGCGTGCCGGCCAGTAGCTTTTGAATCGTCGCCGGGCTGAAACGATGGCTGCCGAATTCTGCACCGAGAAAGCCGCCAGCAATAACGGCCAGGATCCACCACTCCATGCCATCGAGCGTTTGCGACGTGGATGACAGCAGCCCGGCTAGGCCGGAAATCGAGTTGACCAGAATAAACCCGGCTGCGGTGCCGGAGATGGTTCGTATGGGTGCCCATTTCAGCATCAACATCAAGGGGCTCAGAAAAACGCCACCGCCCACGCCGGTCAGGCCGGATAGAAATCCTAGCGCCGCACCCACGACGCAGAGGATGGGCCAACGAGGTGGCCGAACACTGTAATCGACGCGCTGTGTCGCTGTGAAAAAGGCTTTGTAGGCGGCGAACAGTAAAAACAGACCGACCAAGGGTTTGTAGTACTGCGGCGGCAGGTTGATGCTACCGCCAAGATAGGCGCAGGGGATTGAGACCACGATGAGCGGGATCAGCAACGGCAACAAAATAGCGCCTTTTTTGTAGTACTTGTACACGGCGATGCTGGCCACGACAATGTTCAAGATCAATGCGGTGGGTTTCATGAGCGCCGGTTGTACGCCGGCAAGCGCCATTACGGCCAGGTAGCCTGTGGCGCCTGCATGCCCGACCGATGAATACAGCAGCGCTACAAGAAAGAAAGCACCGCCGATGACGTAAAGCTGGGCATCCATCAGGCAGGCCAGTCAACGAGCAGATT
>CAZSAE010000065.1:0-7756 GCA_964604765.1 uncultured Dechloromonas sp. | reverse complement strand
AGCTGAGATGGGTGACGATATGAATTTAAAGGGTATGCAAATCGGCGAAAACCTTGCTATCAATCGATGACATTGGGATGACAGCAGCCTGGCGCATCGGTTAGGATGCCCCTATTGTATCAACCCATATTCCACCTTTTGCCTAGGGTTTTGCCATGAGTGGTCAGTCTTTTAAGTCCTGGATGTGTCTCGGTTGTGGCTTCATCTACGATGAAGAAGCCGGTCTGCCTGAAGACGGCATCGCGCCCGGTACCTTGTGGGCGGATGTCCCCATGAACTGGGTCTGTCCGGAATGTGGTCTTCGTAAAGAAGACTTCGAAATGATCGAGCTCTGATCAACGCAAGAACCACGGAGCCCAGGGTGAGCATTCAGACGATACTGGTCGTAGAACCCTCTCCGGTGGAACGGGCGCAGATTGCCCAGACGCTGAGTACAGCTGGCTACCAAGTAGTCGTTGCCGCCGATGGCGAAGAGGGCGTGGCGATCGCGCGTCGAGAATACCCCGATCTGATTTTGATGGAAGTCGTCATGCCCGGGCAGAACGGTTATCAGGCAACGCGTGCTCTGACGCGCAGCGAGGATGAACGCCTGGCGCGGACGCCCATCATTCTGATTTCGGGCAAGGGGCAGGATACCGACAAGGTCTGGGGACTACGTCAGGGCGCGATCGACTATTTGGTCAAACCGGTCAGCGATGACGAACTGCTGACGCGCATCGCGGATATCTGAATTACCAAATCATTCGCTGGTCGCGGCCTTGAAACGCGCTAGGGTGAACTGCCGTGCCTCGGCATGGTCCACGATGGGCGCCGGGTAATCCTTGCCGATGAGCACCTCGCATTCGGATTGAATATCCGCTGGCATCGTCCAGGGCGCGTGAATATATTTATCCGGCACGTCGGCGAGTTCAGGGACATAACGACGAATGAATTTTCCCTGCGGGTCGAAGCGCTCCGATTGCGTGATCGGGTTGAAGATGCGGAACCAGGGCTGCGCGTCGCAACCAGTCGAAGCGGACCACTGCCAGCCGCCATTGTTGGCCGAGAGATCGAAATCAAGTAACCATTGCGCGAACCAACGTTCACCGTCGCGCCAATCGAGCCCCAGATCCTTGGTGTAGAACGAGGCGCTGACCATACGCAATCGGTTGTGCATCCAGCCGGTTTTCAGTAGCTGCCGCTGTGCCGCATCGACTAGCGGGTAACCAGTGCGGCCCTGGCACCAGGCGTCGTGCCACGCGGCGTTCTTGTCCCAGACGAGGGCATCGAATGCCGGCTTGAAGGGATGGCCGACCACGTGGGGAAAGTGCTGCAGGATCGCGAAGTAGAAATCGCGCCAGATGAGTTCGTTGAGCCAGCCCAGCGCGCCTTCACTGCCGTCACGCCAGGCGCGACCAGCCAGTGCGCGGATCGAAACGGTGCCGAAACGCAGGTGCACCGAAAGATAGGAGACGCCTTTGACGGCGGGGAAATCGCGCGCCGTCTTGTAGCGCTCGATGCGCGTGAAGAAGTCTTCGACACGTTCCTGGCCACCGCGCATCCCTGGAACGACCCCGATCTGCGCGAGGTCGGTAGGTTCAAAGCCGAGGTCGGTCAACGATGGTGCGCCCGTGGCCAGTGGCGAGCTAGCGAGATGGTCGAAATAGCGCTCGACCGGATACGGACGCACATAGAAATCGCTGTCGCCGAGGGCGGCTTTTTTGTACCAGGCATTTTTATAGGGCGTGAACACTGTGAAGGGTTTGCCAGCCTGGGTCAGCACTTCGCCGCCTTCAAAAATGGCCTGGTCCTTGAAGCTATGGAATTGAACGTCATCGAGCGCGAGCGTCTGTGCGATGTCGGCGTCACGCAGTACGGCGGTGGGTTCGTAGTCGCGATTGGCGTAAACAGCACTCACGCCCAGTTCCCGGGCCAGCGTCGGAATACCCTGTCGGGGGTAGTCATGACGCACGATCAGCGCGCCGCCGTATTCGCGTAACGCCGTATCCAGTTCAACCAGCGATTCGCGGATGAATTCGACGCGGCGATCCTGTCGTGGCAAGGGCGCCAGAATGTCGCGGTCAAAGATGAAGGCAACATACACGTGCTGATGGCGACGGAGCGCATGGTAGAGCGCGGCATGATCCGTCAGACGCAGGTCGCGACGCAGCCAGACCAGGGCCGGGCGCGCATCGAGGGTTTGATCAATTTGGTTCGGCATTTGCGGTAGAATACGCCACATGATCGCTTCCAGCGAACCCGCGGACGACGCACGCACAAAATCGTCGGGGATGGCAGAGTCTGCCACCTGGCTGCGCGGGCATTTTTTAGTGGCCATGCCGGGCATGACGGATCCGCGTTTCTCCCGCAGCCTGATTTATCTTTGCGAGCACTCCGATCAAGGTGCCATGGGCATCGTGATCAACAAGCCGACCGACATGACGCTGGCCTCGTTGTTCGAACGCATCGAACTGGCTAATCCGGATGTCGAACTTGCCGGACAACCAGTGCTTTTCGGCGGCCCCGTGCAACTTGATCGTGCCTTTGTGCTGCACAAGCCCGCCAAACCCTGGCAGGCAACGATGAAAATTACCGACAATATCGCGCTGACGAGTTCCAAGGATATTCTGGAATCCGTAGGTGGCGAGATGGCGCCGCAATCCATGCTGGTTGCGCTGGGCTATGCCGGGTGGGTGCCAGGACAGCTCGATAACGAAATTCTGCAGAACGATTGGCTGAGTGTGCCGGCCGACGACGAGATCCTCTTTGATCTGCCGTATGAAGAACGTTTGCCGGCGGCATTGGCCAAGCTCGGCATCGGTTTCGACCGGCTATCGGATGTGGCGGGTCATGCCTGAGGGCACCGTCATGGGCTTTGATTTCGGCACGGTGCGCATCGGCGTCGCGATTGGAGAAACCGTGACTGGCTTGGCGCATCCGCTGACGATGATCGCCAGCGAACCGATTGCCCAGCGCTTCGAACAAATCGGGGCGTTGCTGGCCGAATGGCAACCGCACCAGATTGTTGTTGGGTTGCCGACCGCGCTCGATGGTTCTGCGCACGAGATGACGCAACGCTGTCGCCGTTTCGGCAATCAGTTGCATGGCCGATTCAATCTACCGGTGACTTGGGTAGACGAACGCTTGAGTTCGGCCGAGGCCGAGCAGCGTCTGCAACAGGCGGGGCAGCGTGCCCGCAACGCGAGAGCGAATGTCGATGCCGTCGCCGCGCAGATTCTGCTGCAGCAATGGTTAGATCAACGAGCATCACCCAAACCGTTTTTACCCGGAGGCATTCATGCCTGACTTAAAAAACCTTCCCGCCGTCGAGCCGCAGATCGCCGCCCTGGCGGATCAGCTGCGCCCAGTCTTCGAACAGGCGCCGGAAACGGTGTTGATCGGCGTTTTCACTGGCGGCGTCTGGATCGCCGAGCGGCTGGCCGAATTGCTGCCGACGCACCCGCCGGTCGGCAGTGTGGATATCTCGTTTTATCGCGATGATTTCAGCGAACGCGGCCTCAGTTCAAACGTCCAGCCAACCACGGTACCAGTGGATATCGCCGGCAAGCCGGTGATTCTGGTCGATGATGTGCTGTACACCGGTCGTACCACGCGCGCCGCTCTGAATGAGCTCTTCGATTACGGTCGGCCGGCCAGCGTGCAACTGGCGGTGCTAGCCGATCGCGGTGGTCGTCAGTTACCGATCGCACCCGATTTTTGTGCCTGGCAGGTTGCGCTGCCGGAGAACGCGAACCTGGTTCTGACCCGGACACCGACAGACGACCCGCAGGGTCAACTCACCTGGAGCCTTGACGATGCTTGATCCGCAACTCGACGCCGACGGTAACCTGGTCCATCTGTTGTCGACCGAGGGCTTGTCACGCGAACAGCTGACGCGTCTGCTCGATACTGGGGCAAGCTTTCTGGGCGTATCCGACCGGGAGATGAAGAAGGTGCCACTGCTGCGCGGCAAAAGCGTCTTCAACCTTTTCTTTGAAAATTCGACGCGTACGCGCACGACCTTCGAAATTGCTGCCAAGCGCCTCTCCGCCGACGTCATTAATCTGAATATGTCGACTTCGTCCACCGCCAAGGGCGAGACGCTGCTCGACACGGTCGACAACCTCTGTGCCATGCATGCCGATATGTTTGTCGTGCGCCACGAATCCAGCGGCGCACCGCATCTGATTGTCGACCATCTGCGTCGAACCGGGCGCGATGACATCCACGTGATCAACGCGGGTGATGGCCGGCACGGCCACCCGACGCAGGGGCTGCTCGACATGTTTACCATCCGTCACTACAAGGGTGGATTCGAAGGCCTCAATGTGGCGCTGATCGGCGACATCCTGCACTCGCGGGTGGCGCGTTCCGATATCCACGCGCTCAAAACGCTGGGTGCAGCGTCGATTCGCCTGATCGGCCCGCAGACGCTGATTCCTACCGGCATCGAAGCGCTCGGCGTTGAAGTGCATCGGGATTTGAATTCGGGGCTCAAAGACTGCGACGTGGTGATCGCACTGCGCTTGCAACGCGAACGGATGAGCGGCGCACTGCTGCCGTCGGCCACCGAATTCCATGATCGCTACGGTCTCACGCATGATCGGCTTAAGGCGGCCAAACCCGACGCGATCGTGATGCACCCCGGCCCGATGAACCGGGGTGTGGAAATCGATTCAGCGGTGGCGGATAGCCCGCGCGCAGTCATTCTGCCGCAGGTCACCTTCGGGATCGCCATGCGTATGGCGGTCATGAGCGTACTGGCAGGAGGTGGCGCATGAGCCCAATGAATCTCGAAATTCGCGGCGGCCGCGTTGTTGACCCTGCGTCGCAGTTTGATGACGCTGTTTCGGTCTTCATCGCCGACGGCAAGATTGCCGGTCTCGGTCAGACGCCGGCCGGGTTCAAGGCCGACCAGGTGGTGGATGCCCAAGGGCTGGTTGTCGCACCCGGACTCGTCGACCTGTCGGCGCGTATTGCCGGCAATATCGATGCGGAACTCGAAGCGGCGGTGGCAGGTGGCGTGACGACGTTGGCGTGCCCGCCCGATGTGGATCCGATCATCGACGAACCGGAACTCGCCGAGCGCATCGTGCGCCATGCCGAAGATGTGTCGCAGGTACGCGTGCTGCCGGTCGGCGCCATGACGCAGGGACTGACCGGGACTATGCTGGCCGAGATGAGCTTACTGCGCGATGCTGGCTGTATTGCCGTTTCGCAAGGTCGTGTTTTACCTGCCGACACCAAGGTGCTGTTGCGGGCGTTGCAGTATGCGGCATCGTGCGATGTGCCCGTCTGGTTGCAGCCCGCCGAGTTTTATCTGAGTAAGGATGGTATTGCGCACGACAGCGCCTGGGCTTCGCGTCTGGGGCTGGCGGCGATCCCAGTTGCTGCTGAAACCATGGCCATGCAAAACGTGTTGTCACTGGCCTGGGAGACAGGTGCGCGGGTGCACTTCACGCAGATCAGTTCGGCCGAAGGGGTCGCGCTGTTGCGTGCCGCACAGGATGACGGCTTGCCAGTAACGGGGGATGTCGCCGTTCACGCGCTGCATCTGTATGAGCAGGATATTGGCTACTTCGATCCGCTGGCGCGCTTCGATCCACCCTTGCGTGGCTTCGAAGATCGCGAGGCACTACGTCTCGGCCTTGCCGAAGGTACCTTGGGCGCGGCAGTGTCCGCGCACACACCGCGTGGCGTCGACGTGAAGCGCGTGCCTTTCGCCGAGGCAGCGCCAGGCGCGACCGGTATCGAACTGCTGTTATCGCTGACACTGGCCTGGGGTGAGGCGCTCAGCCTGCCGCTGCGCCGGTCACTATTGCCGGTGACGGCGCGCGCCGCTGAGATTCTCGGGGTGAACGCTGGACAGATTGCATCGGGGCAACGCGCCGATCTGGTGCTATTTGATCCGGAGGCGCAGTGGACCGTGCAGGAAAACGAACTGCGCAGCGCGGGTAAGCTCACGCCCTTCCTGGGCCGCACGCTGCAAGGCCGCGTCATGAAGACGCTGGCGGGTGGGCAACTGGTTTACGAACGTTGCTAACTATCTTGCCGCAAGGCTATGCAGTTTCGCAGCCATCGTCGCTGCGTCATCTCCGGCCTCAATGCTCAGTGTCTTGCGCCGATTAGTTTGACCGCGAATCAATTCGATGCTGCTCTGTGGGCAGCTCAGCGTTTTGGCGAGCCAGGCAATCAACGCCTGATTCGCCTTGCCATCGACCGGTGGTGCCGCCAGACGGATCTTGAGCGCATCGCCATGAATACCAGCGCACGAGGTGGTCTTGGCGCCAGGTTGCACATGCACCGTGAGGTGGAGCCGTGTCGGATTCTTACTCGAACACTGCAGCCAGCTGGTCGGCGAGACAGCAGAATCAGTCACGCCCTAATTCGACACCCAATTCACGACTACGTTCGGCTGCCGCATGCATACCGGCGATGAGCCCTTCCTTGACACCGAGCTCGGCTTTTTTCTTGAGCGCGGCTTCCGTTGTGCCGCCCTTCGAGGTCACGCGCTGACGCAACACGTCGACCGAGTCGCTTGATTGTTCGGCCAGTTGGGCTGAGCCGAGCACTGTTTGGATCGCCAGTGTACGCGCCGTGTCGGCGGGCAGGCCCAGTTGCTGGGCGGCTTCCTGCATGGCTTCCAGGAACAGAAAGACATAGGCCGGGCCGCTGCCTGAAATGGCCGTCACGCTATCGATCAGTGCCTCACTGTCGACCCAGACTGTTTCGCCAACGGCACCCAGAATGGCTTCGGCGCGTTTGCGGTCTTCGGCCGAGACGGATGGGTCCGCGTAAAGCCCCGTCATGCCTGCGCCAATCAGTGCCGGGGTGTTGGGCATGGTGCGTACGATACGACGGTATCCGTTCATCCAGCGAGCGAGATCATCGACGAGCAGACCGGCGGCGATGCTCACGATCAGTGGACGTTTGCCATCGGATGGTAATCCGGCCAGCGCCGTGCGCATCTGTTGCGGCTTGACGGCAAGTACGAGCACATCGCAGGCCAGCGCTTCGGGCGAAGCTTCGGCGAACACATTAATGGCGAATTGCGCGCTCAATCGTTCGCGCGCTTCCGGCAGAATCTCGATGACGGCCAACTCGTGTGGCGCGAAGCCGCGTTGGATTAGGCCGCCGACCAGGGCCATGGCCATATTGCCGCCGCCAAGAAAGGTGATGTTCATTTAGAGCTCCGTTGATACAGGGTTGTTTGTGGGGGTGCGTTGACCGAAGATGGCCGAACCGATGCGCACAATCGTTGCGCCTTCGGCGATGGCCGCTTCGAGATCATCGCTCATGCCCATCGATAGCGTATCCAGATGCAACGAGGGATCCGCGGTATTGATGTCCGACTGAAGCTGACGTAATGCGGCGAAATGGCGGCGCTGCGTTGCTGCATCATGTGTCGCTTCCGGGATGGCCATCAGGCCACGCAGTTTCAGACGCGGCAGCGCGGCAATCGCTTGGCACAGTGCGAGGGTTGCTTCCGGTTCGCAACCACTTTTGCTGGCTTCGTCCGAAATATTGACCTGCACGCAGATCTGCAGCGCGGGCAGTTCTGGCGGCCGTTGTGCCGACAAGCGCTCGGCGATTTTGAGGCGATCAACGCTGTGCACCCAGGCAAAGTGTTCCGCGATACCGCGCGTCTTGTTGCTCTGGATCGGACCGATGAAGTGCCATTCCAGATCAGGTCTGGCACTGGCTTTTTCGGTCCCTTCCTGGGCGTAGTTCTCTCCGAAGGCACGCTGGCCAGCCGCTGCGACTGCATCCACCGCCG
>CAZSAE010000064.1:0-8073 GCA_964604765.1 uncultured Dechloromonas sp. | reverse complement strand
TCGGACCGCATCTTGGAGACTTCGACATGCACCTTGGTCACCAGCGGACAGGTCGCATCAAACACACGCAAACCGCGCAGCGCAGCCTCATCGCGCACCGACTTGGGTACGCCATGCGCGCTAAAAATCAGTGTCGCACCATGCGGTACATCATCCAGCGATTCGATAAAGACTGCACCGCGGGCGCGCAAACCGTCAACAACAAATTTGTTATGGACCACTTCATGCCGCACGTAGATCGGCGCACCGAATTGTTCGAGCGCCCGTTCGACAATCGCAATCGCCCGCTCGACGCCGGCACAGAAACCGCGCGGGTTGGCCAAGGTGATCGGCATGATCTTCACGTTCTTGGTTTCCATCTGGCTCATAGCAATCCGATAATCTGCACTTCGAAACGCAGGCTTTTGCCAGCGAGCGGATGATTGAAATCAATCAGCGCGTGCGTGTCGTCCAGCGTTCGCACGAATCCGGCGAATTCAGCGCCTTCCGGCGACGTGAATTCGATGAGCGTATTTTCCTTGAGCTCCTGCCCCATCGGCAAAGCACTGCGCGCAATGCGCTGCACCAAGTCCGGGTTGTGTTGGCCGAAACCCGCTTCGGCGGGTATGTCAAAGACTGCGTGTTCGCCCGGCGCCAAGCCGATCAGGCATGCTTCAAGATTCTCGTTGAGTTCTCCCTGCCCCATCTGGATCGTTGCCGGCCCCAGATCGAAAGTGCTGACGACATCCTCGCCGTCCTGCGTCGTCAAACGGTAATGCAGGGTGAGAAAGCTGTCGGCCCCAATGCGAGGCGCCTGCTGCTGGTTCATGCGGTTGACTCCTTAGGCTCACCAGTACGCGACTGACACAAAACGTAGAGCACGGCGCCAACGCAAACGGCGCTATCGGCGACGTTGAAGGCCGGCCAATGATAGCCCGCCACATGCAGGTCGATAAAATCGATGACCATGCCCAGCCAGAGACGATCGATAAGATTACCCAGTGCGCCGCCCATGATGAGCGCCAGCCCAAGGCTGAACCATGTGCGCGGCTGCAGCGTGCGTAGCTGCCAGACGATCCAGGCGCTGATGCCCAGCGCAATCGCCGTAAAAAACCAGCGCTGCCAGCCCGTATGATCGGCCAGAAAACTGAAGGCCGCACCCGGGTTGAAGACCAGCACCAGATTGAAAAACGGCGTAACCGTGACAGACTCGCCCGGTACGAAGGTGTTAAGCACCCAGAGCTTGGTTGCCTGATCCAGCAGGATCACCAGCAGCGCAATCAGGACACCGAAGCCCAGCGCACTCGGACGATGCGTCAAACGATCAGGCACAGGAACGCACCTCGCCCGCACCGTCGACATTGGCCACGCAACGGTCGCACCAACCCGGGTGCGCTGTATTCTGACCGACACTGTTGCGCTGGTGCCAGCAACGCTCGCATTTCGGTTGGGCACTAGGCGTTACGCTAATCTGCAGGGCTTCGCCCGTGGCGACGCTGGCTGCCGAGCTAATGAACACGAACTTGAGATCGTCGCCCAGACTGCGCAATGCGTCGGCATCGTCCTGCGGCGCGACGATCGTCACCTCGGCTTGCAGCGAGGAGCCAATGGCGCCTTCGCCACGGACCGTTTCCATGGCTTTGGCGACTTCGGCACGGATCGCGCGGATGCGCTCCCACTTGGCTGACAGCGCTGCCGCATCGGCGACCTGCGGCAACGCTGCCGCATCGCTCAGCATGATCGACTCGGGCGCGCCATTCATCTTGCTAGCCAGCAGTGTCCAGACTTCTTCGGTCGTAAAGGCCAGAATCGGCGCCATCAGGCGCAGCATGGTCTGTGTGATCAGCCATAGTGCCGTCTGTGCCGAACGACGTGCCATTGAATTGGGTGCAGTCGTATAGAGGCGATCCTTTAACACATCCAGATAGAACGCGCCGAGCTCCTCCGAACAGAAATTCTGCAGCGACTGCACGATGTGATGGAAGTCATAGCGATCGTAATCAGCCTGCACCGATGCTTGCAGTGCGCGCACCATTTCAACGGCGTAGCGGTCGATCTCCAGCATCTGGTCCACCGGCACGCTGTCGGTGGCCGGATTGAAGTCATCGGTATTGGCCAGCAGGAAACGCAGCGTGTTACGGATCCGGCGATAACCTTCGACGACGCGCTTCAAAATCTCGTCGGAAATCGTCAGCTCACCCGAATAGTCCGTGTTGGCCACCCACAGACGCAGAATTTCGGCGCCCATCTTGTCGGCCACTTCCTGTGGATAGATCACATTCCCCACCGACTTCGACATCTTGCGGCCTTTGCCGTCGACGACGAAGCCGTGCGTGAGGAGCGCCTTGTATGGCGCGCGGCCATCGAGCGCGCAACCGGTGAGCAGAGAGGACTGGAACCAGCCTCGGTGCTGGTCAGAACCTTCCAGATACAGATCCGCTGGCCAAGTGTGCTCGTCGGCGTGCGAACCACGCATCACGTGCCAGTGCGTCGTACCCGAGTCGAACCACACATCCAGCGTATCCGAGAGCTTGCGGTAATGCTTCGCTTCGTCACCGAGCAACTCGGCCGGATCGAGCTGGAACCAGGCTTCGATGCCGCTTTGCTCGACCCGCTTGGCGACCTCTTCTACCAGTTCCGGCGTACGCGGATGTAGTTCGTTCGTTTCCTTACTCAGAAAGAACGGAATCGGCACGCCCCAGTTACGCTGGCGGGATACGCACCAGTCCGGACGATTACGAATCATCGCTTCCAGACGCGCCCGACCCCAGGCCGGGTAAAAGTTCGTATCGCCAACGGCCACTTCGGCCAGATGACGCAGTGTCGATTCACCCGGCTTGGGCGGTGTATCCATACCGACAAACCACTGGGTCGTCGCACGGAAAATAATCGGTGTTTTATGACGCCAGCAATGCGGATAACTATGCTGCAGCTTCACTTCCGCCAGCAAACGATGGTTGTAACGCAGCGTCTCCAACACCTTGGGATTGGCTTCCCAGACGCTCAAGCCCGCCAGCGGTCCGGTCGGCAACGGCAAGGTCTTTTGCAGGAAGCAGCCATCGTCACCCACCGGGTTTTCCACGGGTAGACCGTACTTCTTGCCGATATTAAAGTCATCGACGCCATGCGCCGGCGCGGTGTGCACGAGACCGGTGCCGGCGTCGGTGGTCACGTGCTCGCCGCAGATGATCGGCACTTCCTTGGCATAGAACGGGTGACGCAACAGCACATGTTCCAGCGCGGCGCCGGTGCACTTGCCGAGCATCTGGCCTTGCAGGTCGTAACGTTGCAAGGCACTCCCCGCCAGATCGGCACTCAGGATCAGATTGCCGTGCGCCGTGCCGATCAGTGCGTATTCAACGGTCGGGTGCACACTGACCGCTTCGTTGGCCGGCAGCGTCCACGGCGTCGTTGTCCAGATCACGGCGAAGGCCGGACCATCCAGATGATCCAGACCGAAGGCCTTAGCCACGTTCGCGGCGTGATTCGGATGCACTTCAAAGGCCACATCGATGGCCGGCGAATGCTTGTCTTCGTATTCGACTTCGGCCTCGGCCAATGCCGAGCGGCAATCCAGACACCAGTTGACGGGCTTCAGGCCCTGATAGAGGTAACCATCGGCCAGCATCTTACCCAGCGCACGAATCTCATTGGCCTCAGCGCTAAAGTTCATGGTCAGGTACGGGTTGTCCCAATCGCCCAACACGCCGAGTCGAATGAAATCTTTTTTCTGGCGCGCCACCTGCTCGGCGGCATAGCTGCGGCAAAGTTTACGCACTTCGTCAGCCGGCAGATTGCGGCCGTGCAGTTTTTCAATCTGATGTTCGATGGGTAGGCCGTGACAATCCCAACCTGGCACATACTGCGCATCGAAGCCGGCCAGCACTTTCGAGCGGACGATGATGTCTTTGAGAATCTTGTTGACAGCGTGACCGATGTGAATGTCGCCGTTGGCGTAAGGTGGCCCGTCGTGCAGTACAAAACGTGGACGACCTTTGGTGTGCTGTTTAATCTTTTGATACAGCCCGCGTTTCTGCCAATCCGCAATCCAGCCGGGTTCGCGTTTGGGTAAATCGCCGCGCATCGGAAAAGCCGTATCGGCCAGATTCAGCGTGGCGCGCGCTGCCTGCGCCTGATCGTTCTTGGTGTGTTCGGTCATGACATTACTGCACGGACAGTGGTGAATTAGAAGAGAGCGGATGTTGCTCGAAGAAGCGACGCGCCTGCAACAGATCGTCGCAGATCTGCGCGGTGAGTGCATTGAAATCGGCAAAGGTCATTTCGTCGCGCAGTTTGGCGAGAAAACGAACGTCGAGGTGCGCACCGTAAAGGTCGCCTGCGTAATCAAACAGATGAACTTCCAGCAGCGGCCGGGTGTCGCCGCCCAGTGTCGGGCGATACCCTAGATTGGCAACGCCCGCGTAACGGCGGGTTAGCTGCGGTACGGCGGCCCGGGTTTCATCGAGTGCGACATCGACGACGAATACGCCGCGCAACGGCAACGGATCGTGACGGATCTGCACATTGGCGGTTGGTACACCGATGGTGCGGCCAAGTTGACGCCCCCGAATCACCCGGCCTTCCATGGCATAGGGGTAACCGAGCAAGGCCTCGGCGCGAGTCAAATCCCCCGCCGCCAGTGCGGCACGTACCTGCGAACTGGAGATGCGTTCGCCGTTCAGACACTGCGAATCGAGCGCCGACACGCTAAAGCCATAGCGCGCACCAAGCGTTTGCAGCAGTGCGAAATCGCCAGCACGGCGCGCTCCGAAACGGAAATCGTCACCGATCATCACATGTTTGGCGCGCATGGCGCCGACCAGCACCTGGCGCACGAAATCTTCCGGACTCAAAGCTGCAAACGCCTCGTCAAAACGACAGACCCGCGTTGAGTCGACGCCGGCGGCGGCCAGCGCTTCAAGTTTTTCACGCAGGGTATGCAGACGCGTGGGAACCGTGACCGTCGTTGCGCCAGCGGCAACCGCTTTGCGCGCAAAGAATTCTCGGGGATGCGGCGTGAACGTTAAAACGGACGAACGCAAACCGCGCGCCCGTGCCTCGGCACTCAGCTGACGCAGCAGCGCCTGATGGCCAAGGTGCATGCCATCAAAATTGCCAATCGTGATGACGGCATCCGCATCGGCAGATGAATGGAGTCCGCGAAATACGCGCATGGATTATGGTCGAACAGAAGGCCGAACAGAAATAGGGAAATCGTTGCAACCCAATATTATAAAGGCTGCAGGCCCGATTCCGCCGTCAGCGCGCGTCAATTGCACAAATTGGCGCCGACCTTGAGCGGGCAATAGCGATCAGGCCTTGTTGAAGGCCGGGTTTTTCGCCAGATACTGCCGAATCCCGCGCATGATCGCCTCGGCCAGCTTCTCCTGATACTCCTCGTCGTTCAGGCGCTTTTCCTCATCCGGATTGGAAATAAACGCAGTTTCTATCAGGATCGATGGAATATCGGGCGCCTTCAGCACGGCGAACCCCGCTTGCTCGACCGAAGGCTTGTGCAGTGCATTGACGCTGCCCAGATTGGTCAGCACCGATTTACCGAGTTTCATACTATCGTTCTGCGTGGCTGTCTGCGTCAGATCCATCAGCGTGCGCGCCAGATGCGGATCCGCCACAGTAAAGTTGACCCCGCCCACCTTGTCGGCGTCGTTTTCCTTTTGCGCCAGATACCGCGCGGCCGCACTCGACGCTCCTTTTTCCGACAGCACAAACACCGACGAGCCACGGGCTTCGGGTTTGATCCAGGCATCGGCATGAATCGACACGAACAGATCCGCACGCGCGCGGCGCGCCTTCTGCACGCGGGTTTGCAGCGGCACGAAGAAATCGCCATCGCGCGTCAGCGCCGCCTTCATATTCGGGTCATTTTCAATACGCTGACGCAGGCGACGCGCGATCGACAGTGTCACGTTTTTCTCCATCGATCCCCGGGAACCGATCGCCCCCGGATCTTCACCACCATGGCCGGGATCAAGCACGATCGTCACGACCTTGGCCGACTTCTTTGTCGCCCCCCGCGCCGGCGGCGCATCGGCTTGTTTCGGCGTCGCATCGACCTGTTTCGGCATCACCTCCGGTTCCACGACCGGCTTCGTCGGCTCGGGTTTGATCAACTCGGGCTTCGCTTTAGACTCTGCCGCAGGCGAAACCGGGGCTGCCGACTGCTTACTGCTCACCAACTGCATGAGCGCGTCCTGCGCTACAGTCGGGTAGATATCCATCACCAGACGGCTGTCGTAGGTGCCCACTGGGGGCAAATTGAATACCTGCGGCGCGACCTCGCTTTTCAGATCCAGCACTAGACGCACCACGCCGGGTTTGAAATTAGCCGCCCGCAATTGCTTAATATACGGATCGTTCGGACCGACTTTATCGCCCAGGCTTTTGAGAACGCCATTGAGTTCGATGCCTTCGATATCGACAACAAGCCGTTCGGGGTTATGCACCATGCTCTGCGTAAATTTCACCGGCCCCTTGTGCTCGATCGTCACCCGTGTGTAATCCTCAGCCGGCCAAACACGAACTGCCACAATGGACGAGGCGGCTGCCGCCAGCGCCCCCGCTGGGGTGACCGAGAGCAGACAAAGCGAACCTACCGAGCGCAGGAAACCGCGCCGACTCACCCGTGAACCAAGCGATGAACTGCGCGTTGACTGGCGTGTCCTCGGTTTGAGACTAACGCGCGACTTCATCGGTGCAAGCGTTCCAGCAATGCCGCCCCGGCCAATCCGGTCGGGCTGAGCGCGTCGATCGTCATGACTCTTCCGCCGTCCGGCGCATCGGCCAGGGTCAGACGCCAATCCGCCGCCGGCAAATGATCTCCGGCTTGCGCCGGCCACTCGACAAAACGAAGGCCCGGGCCAGCAAAATATTCGTCAAAACCAGCTTCGGTAAATGCCTCGGCCGACTCCAGGCGATAGAGATCAAAATGTGCCAGGTTGAATTCACCGACGCGGTACGTCTCCAGCAACGGATACGTAGGGCTTTTCACGCGTCCCGTATAACCTAGCCCACGCAGGACGCCGCGCACCAGGGTGGTTTTGCCGGCACCCAGATCGCCTTCGAGCTGCACGTGAAAGCCGGCGCCTTCATGCAAGCCGGCCTCTTGCAGGCATTGGCCCAACGCAAAACCCGCCTCAAGCGTTGCGCGTTCGTCTGGTAAAAACCATTGCATGGGTCATTATCAAATAGGAGGTTGGCCATTCATAGCCAGAATTATCCAACCCGCAGCAGAACAAACGGGCAACCGTAAAATCGACCGCCCGTATTATTCCACAGAGATTTGTAATGACTCAAACGACAAACGAAAACTTCGAACTACCACCCTTGCAACTACAAAGCAGCGCGGCTCGTTTTGGATTGGCGAGCGGCCAGCGCCCACAGCGGCCAGGCAAAACCAAGCCCGAACACCACGCCGTAGCCAAGGGCAATCTGCAACAGAAAGAGATAATCGATCCAATAGCCCAAGTTACTTAACGACGATTTGGTGATTGAGGGAAAAACCAGAAACGTGACAACGACTACGACGAGCGTGCTCTGCAACCCGCGCTTCAAGCCCTGACGCCAGGCAGCGTGATGCAGCAGCGCATAGGTCATCAGGATTACCCAGAGCGCCACGACGGACAGGACGAACGGCATATAGTTCCACATCAGTTCGTACAGAATATTCAATGCCAACCAGATTTCATACATAGCAACACTCCTCGTTTAGACACGGCCCTTGGCCACGGCCACATAGGCAGGCTTGAGCAAACGGTATTTCATGAGCCAAGCCATGTAGCTATCCTGCAATGGTTCGATCCCCGGCAATGACGGCACTAGGTCGCCTTCGTAATTGAACTCGACCAGCAACGCCGAGCCTTCGCGCAGCAACAGCGGACACGAGGTATATCCATCAAAGGCCGGTGCCGACAACGCCTTGCCGGCAATCACATCGACCAGATTCGTCACCACGATCGGGGCACTCTTCTTGACGGTGGCCGCTGTTTTGCCGCGCGGCGTGCCATTGATGTCACCAATCCCGAACACGTTCGGATAACGCTTGTGTTGCAGCGTGAACTTGTCGACTTCCAGCCA
>CAZSAE010000063.1:5176-8195 GCA_964604765.1 uncultured Dechloromonas sp. | reverse complement strand
TGGTGCGTCAGGTTTCGGAATATATTATTCACAGTGGCGGCAAGCGGCTGCGCCCGGCCCTGCTGCTGCTGACAGCAGCCACCTGCGGTGCTGCGGGTGAGCAGGCGCGCATTCTGGCGGCTGTGGTGGAATTTATTCATACGTCGACGCTGCTGCATGACGATGTGGTGGATGAGTCCAGCCTGCGTCGCGGCCGTGCAACCGCCAACGAGTTATTTGGTAATGCGGCCAGCGTGCTGGTGGGCGATTTTCTGTACTCGCGTGCGTTTCAGATGATGGTGTCGGTGGGGCGGATGCGCGTGATGGAAGTGCTTGCTGAAGCGACCAATATCATTGCGGAAGGCGAAGTGCTGCAGTTGATGAACTGCCACGACGCCGATGTTGATGAAGCGCGCTATCTGCAGGTGATCCGTTACAAGACCGCCAAGCTGTTCGAAGCAGCTGCCCGTCTGGGCGGCGTGCTGGCCGATGCGTCGCCGGCCGTGGAAGACGGTCTGGCCCGTTACGGCATGCATCTGGGCACGGCCTTCCAGATCATTGACGATGTACTCGATTACTCCGGTGACGAAGCCGATACCGGCAAACATCTGGGCGACGATCTGGCCGAAGGCAAGCCGACGCTACCACTCATTTATGCGCGGGATCGCGGCACGCCCGAGATCGCGGCAGCGATCCGTAAGGCGATCGAGTCGGGCGGGCTGGAAGAGTTCGACGCGGTGCTGAAGACCGTGCATGAAAGCGGTGCGCTGGATGCGGCGCGTGAAGCAGCCTGTCGTGAAGCCACGCTGGCGCGCGCGGCGCTCAGCGACTTGCCGGATTCAACGTACAAGCAGGCGCTGGAAGAACTGGCCGACTTTGCGGTGGCTCGTCGTCACTAATCACGACATCAACGGGAGCAATCGATGGATCATCTGAATTTCATCGAACTGATGGGCGAGTGGGGCGATGCGCTGGGCGTCGCCGTCATTGTGGTCGGCGTTGTCTGGGGCTTGATCCGTTTCCCGCTAAACCTGGGTCGTCACGGTGCGGAGTTCGCCTACAAGATGGTGCGTAACCAGATCACCCGTACGCTGCTGCTGGGGCTGGAGGTGCTGGTCGCGGCCGACATTATTCGCACCGTGGCGGTGAGTCCGACGCTGCTCAGCGTTTCGGTGCTGGCGGCGATTGTGCTGATTCGTACCTTCCTGAGCTGGTCGCTGATTCTGGAAATGGAAGGCCGCTGGCCCTGGCAAAAGGCTGGAGCCGGCACCGCGCCCGTCACAGAATCATCGCAGCCGAACTAAAAATCGCGAGTCGTTAAAAGCGGTAAACGACGCGACCGTAGCCGCTCCAGTCGTATTGGCTCGTGTTGGTCAGGCGCTTAGCCCCGCCCAGACTGGCCGCCCAATGCTTGGTCAATTCGTAGGTGAGATACGCATCGACCGGCAGAAACCAGATTCCGTTGTTGCTATTGAACTCGACGGGGTTTTCATCCCACAGGCGGGCGGTGAGGCGTTCGGAGAAGCGCAGACCGATACTGGGGTAAAACTCCAGCGAGCGTTTCAGCGTGGTGACCTGTGGACTGACGGCGCTGAAACCCATCATGTAACGTGCCAGCGGCGAGAAATCGGTGAAGACGCCATAACCTGGCGGCGCCCAGGTCAGGCCAGCTTGCGGTCCGGCCAGCCACTGGCCGGCACTGTAATTGGGATTCTTGTCGCCGGTCGGCGCCGAGATTCGGAAACCGGCCGACGCCCGCGTATTCGCGGCGATTTTCGGCGTATTGGCCCACAGCGTCAGACGTGTATTGCCCGGGTTGAATTGTCCTGCCGATGCCCCCGGGAAGGTCGGCCCGCTGTTGGAAACGATCGAGGTGTCGAGCCGCATCATGCCTTGCCAGCCGTCGCTGGCGTGTGGGATGGCAAAGGGCTGGTAGTAGCGCACCTGCACCATATTACTAAAGCTATTCGGCGTGTCGGCCGTGCGATACGCCCAGGTTTCCAGCCAGCCTTGATCGTTGGCCTGGGCGGCAAGCGCTGAGCTGGCCAGCGCTGTCAGTGCAAGTCCAGTGCAGAGACCGCGTTTCAACGTGGCGATTTGAGGAGGTCGAGCCACAGGTAGCTGACGGGATTGTCCGGGCACTGGGTCAGACCGCATTCGAGCAGGGTCGATGCCAAATTGGCGGCAATGATGACGATGAAGCTCAACATCACGAGTGCGGAAATGCGGCCACGCAGTTGCAGTTGATTGCCCGAGCCGCTCGGGTTGAGCACGAGCAGGACGCCGATGCCAAGCATGAGACAGACAAACGAGACAAAAGACCACGTGTACATGTGGAGGCCAAAAAAGGCACCGCTGAACCCGGGATCACCCGGGGCGATATGCAGCAGAATCTGGCGCATGGAACCGGCCGCGCCGACCAGACTGCCCAGCAGGGCGATGCCATAGTGCACGGGCTGAATACCGAAACGCAGGTTGAGCAAGAAGCCGAGGCCGACGGCAATGAGACCGGCGCGTTGCAACAGACACAACGGGCACGGTAACTCGCCCAGCAGTAATTGTTCGGCAAAGGCACCGGCCAGAATAGCGGTGATGACGGCCAGTGCCAGGCAATTCAGATTGTGGACAAGACGGGTCGAGTTCATTGGCGTGCGTGAGTGTTTACAGGCTGATCGGCAATTTGTCGGTCATGTGGTGAACGAGCAGCCCGGCCAATGTGGCGATGGTGACCAGACTGCACACGATGCCGGCGCTGCGCCTTCCGCTTAGAACGAGAAGCGCGGCGATGAGGGCGACCAGAAACACGATATACACAGCGGCCTCGTTATTGACGGCTGGCCGCCGCCTTTTTCAGGCGTTCGGCATGACGTTTTTCGCCATCGAGCCGTGCGGCCTTGACATTGGCTTCGGTGGGTTCGGGGAATTTGCCACCGGCGAGGCTGGCCATGTAAACCACGGCGCGGGCGACTTCAATGTCGTAGAGTTCGGGGGCGCCGCCCTTCGGCGGCATCATGCGCACACCGGTCAGCGCGCTGCCCAC
>CAZSAE010000063.1:0-5076 GCA_964604765.1 uncultured Dechloromonas sp. | reverse complement strand
GCGCGATGATTGTTGCAGCCGGTGCGGCTGAAGAGACGTGATCAATCCCCAGTCCAGGGGATGCAGGGCTGTGCATACAATCTACCGCCGGGGAATAGCGGGTCCGGGTTGGTCTGACCGCCCGTGACGAGGCCCGTCCGGGTATCGAACATCACGGAATAGGCCATGCGTTGCAAGTTCTGTGAGCAGTAACCGTAATTCCAATCCAGCTCATTACGCGCGGTAAAGACATTGCTGTCGCGATATGGCCCGAGGATGCGTAGTACGTCGTCCTGCGTCATGCCGGTTTTGACCAGGTAGAAGTGCTTTTCGTCCAGCACTTGTTCGATCTTTTCCAGTTTGCCTTGCTTGTCGAAGTAGGCCATGAAGCTCACAAAGCCGGCTGGGCCACGCGGATACGCGAGTTGCGTAATCTGCCCCTGTTTATTTTTCCAGATGATGGCGGGCGGACCCATGCTGGCTTCGACGTCGGCAATCGTGGCGCTGCCCGGTTTGAGTCCTGCGCCCGAATAACCGGCGCAGGCGATCAGAATGCTGGATAGAGAGAGGACAATGCCGCGCCACAGCCACTGGCGATAGACGTTCGGTTGGCGGTCACGGCATCGCATAAAGCCTCCTATCGTTGTCGACTATCCTGACGTTGTTTGCGCATGGTGTCGAATTTAGCACGTTGCTCCGGCGTCAGGATCTGGTAGATCTCATGTCGGAAACGCAACGTGGTCAGATTGTTGTTCTCCATGATTTTTGCATTGCTGGCCGCCAGCTTCTCGGCTTTGGCCTCGTCAAAGTTAGGCGCTTCCACCAGTTCGCGTTCAGCCGTTCGATTGGCGCGCATCAATGTCATGTTTTTCTGCATGATTTCCCGATGGCTGGCCTCAATCGCGCGAATTTTTTCCTGCTGATCCGGGCTGAGATTCAGTGCCTTGAAATGGTTCGGCATCCTTTCGGACGTATCATATTGAGCATATGCCGGGCAGCCAGTCTTGTCGTAGGCATGGGCAGCGACAGGCACGAGCCCGAGCGCAATGGCGCTCGCTGCAAGAAAGCGGATGGCCGGGGTGGATACTTTGGAGAACGTCGTCATGCTAAAGACCTCATAAGAGTAAAGCGTGAGCGCAATCTAGCAGGCCAAACTTAACTGCCTATTAAGGCAAAATATAAGACGCCATGGCCTTGAGTATCCGTAGCCAACTGATTGGCGCGGTTTATTTTTCGACAAAGGCGCGTTCAATCACATAATCGCCCTGAACCCCGCGTTTGGGCGAAATCTGAAAGCCAAAGCGGTCGAGCATTTTGCTGGTGTCTTCCAGCATGGCGGGGCTACCGCAGATCATGCCGCGATCCGTTTCGGGATTCAGCGGCGCGATCTCGAGATCGGCAAACAGTTTTCCCGACTCAATCAGGTCGGTCAGGCGCCCCTGGTTCTTGAAGGCTTCCCGGGTTACCGTTGGGTAATAGAGCAGCTTTTTGCACACCTCGTCACCAAAATACTCGTTGAGCGGCAGGACTTCGGTGATGAATCGTTCGTAGGCCAGTTCACTGACCGTGCGCACGCCGTGTATCAGAACGATCTGTTCGTATTGTTCGTAGGCATCCGGGTCCTGAATCAGACTCATGAAGGGTGCGAGGCCCGTTCCCGTGGAGAACATAAAGAGACGCTTGCCCGGTTTCAAGTCGGACAAGACGAGGGTGCCGGTCGGTTTTTTGCTGACCAACAACTTGTCGCCAACTTTGATGTGCTGAAGGAGCGAAGTCAGCGGTCCATCGGCCACTTTGATGCTGAAAAATTCGAGGTGTTCTTCGTAATTGGGGCTAGCAATACTATAAGCCCGCATCAGGGGTCGACCGTTGACTTCCAGGCCGATCATGACGAATTGTCCGTTTTCGAACCGGAGCCCTTGGTCACGGGTGGTTTTAAAGCTGAACAGCGATTCGTTCCAGTGATAAACGTCGGTGACAGTTTCTTCGATGTAGTTGCTCATGGCGCGATGTTGTGCGGTGCAAAGCGCATCATTTTAATGGGTGTCTCGACAAAAAATAGAACTTTTGGTTATAAGCCAGTGCCAAGATGGTAGGACGATGCGTAAGATGAGGGTATCGCATCCGAGGTGAAGCATGAAACGCATCAAAGTGTCACTTGTGGCCATACTGATTCTGCTGACTGCGTTGTGGCTGGCCGCAGATACTCTGCTGCCGGAACCTTTCACTTATTTCTCGTTTCGTGTGGCATTCCTTCAGTACAGCGGGGTTATTGGCATCGGCTTGATGAGCTTCGCCATGCTGTTGGCGCTGCGTCCGAAATGTCTGGAGCCGTATCTGGATGGTCTGGACAAGATGTATCGCTTGCACAAATGGCTGGGCGTTGGAGCTCTGGTGATTGCGGTGATCCATTGGTGGTGGGCGCAGGGCACCAAATGGATGGTGGGGTGGGGTTGGCTGGTCAGACCTGCGCGCAAAGGCGGTGGTGATGCAAACCTGGGTCTTGTTGAAAACTGGCTGCGCGGCCAGCGAGCGTTTGCTGAATCAGTCGGCGAATGGGCGTTCTATGTCGCCGTCGTGCTGATCGTGCTTGCCTTGATCAAGCGCTTTCCCTACCGCTGGTTTGCCAAGACGCACAAATGGATCGCGGTTGCTTACCTTGCCTTGGTCTATCACTCGGTCGTGCTCACCAAGGCCGCGTACTGGGCGCAGCCGGTTGGCTGGGTGTTGGCTGTCTTGCTGCTGAGCGGTAGTGTCGCCGCGCTGTTAAGCCTGACGGGAAGAATCGGTATCAGCCGTCAGGTTCAGGGTCGAATCGTGTCGTTGACGGCGTACCCCGCTCTGAACGTGCTCGAAACGGTCGTTGAAGTACAGGACGGTTGGCGCGGCCACGCTGCCGGGCAGTTTGCCTTTGTCACCTCTGACAAGAACGAAGGCGCGCATCCCTACACGATCGCGTCCGCCTGGAACCCCGTCGACCAGCGTCTTGTTTTCATTACCAAGGCGCTGGGCGACCATACCGGCCATTTGCGCGAAAAATTGCAGCATGGCATGCCGGTGACGGTGGAGGGCCCTTATGGGTGTTTCGATTTCGAGGACGAACAGCCGCATCAGATCTGGGTGGGGGCCGGCATTGGCATTACGCCATTTATCGCGCGTCTCAAGCAACGTGCCGTTGCACCGGATGGAAAAACCATCGATCTCTTTCATCCGACGGCAGATTTTGACAAAACGGCTATGAGCCATCTCGCCGAAGATGCCGCCACGGCCGATGTGCATCTGCACGTGCTAGTGGATGGGAAGGATGGGCGTTTGAACGGCGAACGCATCCGGAACGCAGTACCGCAATGGCGTTTGGCCAGCATCTGGTTCTGTGGGCCGCCGGGATTCGGTCATTCGCTGCGCGAAGATTTTATGGCTCATGGCTTACCGCCTGAGCGCTTTCATCAAGAGCTATTTCAGATGCGTTGATTGCGGCAAGAATGCGTGAATGCGTTTTGGGTTATTGTGGCGCTGGTGGGTTTACAGCACCGGGAAAAACACAAAGCTGGGTGTTGGTACAAACTGGTGCGCAACGTCTCCTGAGCAGCTTTTTAGTGGGTCATTACATTTGGTTATAAGGCATTCCCTGGGGCGTTGGTGTTGCCGTCTCACAAGCCACGGATGGCGCAGGTGTTCTGGCAAAATCACGGTTCCCACCCATTACTGAGATAAACTAGGCCTTGTCATGATCGTTCGCCCGCCGCAGCATTGGTTCATCAGTTTGTTCAATTGGCGTGGATCTATTCTCAACAAAATCGCGCCGCGACTGTTACTTAATGTCGCTATAGCGATCATTGCTGTGTTGGGCCAGCATCTTTACGATGGGCTGGGCTTACATCTGACGACGGCACCGTTCAGTCTGCTCGGGATCTCGATTGCCATCTTTATCGGTTTCCGCACGAACACGAGTTACGCGAGATTTAATGAAGCACGCTGCTTGTGGGGTTCGCTGCTGGTCACCACGCGATCGCTGGTACGCGAAATGCGTGGTTTGCTGACCGATAAAGCGGAAATCCGTCGGGTATCCGATCTCATGATGGCATTTACCTGGAGTCTGAACCACCAGTTACGAGGTACCGATGCAACCAAGGATATGAAACGGCTGTTAACTGCGCAGGATTTCGCAGCGGTCATGAACAGTCCGATGCGGACGAACCGGATTCTGCTCTTAATTGGCGAATGGTTGGGCACACAGTACCGTTCTGGCAAGCTGTCGGACAATTTGTATTTTGCGCTGAATGAACATGTTTGCGAGTTAGGGCACATTCAGGGCGCCTGTGAAAGGATCGCGGGGACGCCGATTCCTTATGCCTATAACCTGATTCTGCGTCGCACGGTCTATTTGTTCTGCACGGTCTTGCCTTTCGCGTTTGTCGACGACCTGCGTTTTTTTACGCCGTTCGTGACGGTATTTATTTCGTATACTTTCCTGGCAATGGAAACGGTGGCGGAAGAGATTGAAGAGCCCTTTGGTACGGCACCCAACGATCTGGCGCTGAATGCGCTGGCGACTACGATCGAACGGAATCTGTTGGAAATGAACGATGTGCAACTACTGCCCGAGCCAGTAAAACCGGATGTTAATTTCAATCTGATCTGATAGGTCTAATTGCACAATATTGAAATTGACGCAAACCCAGCAATCAGTTTTACAATAACCGTGTAATTCTTTAGGGCGGCTTGCTGGCGCCCAGTGACTTAAAGTGAGGAGGTTCAAATGACCTATCGCTGCACACATTGTGAGTCATCGAATATTGAGCAGATCGCGGAATCCAAGTACAAGTGTAAGGATTGCGGTCAAGAATTTATGCTCAAAAGGCACCTCAACAAAGACGATGCCTCTAACTTGGGCACCCGAGATCGGGTGCAAAAAGAGCATAAAAGCGGAAAGATGTAAGCTGTGGTTTAGGTATCTTTCTGAACCCGAAGCGGAATGCTGGGCCGAACCACTTGGCCCAGCGGGCTTCCCTAAAGTCGGCAGTTTTGCTATTATTCCGCCTCTGTTTGGGCATGTAGTATCCGATTAGCCCATTTGTCGGGGTGTAGCTTAGCCTG
>CAZSAE010000062.1:0-8480 GCA_964604765.1 uncultured Dechloromonas sp. | reverse complement strand
GTCGGGTTCAGACCCTTCGGACAGACATCGACACAGTTCATGATGGTGTGACAACGGAACAGGCGGTACGGATCGTCCAGGTTGTCCAGACGCTCGTTGGTGGCCTGATCGCGCGTATCGGCGATAAAGCGGTAGGCCGCCAGCAGACCAGCCGGGCCGACGAACTTGTCCGGGTTCCACCAGAACGACGGGCACGAGGTCGAACAGCAGGCGCACAGGATACACTCGTACAGACCGTTCAGCTCTTCGCGATCTTCCGGCGATTGCAGACGCTCACGCTCGGGTGCCGGATCGTTGTTGATCAGGTACGGTTTGATCGAATGGTACTGCTTGAAGAACTGGGTCATATCGACGATCAGATCGCGAATGACCGGCAAACCCGGCAGCGGACGCAGTACGATCGGCTGCTTCAGGCTGTCGACGTCGGTCAGACAGGCCAGACCGTTCTTGCCGTTGATGTTCATGGCATCCGAACCACAAACGCCTTCGCGGCACGAACGACGGAACGAAATCAGATCGTCTTTGGCCTTCAGCTTGACGAGGGCGTCGAGCAGCTTCTTGTCGCTGGGTTCGAGCTCTACCGAAATGTCTTGCATGTACGGCGCGTCATCCTTGTCCGGATCGTAGCGGTACACCTTGAAATGCACAGTACGCATAGTCATGTTTCTATCCTCCGGAATTAATAGGTACGCGTCTTCAGCTCGACCGACGGCGCGGTCAGTGGCTTCAGCTGTACAGGCTTGTATTCGATGTGGTTGTCGCTGCCATACCACAGGGTGTGCTTGAGCCAGTTGGCGTCGTCACGACCGTTCGGATGTTCCGGGGTATCCGGCGCATCGTCACGCACGTGCGCACCACGCGATTCCTTGCGGTTCTCTGCAGAAATCATGGTGGCCTTGGCGACTTCGATCAGGTTCTCAAGCTCGAGCGCCTCAACGCGGGCCATGTTGAAGACCTTGGATTTATCCTTGGTGGCCACATTCTTGACGCGCTCGGCGACTTCCAGGATTTCCTTGACGCCCTGCTTCATGTCTTCACCGAAACGGAACACCCCTGCATTGGCCTGCATCACGCGCTGCATGGCGGCGCGGACTTCGTGCATGCTTTCGCCCGAGGTGGCCGAATCGATACGATTGACACGGGCCAGCGAGCTGTCCGCCGCATGCTCCGGCAACGGACGCATCGGCAGCTTGCCGTCCTTGATGGCCTCAACGACCGACTCACCGGCCGACTTGCCGAAGACCAGCAAGTCGAGCAGCGAGTTGGTGCCCAAACGGTTTGCGCCGTGCACCGAGGCACAGGCACACTCGCCGGCGGCGTAGAAACCCTGCACCGGCACGCTCGGCTCACCGTTTTGCGGCACGACGACTTCGCCACGATAGTTGGTCGGGATACCGCCCATCTGGTAGTGACAGGTCGGCACCACGGGGATCGGCTTCTGGATCGGATCCACACCCGCAAACTCGATGGCGATTTCGCGAATACCCGGCAGACGCTTCATGATGGTCTCGGGTTGCAGATGGGTAATGTCGAGCAGGACGTAATCCTTATTCGGACCACAACCCCGGCCTTCCTTGATTTCGGTAGCCATGGCGCGGGACACGATATCTCGCGACGCCAGATCCTTCAGGTTCGGCGCGTAACGCTCCATGAAACGCTCGCCGTCGGCGTTACGGAGGATACCGCCCTCACCGCGCACGCCTTCGGTAATCAGCACACCGGCACCGGCCACGCCGGTCGGGTGGAATTGCCAGAACTCCATGTCTTCAAGCGGGATGCCGGCACGAACCGCCATGCCCAGACCATCACCGGTGTTGATGAAGGCATTGGTCGACGAGGCGTAAATACGACCGGCACCACCCGTGGCGAAAATCACGGCACGTGCGTGGAAGATCGAGATTTCACCGGTCTCCATGTCCAGCGCGGTCACGCCAACAACGGCACCCGATTCATCACGGATCAGATCCAGCGCCATCCATTCGACAAAGAACTGGGTGTTGGCGCGCACATTACGCTGATACATGGCATGCAGCATGGCGTGACCGGTACGGTCGGCAGCGGCGCACGAGCGGTTAACCGGCTTTTCACCAAAGTTCTGCGAGTGACCGCCGAACGGACGTTGATAGATCTTGCCATTATCCAGACGGTCGAACGGCATACCGTAGTGCTCGAGTTCAACAACACACTCGGTGGCCTTACGCACCATGAATTCGATGGCATCCTGGTCACCCAGCCAGTCCGAACCCTTGACGGTATCGTACATGTGCCACATCCAGTGGTCTTCATTCACGTTGCCCAGCGGGGCAGCAACGCCACCCTGAGCGGCGACGGTGTGTGACCGGGTCGGAAACACTTTGCTGAGAACGGCGGTTTTCAGGCCGGCTTCCGCGACCTGCAAGGCAGCGCGCAGGCCGGAACCACCGGCGCCGACGATTACAACATCATACTTATGAACGGGGATGCTCATCTTTACAGGCTCCACAGAATCTTGCTGGCCCAACCGGCATAACCGATCAGAACGGCGATAGTCAGGACATGCAGCGACAGGCGAACGCCAGTCGGCTTGATGTAGTCCATCCACAGGTCACGGATACCGATCCATGCATGGTAGAAAAGGCTCAGGAAGAACAGGAAGGTCACGAACTTCATGAAGCCGTTGGCAAAAATGCCGCGCCACGCATCGACGGTGCCCGGCTGAACAGCCAGCACGGCAACCAGGAAGATGACGGTATAGATAGCCATCAGCACGGCAGTCGCGCGCTGGGCGATCCAGGTGGTGAGGCCATAGTGGGCCCCGACAACGTTACGTTTCATTACCACAGCAAAGTCCCCCCAATAACAGCGGTGAGCGTGAGGCTGATGATCAGCACCAGGCCAGCCGACTTGCGGGCCGACGGCAGATCAATGCCGATGTGCCAGTCAAGCAGCAGAAAGCGGATACCGGCACAGAAGTGATGCAGGTAAGCCCAGATCAGGCCCAGCAGTACCAGCTTGCCGATCGGATTGGCAACGACCGCCTGAACGCATTCGAAACCGTCGTTGCTGAGGCTCCACTGGAACAACGCCAGAATCAGCGGCAGACACAGAAAAATGCCTACGCCACTGATGCGGTGGAGGATGGAAACCTTACCCGGCAGGGGTAGTTTGATCGTTGTCAGGTCCAGATTCTTCGGACGCTGCTTCTTTTTCATGGCTAACTCTGTCATGTGTTTTCCTTGTATCGAGACAACCCGGAACTTGTGATTGTAGCGGAAGCGTCTCCGCTTGAAATCCCCCCGCACCCGCTTTTTACAAGGTTTTTTTCAATGACGGCGCAACGATGACGCAACAACGACGATGCCGCAGCGCAACACGGGCACACCGGTTTAACGCGCATCGGCGGGACTTGCGCCCGATCAATTAACCCAACTCATTGAAATAATGATGATTCACGGTTGCGTAAAGTCCGCGCCGCCATTCCGCCGGTCGATTGCCATACGTAAACGCGGTGCGCTCGACACTGAGTAGCGGCGTTCCCGGTTCGATCTCCAGCAACGCCGCCGCGTTGGCATCCGCTGCCACCGCCCGGATCTTTTCTTCGGCGCGCACCATGCGCACGCCGAACAACGATTCAAACAGGGTATACAGCGAGCGATCAGAAGCACGCAGCTGGTCCAGTGTCAGATTTGGAAACAGATCTTCGGGGAGATAGATTTCATCGACGACGACCGGCTGACCGTCAAAACGCAAGAGTCGGCGCAGCTGCAAAACCGGGTCGCCGTAATTGATGGCCAGCGCGCTGGCCACCTCCTGGCCGGCGCGCAAGTTCAGACATGCAAGCGGCTCGCTGCGCGAACGCGGCACGGAGCCGTCGTCGGGAATCAGCCGCAAAAAACGGAAGAAGGCACGCGGATCGGCATGCGTGGCGACAAACGTCCCCTTACCCTGCCGACGCACCAACAAATTCTCGGCCGCCAGCTCATCGATGGCACGCCGCACGGTGCCCTGGCTCACCTCAAAGCGGGCGGCCAGCTCCATTTCGCTGGGAATCATTTCGCCGGGCTGCCATTCACGATCGGCCAGCGCCTGAACGATGAGATCCTGAATCTGACGGTAAAGAGGCCGGAAGGCCGGCACAGGAGCATGAGAGGGCATGCCGCCATTTCATCACAATTTTCTTGAGGCTGCCCGGGTAACCCCCATCGACCAATCAAATGACGCGCAGCGCATTGACAGCACTGCCCCTCACTAATACCATCGAAAAGTTTCATCCACACTTCAAAATTTCGAGGAGTTCTCTATGTCCAAAGCGCCTATGCGCGTCGCCGTCACCGGCGCCGCTGGTCAGATCGGTTATAGCCTGCTGTTCCGTATTGCTTCCGGCGAAATGCTGGGCAAGGATCAGCCCGTCATTCTTCAGCTGCTGGATCTGCCGCAAGCCCAGAAGGCCGTGCAAGGCGTGATGATGGAGTTGGACGACTGCGCCTTCCCGCTGCTGCAGGGCATGATCGCCACCGACGACCCGAACGTCGCATTCAAAGACGCCGACGTCTGCCTGCTGGTCGGTGCCCGTCCGCGCGGCCCGGGCATGGAACGTGCCGATCTGCTGCAAGCCAACGGCGCCATCTTCACCGTTCAGGGTGAAGCCATCGCCAAGAACGCCAAGGAAGACGTCAAGGTGCTGGTCGTGGGCAACCCCTGCAACACCAACGCTCTGATCGCCGCTGCTGCCGCCAAGAAGGTTGGCCGCACCAACCCGAACAACTACCACGGCATGCTGCGCCTGGACCACAACCGCGCGTTGACCCAGCTGGCTCAGAAGACGGGTCGCCCGGTTTCGTCGCTGAAGAAGCTGGTCGTGTGGGGTAACCACTCGCCGACGATGTATGCCGATTACCGCTTCTGTACCTCGAACGGTGACAGCGTCAAGGATCTGATCAACGACGCCGTTTGGAACAACGACGTGTTCCTGCCGACCGTCGGCAAGCGCGGCGCCGCCATCATCGACGCGCGCGGTCTGTCGTCGGCTGCTTCGGCTGCCAACGCTGCCATCGATCACGTCCGTGACTGGCACCTGGGTTCGGATGAATGGGTCACCATGGGTATCCCGGCACCGGCCGACAATGGCTACGGCATTCCGGAAGGCATCGTCTTCGGCTTCCCCTGCGAGTGCAAGGGCGGCAAGTTCAGCCTGATCAAGGGTCTGGAAATCGACGAATACTCGAAGGGTAAGATCGCCGCCACCCTGAAGGAACTGACCGACGAAAAAGAAGCCGTCGCGTCGATGCTGTAATCGGTCGTTAGACTGCTTCGGCACAAAAGGGTCACGCTTGCGTGGCCCTTTTGCTTTATCCTTTCGCTTTACGCTGACATCCGCGCCCACCTTTTATCCGTGCCCATCATGTCGTTAGCTCACTCGCAAGCCAATTCCGCCCTGACACCCGACGAGGTTCTGTTTCCCGGTGAGAAACCCTTTCCGGTGCTGCCCGCCGTCGATCACTACTGCGGTTCCGAAAAGCTCATGCAAAAGGCCATGGCGATCCAGGCCGAGATCGCGGCCGAATACGGTCCGCTGGCGATGGACATCACCTGCGACTGCGAAGACGGCGCCGCCGCCGGCAACGAGAAGGCTCATGCCGAGCTCTGCGTAGCGATGATCAATTCGAGCGATAACCAATTCGGTCGCGTCGGCGCTCGTATTCACGACGTAACACACGCACACTGGCAAGACGATCTGGAAATCCTCGTCGGCGGTGCCGGCCAGCGCCTGCCTTTCATCACGTTGCCCAAGCCGCGCGGTATCGACGATGTGCGCGTCTTCCTGAAGGCGCTGCGCGCCGTTGAACAACGCCACGGTATCAAGACACCGATCCCGGCACACGTGCTCATCGAGACGCACGGCGCTTTGCACGAGGTCTGGGATATCGCCGCGCTGGACGGCATCGAATCTCTGGATTTCGGTCTGATGGATTTTGTCTCGGGGCACTTTGGCGCGATTCCCGGTAGCGCCATGAAGAGCCCCGGCCAGTTCGACCACCCGCTCGTGCGTCGCGCCAAACTGGAAATTTCCAGCGCTGCGCTGGGTCACGGCAAGGTGCCATCGCACAACGTGACGACCGAACTTTCCGACCTCGAATACATCCGCCGCGACGCCGAGCGCGCCCGTCAGGAGTTCGGTTACCTGCGTATGTGGAGCATCCACCCTGTGCAGATCCGCCCGATTCTCGACGCCATGAGCCCGGATTTTTCCGAAGTGCAGGATGCGGCCGAGATTGTCAGCGCGGCGGCCGATGCCGATTGGGGACCGATCCGTCACAACGGCAAATTACAGGATCGCGCTGCCTACCGTTATTACTGGACCTTGCTCAAACGCGCGCGCACAACGGGCGTACCGCTGCCTGAAGCTATTGTCGACCGTTTCTTTACCGCCTGAATGACGCAATGACGCACGCCACCCCCCAAGATACCGATATCGCCCTGATCGAATTCAAGGGCACCACCCTGCCCGTTCTTGCGATCACGCTCCGCAGCCTGGACCCTAATAAACTGGCCGCGGCCAGCGGCACGCTGTTCGGCGATGGCGGTTTCTTTGATGGCGATCTCGCGGTGCTGGATCTGAGTCAACTCGTCGTCTGGCCGGAAAGCATCGATTGGTCCGTCATCATCAATCTTTTAACCAGTCACGGTCTGAAAGTGCTGGGTGTCACCCGCTGCAACAGCGAACTTGGTGCCAGCGCTCAGGCCGCCGGCCTGCCCTCGCTCACGCTGAGCGCCGGCCGCGCCGTAAAAGCCGCCCCCGCCGCCAAAACGACCACTGCGGTTGATCCCGATCTGGAGAAAATTCCAGCCAGCTTGCGCAAAACCGCGCCTACTGCGAAGGAAGCACCCGTTAGCGAAACGGCGACAATGAGCGCGGTGGCCGAACAACCCGCCGAAGAGCTCTTGCAGAACCCGGCCAATCGAATCATCGACCGGCCGCTGCGTTCCGGCCAGCAGGTTTACGCCCAGGGTGGCGACCTCATCATTCTGGCGGCGGTCAACCCCGGGTCCGAGGTTATCGCCGACGGCAACATCCATGTCTATGCCCCGTTGCGCGGTCGCGCTCTGGCCGGCGCCCGTGGCAATACCGAGGCGCGCATTCTGACCACCGTCTTCGCTGCCGAACTTGTTTCGATCGCGGGTATCTATCGTACCTTCGAGGATGGCGTGCCCGAGCGCCTAGCCAATCAACCCGTACAGGTCAAACTCGTGGCCGAACCCGCCATCACTGGCACCGGGCTCAAGTCGCGTTTGGATATCGATATTCTGCGCGTCGATTAAATAAAATCCGGCCACAAACCGGACAAAAAAACGCCTAGCGACGGGCCGAATCGGCTAAAATTTCAGGTGTTTTTAGTTCAATTTCCGGGAGCAGCCGTGACTCGTATCATTGTCGTAACTTCAGGTAAGGGCGGTGTCGGCAAAACGACGACCAGCGCCTCATTTTCCAGCGGTCTGGCCATGCGCGGTTTCAAGACCGCCGTCATTGATTTTGACGTCGGCCTGCGGAATCTGGACCTGATCATGGGTTGCGAACGTCGCGTCGTTTACGATCTAGTCAACGTGGTCACGGGAGAGGCAACGCTCAATCAGGCGCTGATCAAGGACAAGCACTGCGAAAATCTGTATGTACTGCCCGCCTCGCAAACACGTGACAAGGATGCGCTGACCGAAGAAGGCGTCGAAAAGGTCCTGAAGGATCTGGAGCACATGGGTTTTGACTATGTCGTCTGCGATTCACCGGCCGGCATCGAGCGCGGCGCGGTCATGGCGCTCACTTTTGCCGATGAAGCCATCATCGTTACCAATCCGGAAGTCTCTTCGGTGCGCGACTCGGATCGAATCCTCGGTATCCTGCAGGCCAAATCCAAGCGGGCGCAAGCGGGGGGCGAACCAGTCAAGGAGCATCTGCTGGTCACCCGTTATTCACCGAAGCGCGTCGAAGATGGCGAAATGCTTTCGTATAAGGATGTCCAGGAGATCCTGCGCGTTCCCATTATCGGCGTGATCCCCGAGTCCGAGTCGGTGCTGCATGCCTCGAATCAGGGTACCCCGGCAATTCACATTCAGCAATCGGAAGTCGCCGAGGCTTATAAGGATGTGATCGCTCGTTTCCTGGGCGAAGACGCCCCGCTGCGTTTCGTGGATTACGAAAAGCCGGGTCTGTTCAAGCGTCTGTTCGGAGGCTAAGCGATGTCTCTGCTCTCACTGCTCTTCGGTTCGAAGCCCAAATCGGCCACAATGGCCAAAGAACGTCTGCAACTCATCATTGCACGCGAACGTATCGACGATGGCAAGCCTTCAGCGGATTTCCTGCCGGCCATGCAACAGGAACTGGTTGCCGTCATTTCCAAGTATGTGCATGTCAATGCCGACGACATCAAGGTGTCAATGGAGAAAAAAGGCAATTACGAGGTGCTCGAAGTCAACATCGTGCTGCCTAGCTGAAGCCTACGGCGGCT
>CAZSAE010000061.1:0-8580 GCA_964604765.1 uncultured Dechloromonas sp. | reverse complement strand
ACCAGCAGGATGCTGACGCCGCTGTCGCGGGCGCTGGTGATCAGTTCGAAGATACGATCCACCATGATGGGGGCCAGGCCCATCGACGGTTCGTCGAGCAGTAGTAGCTTGGGTGCGGACATGAGTGCGCGGGCGATGGCGAGCATTTGTTGTTCGCCACCCGAAAGCGTGCCGGCCAGTTGCGCCGCGCGCTCCTTGAGACGCGGCAGGCGCTCCAGCAGATCATCAAGTCGCTGCTGGACGATGTGACGATCTTTAACGCGGAAGGCGCCGAGCTTGAGGTTCTCCAGGACGGTCTGTCGCGCGAAGACGCCACGGCCTTCAGGCACCAGCGCCACGCCGTGAGCAATAAGTTCGTGCGCCGGCAGGCGCATGAGGTCAATGGTGGGTAGGTTGTCCGGGTTCAGGCGCACTTGACCGGTGGCTTGCGGCAACATGCGAGCCAGCGCCTTGAGTGTAGATGTCTTACCGGCGCCATTGGCGCCGATGAGGGCGACGAGTTCACCCTGCGCCACATCGAAGCTGATGCCTTTGACAGCCTGGATGCCACCATAGTGCAAATGTAGATCGCGAACCTCAAGCATGCGCGCCGCTCCCCAGATAGGCTTCGATGACGCGCGGGTGCTTCTGCACGACACTCGGGGCGTCTTCACAGATCAGTTCGCCATAATCGAGCACGGCGATGCGGTCGCACAAGCCCATGACCAGCTGGACGTCGTGTTCGATGAGGAGCACGCTGATGCCATCGGCGCGAATCGTTTCGATCAGCTGGCGCAGTCCGGCGGTCTCGTTAGCGTTCATGCCGGCGGCGGGCTCGTCCAGGCAAAGTAGTTTGGGATGGGTTGCTAACGCGCGGGCGATTTCGAGGCGGCGCTGATCGCCATAGGACAAATGTTTAGCCAGATCGTGTGCCCGGTGCGCGATGCCGACGTAGCGCATAAGTTGTAACGCCTGATCCTCGGTGGCTTGTTCTTCACGTCGATTGAAGGGGGTGCGCAGAATGTCGCTGAGAATATTGCTGCGCAGGCGGGCATGGCGGCCGACCATGACGTTTTCCAGTGCCGTCATGTTGGCGAATAGACGGATGTTCTGGAAAGTGCGGGCGATGCCCTGACGCACCGTTTTATCGGGAGCGTTGCAGACGAGCGGTTGGTCGTCAAACACGAATTGGCCGCTATCCGGCACATAGAGTCCGGTCAGGCAGTTGAACAACGTGGTCTTGCCGGCGCCGTTGGGACCGATGAGGCCGTAGATTTCGCCGCGATGAAGTGTGATCGAAATGTCCTTGAGCGCCTGAACGCCGCCGAAGGCTTTGCTGATATGGGATGCGCGAAGTAGGGTGTGAGCAGTCATGTTGGCCTCACATCGGGCTGACCGGCACATCGGCCGGCGCATCGGATTTCTGCACGTCTTCAATCTCGCGACGACGTTGCGGCGAGGGCCAGAGACCGCTCGGCCGATAACGCATCACCAGCACCAGCGACAGCCCGAACAGCAACATACGCAGGCTTTCGGGATCGACGTACACGGCACCGAAGAGCGATTGCTGAATAGGGCCGGCGATCTGACGGAAGAATTCCGGCAGCAAGGTGAGGAGCAGTGCGCCAAAGATGACGCCTGGAATATGCCCCATGCCACCTAGCACAACCATACAGAGCACCATCACCGATTCGAGTAGGCCAAAAGACTCGGGGCTGACGAATTGCTGGAAGCCGGCAAAGAGACCACCGGCAACGCCACCGAAGGTGGCGCCCATGGCGAAGGCCAGCAGCTTGACGTTGCGCGTGTTGATACCGCAGGCTTTGGCGGCGACTTCGTCTTCGCGGATGGCGGCCCAGGCGCGGCCAACGCGTGAGCGCTCCAGACGCAAGGCAATGGCGATGATGAGCAATGCCGCGGCGAGAAATAGATAGTAGTAGGCAACCAGCGAGGGCAGCGTGAAGACGCCCAGGTCAATCGGGCGGGCGAGATTGATGCTGCCGAAATGCACAGGATCGATGGCGGAGATGCCCTGGGGTCCGTTGGTGATGTTGACCGGCGCGTTGAGGTTGTTTAAGAAGATGCGGATGATTTCACCAAAACCCAACGTGACAATAGCGAGATAATCGCCGCGCAATTTGAGAGTAGGTGCGCCCAGCAGTACGCCAAACAGCCCCGCGACGCCCGCGCCGATCGGCAGGATTGCCCACATGGGCCAATGCAGGCCGAATTGCGGGCTGGCCAGCAGTGCCCACAGATACGCGCCGACGGCATAGAAGGCGATATAGCCCATGTCGAGCAGGCCGGCAAAACCGACGACAATGTTCAGGCCCAGCGCCAGCATGACGTAGAGCAAGGCGAAGTTGAGAATGCGCAGCCAGGTGTTGCCAAAACTGTCGGCCACCAGCCACGGCATGACAGCCAGCAGCAGCCCGAGTAAAGCCCAGACGAGCCAGTGAACCCGGTCAGTGTTCTGATGCCGGGTCAGGCGGGCAAGAAAGCGGGCGGCCATTTTCATGGGGGGTATGCGCTTAGGCGCGCTCCGAAACACGCTCGCCCATCAGGCCGCCGGGCCGGAAGACCAAGACGCCAATGAGCACGAGAAACGCGAAGATGTCCTGATAGTTGGAGCCCAGGAAGCCTCCCGTCAGATCTTCGATGTAACCCGCGCCCAGCGATTCAATCAGGCCCAGCAGCAGACCGCCCAGCATGGCGCCTGTAATGTTGCCGATGCCGCCAAGCACCGCGGCGGTAAAAGCCTTGAGACCCAGCATAAAGCCCATGTAGTAATGCGCCACGGAATAATTGGCGCCGACCATCAGGCCGGCCAGGGCGGCGAGCGCGGCACCGGTCACGAAGGTGATGGTGATGATGCGATTGACCGGAATGCCCATGAGTTCGGCGATGGCCGGGTTTTCTGCCGTGGCGCGCATGGCCTGGCCCAGGGTGGTGCGCTGAATCAGCCAGGCCAGCGTTGCCATGGTCAAACCGGCAAGTGCGATGGTGACGATCTGCAACAGCGAAATATTGGCGCCGTTGATGTCGTAGGTGATGGCCGGCAGAATGTCTGGAAACGAATGATAGCTCCGGCCCCAGATCATCATGGCCAGGTTCTGCAACAGGATCGAAACCCCGATGGCGCTGATCAATGGCGCCAGTTTCGGTGCGTGGCGCAGCGGGCGGTAGGCATAACGTTCGATGGTCCAGGCCAGGGCCATGCAAACCGGAATAGCGACCAGAATGGAAACCAGTGCGAGCAGCACGGGCGGTAACCCGGTTGGCAGCAGTGCGGTCATGACGGTGTAGCAAACCAGCGCGCCGACCATCACCACTTCGCCGTGGGCGAAATTGATCAGGCCGAGAATGCCATAGACCATGGTGTAGCCCAATGCGACGAGCGCATAGATGCTGCCGAGCACAACCCCGTTGATGATTTGTTGGAGAAAGATATCCATGGACCAAAAAATGGCCCGACCAACGCGTTAACGGGTCGGGCAATCGGGCGTGCCGAATTTTATTTGGTGGCCGTCGTAGCGGCCGATGCCGCGACGGTCTCGACGAAGGTCCAGTTACCGCCCTTGTCTTGATAGATCGTGACGGCCGGGGCGATCAGATCGCCCTTGGCGTCAAAGGCGATCTTGGCGGTCACCCCCTGGTACTGCGCCTTGCCGATTTCCGGTAGGTACTTGGCGGGTTCGGCCGAGTTGGCGCGTTGCATCGAGTCGGCCATAACCATGACCGCATCATAGACGTATGGTGCGTAAAGCTGGATCTGCTGGTTGTATCGCTGCTTGTACTTTTCCTTGAAGACGGTGCCGCCCGGCATCTTTTCCAGCGGCACACCCGGCAGCGAGCAGTACTGGCCCTCGGCCGCATTACCGGCCAGCTTGATGAACTCCGGCGTACAGCCGCCGTCACCGATCAAAAAGGCGGCCTTGAGGCCGAGTTCGCGCGCTTGTTTGAGCGCCGGGCCGCCCTGGGCGTCCATCGCGCTGAAGAATAGAACGTCCGGATTCGAGGCCTTGATCTTGGTCAGAATCGCCTTGAAGTCGGTGGCTTTGTCGTTAGTGAATTCCTGGGCGACGATTTTGGCACCGCCAGCTTCGGCGGCCTTCTTGAACTCGTCGGCCAGACCCTGCCCGTAGGCGGTGCGGTCATCGACGATGGCGACAGTTTTGGCCTTCAGCGTTTGCGTGGCGAATTGGGCCAGCGCCTGGCCCTGGTGCACGTCGTTGGCGAAGACGCGGAAGGTGGTCTTGAAGCCTTGCTGCGTGTAGGTCGGGTTGGTGGCCGAACCGGAGATCTGCGGGATGCCGGCGTCCGAATAGATACGCGAGGCCGGGATGGTGGTGCCCGAGTTCAGGTGACCGATGACGCCGTTGACCTTCTGATCGACGAACTTCTGGGCGACCGTGGTGCCGGCTTTGGGATCGGCCTGATCGTCTTCGGAAATCAACACGAACTTGACCTTGTTGCCCGCAATCAGGAGGCCGCGGCTATTGAGCTCGTCGATGGCCATGATGGCGCCGTTTTCATTGTCTTTGCCCAGGTGTGCCTGCGGCCCGGTTAACGGTGCGGCGTGGCCGATGTTGATGATGACTTCGCCAGCGCTGGCGGGTGGTGCATCCTTTTTGCCACATGCGGTCAGGCCAAGAATGGCAAGCGCAACAACAGAGAGCGACAGCGTGCGACGCGTAACGTGGGTCATATCAGGCTCCGGAAAAATTTTTGTCATTTTTACATAAAAAAACCGACCCCGTGAGGTCGGTTTTAGAGCTGGGGTTAACCCTGATTACTTCTGCGCCAGAACCCAGGTCGCCAGTTCTTTGGCTTCGGCCGGAGTCACGTTGTTGGCAGGCATGGGTACTTGTCCCCAAACGCCGACGCCACCCTTCTGGATCTTGGTGGCCAGTTTGTCGGCAGCGCCTGCCTGACCTGCGTATTTTTTGGCGACGTCTTTATAGGCCGGGCCAACGACCTTCTTGTCGATCTGGTGGCAGGCCATGCAGCCCTTGGTTTGTGCCAGTTTGGCTGGGTCGGCGGCCAGAGCATTTTGAGCAAAGAGGGCGCCGGCAGCAGCAGCGATAACGAGTGCGGTTTTCATAGGAGTGTCTCCCGAGTAGTTGGCCGGTACCGGTTGGCGCCGGTCTTCAAATCGTGAATCTAGTGTAAATCAGAACCGCTGCTTTTGCAGCAACCGTTTTGAGCGACCGAAATTACAGTCCAAGGCGGCGGCAGATTTCCAGTGTCAGCCCGGACTGGTTCATCGTGTAGAAGTGCAAGCCGGGGGCGCCGCCTTCAATGAGCTGCTCGCAGAGATCGGTCACCACGTCGAGGCCAAACGCCTTGATGCTGTCCGTGTCGTCACCGTAGCTCTCCAGTGTGCGCCGCATCCAGCGCGGAATCTCGGCGCCACAGGCATCTGAGAAACGGGCCAACTTGGTGAAGCCGCTGATCGGCATGATGCCCGGCACGATGGGCTGGGTCACGCCAGCGTTGCGCGCAGCATCGACAAAGTTGAAATAGGCGTCGGCGTTGAAGAAGTACTGCGTGATGGCCGAGTCGGCGCCCGCGTTCATCTTGGTAGCGAAAGCGCGCAGGTCATCTTCCGGGGTGCGGGCCTGCGGGTGCCATTCCGGATAGGCCGCTACTTCGATGTGGAAGTGATCACCGGTGGTTTCGCGGATGAATTCAACCAGCTCATTGGCGTAACGGAATTCGCCTGCCTCGGCCATGCCGGAAGGCAAATCGCCGCGTAGCGCGACGATGCGGCGAATCCCCAAATCAAGGTACTCATCGAGAATCTCGCGGATGTTCTCGCGGGTCGAGCCAATGCACGACAGATGTGGCGCCGCTTCGATACCCTCGTCGACCATTTCGTTGATCACCGCGAAGGTGCGCTCACGCGTCGAACCGCCGGCACCGTAGGTAACCGAGCAGAAAGTCGGCTCGAGCACGGCCAGTTTTTCGCGGACGACGCGGAGTTTATCGAGGCCTTCCGGCGTTTGCGGTGGGAAAAATTCGACGGAGAGTTCGACAGCGGGTTGAGTCATGCGGAAACCTGCAGAAATATCAGACACGCTCGCCGCGCGATTGCTCGGTCAGCGACGAGAGGAACCAGCTGGCGATGCTGTAAACGATGGAGCCAAAGAGCGCCGAGAAGAAGCCCTCGACCCGGAAACCGCTGAGGATATCGCCCACCCACCAGAACATCATCGCGTTGACGACAAACAGGAAGAGACCCAGCGTGAGCAGGGTCACCGGTAGTGTCAGCAGGATGAAGATCGGGCGGATGACCGCGTTGACCAGGCCGAGAATGACGACAGCGAGCAGTGCCGAGCCGAAGCTCTCGATGTGAATACCGGGCACGATGTAGGGTACGAGTAGCAGTGCGACGGCATTCAATGCCCAGGTCAACAGCAGTTTCATGTAAACACCCTTTGGAATAAATGAGGGATTGCGTGGGATGGGATGCTAGGCGTGTCGCACACAGCGACCGAGACATATCGTAATGATAGGCAAGGAAGCGCGTACGACACAACAACGCAGACTGCCCACGCGATCACTCATCAGTAGCGGTAGTGTTCCGGCTTGTACGGGCCCGCCTTCGATACGCCAATATACGCTGCCTGCTGGTCGCTGAGCTCGGTCAGCTGCGCGTTCAGTTTCTTCAACTGTAGGCGGGCGACCTTTTCATCAAGGTGCTTGGGCAGCGTGTAGACGCCGATCGGATACTTGTTACTGTCACGCTCGGACCATAGCTCGATCTGGGCGATCGTCTGGTTGGCGAACGATGACGACATCACGTACGACGGGTGGCCGGTGGCACAACCCAGGTTCACGAGGCGACCTTTGGCCAGCAGGATGATGCGCTTGCCGTCCGGGAAGATCACGTGATCGACCTGCGGCTTGATCTCTTCCCACTGGTAGCCTTCGATACCGGCGACGTCGATTTCGTTGTCGAAGTGGCCGATGTTACAAACGATGGCCTGGTCCTTCATTTTCTTCATGTGGTCGTGCGTGATCACATGGTAGTTGCCGGTGGCGGTGACGAAGATGTCAGCGTGTTCGGCGGCGTAATCCATCGTGACGACGCGGTAGCCTTCCATGGCAGCCTGCAGCGCACAGATCGGATCAATTTCGGTAACCCAGACTTGCGCCGACAGGGCGCGAAGCGCCTGGGCCGAACCCTTGCCCACATCGCCGTAACCGGCGACCACGGCAACCTTGCCGGCAACCATGACGTCGGTGGCGCGCTTGATACCGTCGACCAGCGATTCACGACAGCCGTACAGGTTGTCGAACTTCGACTTGGTGACCGAGTCGTTGACGTTGATGGCCGGGAACTTGAGGTCGCCGCGCGCATGCATCTGATACAGACGATGCACGCCGGTGGTGGTTTCTTCGGTCACGCCCTTCACTTTGTCCAGACGGGTCGAATACCAGGTCGGGTCGGTGGCCAGCTTGGCCTTGATCGAGGCGAACAGCACGCGTTCTTCTTCGCTGCCTGGGTTCGACAGTACGCTCTGATCTTTCTCGGCCTTGGCGCCGAGGTGCAGCAACAGCGTGGCATCGCCGCCGTCATCGAGAATCATGTTCGAGTAGCCACCATCGGCCCATTCGAAAATGCGGTGGGTGTAATCCCAGTAGTCTTCCAGCGACTCACCTTTAACGGCGAACACCGGCGTGCCCTTAGCGGCAATCGCGGCGGCAGCGTGATCCTGCGTCGAGAAGATGTTGCATGAGGCCCAGCGCACTTCGGCGCCGAGTGCCTGCAGCGTTTCGATCAAAACGGCGGTCTGGATGGTCATGTGCAACGAACCCGTGATGCGGGCGCCACGCAGCGGCTGGGTAGCCGCGAATTCTTCGCGGATGGCCATCAGGCCCGGCATTTCGGTTTCGGCAATGGCGATCTCGCGGCGGCCCCAATCGGCCAGCGACATATCGGCAATGACGTAGTCGGTTGTAAATTTGTCAGCAGCATTCATTTTGGCTTCCTATTCCCTAAAGCAAAGGGGGTGTGAATCAAGCAAGGAAACCGTTGAACCTGTGTTGCACATTCTGCGGTCTTCACCTGATTCACCAACCCCGCAGGTTGGTCAGGTGAGCGCAGTTAATCTGTCCGAGCCTGGCAGCAGAAAGTTCTGCGTCGCAGCGCTCCTCGGAATGGGTCGAATTGTAGCAGAAACGGTTTGAAAACAATCCCGGCGCGTCCGAATAGACGGCCGGGATCAATGGGTTACAACTGCGGTTGCGTTGATTACAGACCGGCAGCGGCACGCAGGGCGTCGGCCTTGTCGGTCCACTCCCAGGTGAATTCCGGCTCTTCGCGGCCAAAGTGGCCGTAGGCGGCGGTCTTCGAGTAAATCGGGCGCAGTAGATCCAGCGACTGCACAATGCCCTTCGGGCGCAGGTCGAAGTGTTCGGCAACCAGCGCGGCGATCTTCTCGTCGGCGATCTTGCCGGTGCCGAAGGTGTTCACCATCAGCGACACCGGTTTGGCGACGCCAATCGCATAGGCGACTTGTACTTCAGCCTTGTCGGCCAGGCCGGCGGCGACGATGTTCTTCGCCACGTAGCGGCCAGCGTAGGCAGCCGAGC
>CAZSAE010000060.1:0-8693 GCA_964604765.1 uncultured Dechloromonas sp. | reverse complement strand
AGCGCTACGGCGGTCAACTGGTCAAAGCCGGCAACATCATCGTTCGCCAGCGTGGTACCGAATTCCACCCGGGCGACAACGTCGGCATGGGCAAGGATCACACCCTGTTTGCGCTGATCGACGGCACCGTGAAGTTCACGGTCAAGGGCGAACACAAGCGCCGCACCGTCGTCATTCAGCCGGCACAGTAATTCGTGTCTGGCCGGGCACTTGCCCGCCGGCACATTAAAGCCCTATCCTCACCGGTAGGGCTTTTTCTTTAGCAGAGCATCTATGAAATTCATTGACGAAGCGCGTATCGAAGTCCTCGCCGGCAAGGGTGGCGACGGCTGCGCCGCATTCCGCCGCGAGAAGTATGTTCCCCGGGGCGGCCCCAGCGGTGGCGATGGCGGTAAGGGCGGCAGCGTCTGGGCCGTGGCCGACCGCAACATCAACACGCTCGTTGAATTCCGCTACACCCGCAAGTTCCTGGCCAAAAACGGCCAGAACGGTATGAGCGCCGAATGTTACGGTGCCGGCGCCGACGACATCACGCTGCGCATGCCGGTCGGTACCGTCATTTCCGACTATGAAACCGGCGTCGTGCTGCACGACCTCAACGTCGACGGCAAAAAGGTGCTGGTCGCCCAGGGCGGCAAGGGCGGCCTGGGCAACATTCACTTCAAGTCCAGCGTCAATCGCGCCCCCCGCCAGTTTACGCGCGGCACGCCCGGCGAGGAGCGCATGCTCAAGCTGGAGCTCAAGGTGTTGGCCGACGTCGGTTTGCTCGGCTTGCCCAACGCCGGCAAAAGCACCTTCATCCGTTCCGTCTCAGCCGCCAAACCCAAGGTCGCCGACTATCCGTTCACCACGCTGCACCCGAATCTGGGCGTGGTACGCACCGATGAAAACCGCAGCTTCGTCATCGCCGACATTCCGGGCGTCATCGAAGGTGCGGCCGAAGGGGCTGGCCTTGGCCACCGCTTCCTGCGCCATCTGGCGCGCACGCGGCTGATCATGCACCTTGTCGATCTGGCGCCCTTCGACCCCGAAGCAGACCCCGTCCACGATGCCATTGCGATTGCCGCTGAACTGGAAAAATACGACCCGACGCTGGCCGAAAAACCGCGCTGGCTGATCCTCAACAAACTGGATCTGATTCCTGAGGAAGAACGGGAGCAGCGTATCGCCGACTTCCTGAAAAAGTTCAAGAAGGCCGGTGGCAAAGCCGAGCGCCACTTCAGCATCGCTGCCATTACCGGCGACGGTACGAAGCCGCTGGTCTTCGCCATTCAGGATGCCTTGGACGCCATGCCGCCTGCCCTGCCCGTACATACCGAGAACGACATCCGCGACGTGCAGCCAGACGGCGAAACCGTGTACATCGACGAAGATGCGGATCTGGATGAGGCCGGCGATGACTGACACGCAGGCACGCCAGCTGCCCCGCCAAGCACTTTTGGACGCGCGCACGCTGGTCGTCAAGATCGGCAGTGCGCTGATCACCAATAACGGCACGGGTCTTGACCTCGACGCCATCAATAGCTGGGCGAAGCAGATGGCTGCGCTAGCAGCAGACGGTCGTCGTTTACTGCTGGTGTCTTCTGGCGCCATCGCCTGCGGCATGCAGCAACTGGGCTGGAGCAAACGCCCCGGCAACATTCCCGAACTGCAGGCGGCCGCCGCCGTTGGCCAGATGGGATTAGCACAAACCTATCAGCAAGCCTTTGGCGCCCACGGCATCCGCACGGCGCAGATTCTGCTGACGCATGAAGACCTGGCCGACCGCACGCGTTACTTGAATGCACGCGCCACGCTGAGCGCGCTGCTCGATCTGGGCGTGCTGCCCATCATCAACGAAAACGATACCGTCGCCACCGATGAAATCCGCTTTGGCGACAACGACACCCTCGGTGCGCTGGTCGCCAACCTGATCGAAGCCGACGCGCTGATCATCCTGACCGATCAGGAAGGCCTCTACACCGCCGATCCCCGCAAGGACCCCGGCGCCACGCTGGTCAGCCAGGGTACGGCGGGCGACGAACAATATGAGCGCATGGCTGGCGGCAGCGGCAGCCACGTCGGCACCGGCGGCATGATCACCAAAATCTGGGCCGCCAAACGCGCTGCGCGCAGCGGCGCCCACACCGTCATCGCCAGCGGCCGGACAGCGGACGCGCTGCCCCGTCTACTCCGGGGCGAAGCGCTCGGCACGCTGCTCGTCGCCAGCCAGCCACCGCTGGCCGCGCGCAAACAGTGGCTGGCCGATCACCTGCAAATGGCCGGCCGCATCCAGCTCGACGCCGGCGCCAGCAAAGCCCTTCTCAGCGGTAGCAGCCTGTTGCCGGTCGGCGTGACCCAGGTCGAGGGCGAATTCGAGCGCGGTGCCGTCGTTGCCTGCCTCGATGAAACGGGTCTGGAAATTGCCCGTGGTCTGATCAATTACGCCAGCAGCGAAGCGCGCCGTATCGCCGGTTGCCCCAGCGCCGAGATCGAGCAGCGCCTCGGCTATCTGGACGCGCCCGAGCTGATTCATCGAGACAATCTCGTTCTCGTATGAACGAACACATGACCAGCACATTGCGCATCGATCGCCCGCTGGTCATCCTGACCGGCGGTATTGCCTGCGGTAAATCGGCCGTTGCCGAGCGGCTCAAGCAACTGGGCATCGACGTCGTCGATACCGACCGCATCGCCCATAGCCTGACCGCCCCCGAAGGCGCGGCGCTGCAGGCACTGCGTGAAACGTTCGGCGATGCAATCTTCAACGCCGACGGCGCGCTGAACCGCGCCGCGCTGCGCGATCTGGTCTTCAACGACCTGGTGCGCAAGACGCAGCTGGAGCAAATTCTGCACCCGATGATCCGCCGTCAGGCGATTGAAGCCCTGAGTCAGGCGCAATCGCCTTACGTCGTCGCCGATGTCCCGCTCTTTGCTGAAACCGGCTTTCTGCGCGAACAGGCCGACCGCGTACTCGTCGTCGACTGCCCACCGGAAACCCAAAAAAAACGGCTATTGGCGCGGGGCGGCCCACAGCCAATGAGCGAGGAACTCGCCGACCTGATCCTGCAGGCGCAGGCACCGCGTGACAATCGTCTGGCGCTGGCCACCGAAATCATCGACAACAGCGGCACCCCCGAACAACGCGACGCGCAGACCGAGCAAATTCATCAGTCTTATTTGACCCTGGCCAGCCGCCGCAGCAATACGGAAAACGACGATAAAAACCCTGCTGACTTGTAACAAATGCAGCAAATCGGTCTATTATTCGAACCATCTAATCTTTCCGAACCGGCGCCCGTCGACACCGTGCTGATCTACGAATATCCGCTGACCGAACGTATCCGCGCCCTGTTGCGTCTGGAAGATTTGTTTGCGCGCATGGCGCACTATCTCGGTGCGCCCGACACCCACGATCATCACGCCGCACTGACGGTGTTGTTCGAAATTCTGGAAGTCGCCCGCCCTGATCTCAAATCCGAGCTGCTGCAGGAGTTGGAACGCCAGCGTCAGGTACTGACCGCCTTCCGCGACAACCCGAACATCTCCACTGAAGCGCTAGACGCAGCTCTAGACGAAATTTCGCAAGCGCTCAGTCTGCTGCACGCATTGACCGGCAAACTCGGCCAGCATTTGCGCGACAACGAATGGCTGATGTCGATCAAGAACCGTTCGCTGATTCCGGGCGGTCTCAGCGAGTTCGACATCCCTTCGTATCACCTCTGGCTCAACCAACCGACCGCGCAGCGCCAACGTGATCTACAAACCTGGCTGGAACCGTTCCTGCCGTTGCGTGACGGTCTGTCGATCGTATTGCACCTGCTGCGTGATAGCGGCACGCCCGAAGCCTATACCGCCTCGCGCGGCAGCTATCAGCGCACGCTGGCCGGTGTCAACGCCCAGATGCTGCGCATCCGCATTCACGACGCGATGATCACGCCGGAAACCAGCGCCAACAAATACGCGCTGAATCTGCGCTTCATGGAAACCGATTTCCATCAGCGTCCGCGTCAGGTGGAACGCGACATTCGCTTCGACCTGACCTTCTGCGTGATCTAAGCCTTGGCAGCAACTGTCACTTGCCCGCATTGCGGCGCGCCCGCCCTGTTTGCGCCTGAAAACAAATGGCGGCCGTTTTGTTCCGAGCGCTGCAAAATGATCGACCTCGGCGCATGGGCCAATGAGTCGTACCGGATTCCCGTTCAGGAAAATGACCAGGGCATGTCGGACGAAGCCCCGGCCGAGCAATAGCGCGGCGGGAAAATCCGCCTCCAAGTTACCAACCCCGTAGCATCGCCACGCCCTGCGCACCCAAGGCCTGTGCTTCGACCACATCGGCCAGCGTCATGCCGCCAATCGCGTAAACGGGTAGCGCGCACCCCTCGATCAATGTCGAAAACGCGGCCCAACCCAGAGGCGCCTGATCCGGATGCGTCGGCGTTGGTTTGATCGAGCCCAAAACCGCCGCATCCAATCCCAGCGCGCTCGCTTTGTTCAATTCCGCCGCGTTGTGACACGAGGCAAAGACCAGCGGCAAATCCGGACGCTGTTGGCAAGCCATCAATGCGCTCGAAGTCAGTTGCACGCCATCGGCGCCGACGGCGAGCGCTTCCTCGATGCTGCCATTGAGCAGCACATGGCCGCCGTAACCGTGCACGACCTCTACCACCTGACGGGCGAAGGCCTGACGTGCCGCATCGCCCATAGTTTTTTCACGCACCTGCACCAGCATTGGTCGCGCAGACGCAATACGAGCCAGTTCGGCTTCGACGCCTGCGGCTCCCGCATTCGTCACTGCGTAAACCGACGGTAACGCCAGCGCCCGCAAGATCGGCGTATTGGCCGGCAGCACCGGGCTTACCGGCATCTGGTCCAGATCCTTACCGCCCGCCATCCTGCGCGTTTCAAGCCACATCGTGTCGGTGTGCTCATGCGGGTGCAAGTCGCCCGTCCAGGCGGTCACCCGAAAAAAACGAATTTCGACACGCGCATGCGGATAGACAAAGTGTCGGGTGATCCACGGCGTCATCGCCGTTACCGTCACGCCCAACTCTTCCTGCAGCTCGCGCACCAGCGCCTGCGCAAAACTTTCACCGGCTTCGACCTTGCCCCCCGGAAACTCCCAGTAACCGGCGTAGGCCTTGCCCGGTGGGCGTTGCGCCAGCAGATATTCAGCCCCATTCTCACTTTCAATGTTGCGCAGAATCACGGCAGCAGACACGCGCGTCAGCGTCGCTTCGATCTGCGCGCCCGACGCGACCAGACTGTTCAGCGCATTAGTGCCGGCTTCTCTGGGTATACTAGGGTTGGTTTTTTTCACGTTGTCTTTCACTTGCTCGGGCCATGATTCGACCACATTCAAACAGCGCATACCTTACTGTATTTCCGGGGCTTGGCCTAATCACAGCCGCAATGGCCATGCTGCTGCTTTTCGGCTGCGCCACCACCGAATGCCCACCGTGTAAGGAAGCCGCTAAGCCCGTTGCTATCCAGATCATCAAACCACTCAAGCCCGCCAGCTGGAGCGACCTGCCGGGCTGGACCAACGATCAGGCGCTGGCCGAGGCCTCCCCCGCGCTATTGCAAAGCTGTAACGCACTCGGCAAAAAGAATGGTTGGCAGGAGGCCTGCGCCGCCTTTAAAAGTCTGAGTGACGCCGATCGCAAAAACCCGGCGACCCTGCGCACCTATTATCAGAAGTTCTACAAACCTTATCAGCTGGTGCAGAACGACGGCGCTGGTAACGGCCTGTTCACCGGCTACTACGAGCCGTTGTTGAATGGCGCTCATCACCATTCGCCCAAGGCACGCTACCCGGTCTACGGCGTACCACCCAATCTGCTTACCATTGAACTCGGCGACCTCTTTCCGGAACTCAAAGGCAAACGCGTGCGCGGCCGCCTGACCGACGGAAACAAGGTCGTGCCCTACTGGACGCGCGGCGAAATCGAATCTGACCCGACGCGCCTGAATGCGCGCACCCTGGCCTGGGTGGACGACCCGATTGAGCTCTTCTTCCTGCAGATTCAGGGCTCCGGTCGCATCCAGATGCCCGACGGCAGCCGCCTGCGCATCGGTTACGCCGACCAGAACGGTCAACCCTACAAGAGCATCGGCACGGTGCTGATCCAGCGCGGCGACCTGAGTTCGGACAAAGCTTCAATGCAGGGCATTCAGGCCTGGGCACGGAGCAACCCGGCCAAAGTCCAGGCGCTGCTCAACGAAAACCCCAGTTACGTCTTCTTCCGCAATTTGCCGACCGACCCCAACAACCCGGATGCGGGCCCGCCGGGCGCGCTGGGTGTACCGCTGACACCGGGGCGCAGCATTGCCATCGACCCGCGCGCAACGCCACTGGGCGCGCCAGTCTGGCTGGACACCACCTACCCGAATAGCAACCAGCCGCTGCAGCGTCTGGTGTTGGCGCAGGATACGGGCGGCGCCATCAAGGGTGCCGTGCGGGCCGATTTCTTCTGGGGCTTCGGCCCGGAGGCCGGGCGAGAAGCCGGCCGCATGAAGCAAACCGGTCAAATGTGGGTGCTGTTGCCGCCGGGTGCCGTCCCGGCCGATCGCCTGCGCGATTAACGCAACATCAGTTGGACTTGAACATCTTCTCGATTTTATCGAGCGGCATATAGCCCGGCGCCCGCTCGCCGTTGGGGAAGAACATCGCCGGCGTACCAGTGATATTCAAGCTCTGCGCCAACTTGCTATTGCGTTCCAATGGATTCGCACAATTGTCCGCGCCCGTCGGCGCTTTGTTATTGAGCATCCAGTCGTCCCATGCTTTCAGGCGATCCGGCGCGCACCAGATCTTTTTCGATTTCACGAGTGAATCTTCGGACAACATCGGCACCATGAAGGTATAAATCGTCGCGTTCTTGAGATTGACCAGTTCCTTGGTCAGCTTTTTACAGTAACCGCAGTTCGGATCTTCAAAAGTAATCAACGTGCGCTTGCCGTTGCCGCCATTGCCGTTCACGCGTTTGATGGCGTCCTGCAACGGCAGCATCGCCAGCTGCTGTTCCGCCGTGATATTACGCAGCGTCTTGCCGTCAATCAGTGAGCCAAAAACAAAAACCGAACCCTTCTCGTCGCTGTAGAACAGCTGACCGCCCGCGTAGATTTCGTAAAGCCCCCCCAGATACGGCGTCTTGACGATGCGCTGCGGCTTCACGCCGAGCTGTTTTTCCACCGCTGCCGCCAACGCCGGCGAGGCAATCTCATCGGCATAGGCGAACGAGCCAACCAAAAGGCAACATCCCATCAGTAGCGAACCAAACCAATTTTTCATGTTCGTCTCTATCAATGTGCTAATTGTGTCGGCTCAACGTGCAGCTTCACGCCAAGAGCATTGATCACTTTCAAAATGGTGGCGAAACTCGGATTGCCTTCTCCAGAGAGCGCCTTATAAAGACTTTCCCGTCCAAGTCCCGTTTCACGGGCTAGATCCGACATGCCCTTGGCGCGTGCTACCACGCCCAACGCATGCGTGATGAACGCCGAATCATCGCCCGCTTCTTCAAAGCAGGCATCCAGATATGCCGCGATATCCTCTTCACACTGGAGGTACTCGGCGCTGTCCCATTTTTTGAGGTTCACAGATCCCATAACTTACCCCTTCAACTCTCTAGCCAACTCAAGCGCTGTTTTAATATCTTTGGCCTGTGAAGACTTGTCCCCACCCGCCAAAAGGATCACGATTTCATGACCACGTTTCATGAAATACACCCGATAGCCGGGACCGTAATGAATTCGCATTTCCGAGACACCCTCACCAACAGGCGCGGAGTCGCCGAAATTACCGTATTCCGCACGATCAATCCGGACTTGAACACGCACCCGAGCTTGCCTGTCTCGCAGAGACTCAAACCATTGCTCAAAGATCTGGGTTGTTTGTATTTGGTTCACTGCTTGCAGTGTATCCCAAAAGTTACAAAAGTCAAGATCTGTCTATCAGCGCTCCAGCGCATAACGAATCAACAACGATTTCAACAACGGCAGCTTGTTGGTCAACGACAGTCCCAAATTTCGCAACGGCGATAACCCCGGCACATTCGCCGCAAACAGTTTGCGCATGAGATCCGTCGCCGTTTGCAGCATCACGACTTCTTCCTTGCGCGTCCGCTGATAACGTGACAACAAGCGCAGGTCGCCGATGTCATCGACCGGCCGAGCATCGCGAATCAGCTGCGCCAGCACGCGCGCATCCTGGAAACCCAGGTTCACGCCATGCCCCGTCAGCGGATGAATACCATGCGCGGCATCGCCAATCAACGCAACTCGTGGCGCTACCACCTGCGGCACGCGCACCAGCTTGAGCGGAAAGCCCGCTGCCGGCGCCAACAAGGTCAATTCGCCGAGTTTATTGTGGCCCGCCGCTGCCACACGGAACGCCAAGTCTTCCGGCGACAACGCCAGCAGTTCTTTGGCCAGGTCTTCTGGCGCCGACCACACCATCGACATCATACGGCCGTGCGCATTACCCTCGCCACCCGCAAGCGGCAGATACGCCAGTACGCCGTCGCCGCGAAACCACTGATACGCCGTCCCGAAGTGCGGCAACTCGGTACGGAAATTCGCTACGACACCCAACTCGCCATAAGGATCGTGCTGGCTACTCAGCCCCATCTGTTGGCGTACCCACGATTCGCGGCCGTCGGCACCCACCACCAGCTTGGCGCGCAGCGTCTGGCCTACGCCATCAACTCCCA
>CAZSAE010000059.1:0-8953 GCA_964604765.1 uncultured Dechloromonas sp. | reverse complement strand
ACATGATTTCTGGCCTGCTCAAATCCATTTTCGGAAGCCGTAACGACCGACTGCTCAAGACCTATCGCAAGCAGATTGAGCGCATCAACGCGCTCGAACCGTCGATGGAGGCACTTTCGGACGACGCGCTCCAGGCCAAAACCACCGAATTCCGCACGCGCCTTGCGGGCGGCGAAACCCTCGATGCCCTGTTGCCCGAAGCCTTTGCCGTCGTGCGCGAGGCCAGCAAACGCGTGCTGGGGATGCGCCACTTCGACGTGCAGCTGGTCGGCGGCATGGTGCTGCACTACGGCAAGATCGCCGAAATGCGCACCGGCGAAGGCAAAACGCTCGTTTCGACGCTGCCGGCCTACCTGAATGCCCTGGCCGGCCAAGGCGTTCACATCGTGACCGTGAATGACTATCTGGCGCGTCGCGATGCCGAATGGATGGGCCAGCTGCACCGCTGGCTGGGGCTAGACGTCGGCTGCAACCTGGCGCAGCTCTCGTCGGAAGAGAAGCGCGCGGCTTACGCCTGCGACATCACCTACGGCACCAACAACGAATTCGGCTTCGATTACCTGCGCGACAACATGGTCTACGAAGTGCAGGATCGCGTTCAGCGCAAACTGCACTACGCCATCGTCGACGAAGTGGACTCGATCCTCATCGATGAAGCACGGACGCCGCTGATTATTTCCGGTCAGGCCGAAGATCACACCGAGCTCTATGTGCGCATGAACGCCCTGGCGCCGCAGCTGGTCCGCTGCCAGGAAGAAGAAGGCCCGGGCGATTTCTGGGTCGACGAGAAAGCCAACCAGATTCTGCTGACCGAAGAGGGCCACGAAAGCGCCGAGCGCATTCTGGTGCAAGCCGGTCTGCTGGCCGAAGGTCATAGCTTGTATGAAGCGGGCAATATTCTGCTCATGCACCACCTGACCACGGCGTTGCGCGCGCATAACCTGTTCCATCGCGATCAGCACTACGTGATCCAAGACGGCGAGGTCGTTATCGTTGATGAATTCACCGGCCGCCTGATGAGCGGTCGCCGCTGGTCGGATGGTCTGCATCAGGCCGTCGAAGCCAAAGAAAACGTCGCGATTCAACACGAGAACCAGACGCTGGCGTCGATCACCTTCCAGAACTACTTCCGCATGTACGGCAAGCTGGCGGGTATGACAGGGACGGCCGATACCGAAGCCTACGAATTCCAGCAGATCTATGGTCTCGAAACCGTGGTGATTCCGACGCATCGCCCGGCCGTGCGCAAAGATCAGCAGGATCAGATCTATCGTACTGATCAGGAAAAATTCACGGCCATCGTCGCCGATATTCGCGCGCAACACGCGGCGGGTCGGCCAATTCTGGTTGGCACCACCTCGATTGAAAACTCCGAGTTGCTGTCCGATCTGCTCAAGCGCGAAAAGCTGGAGCATCAGGTGCTCAACGCCAAGCAGCACGAGCGCGAAGCCGAGATCGTCGCACAGGCCGGCAAACCCGGCGTCATCACCATTGCCACCAATATGGCCGGTCGCGGTACCGATATCGTGCTCGGCGGCAACATCGGCAAACAGGTCGACGCGATCCGCGCCGATGGGTCGTTGTCTGACGCAGCCAAAGAAGAAAAGATCGCCGCGCTGCGCGCCGAATGGCAGAAAACGCACGATGCCGTCATCGCGGCAGGCGGCCTGCATATCATCGGTTCCGAGCGTCATGAGTCACGTCGTATCGATAACCAGCTGCGCGGCCGCGCCGGTCGCCAGGGCGACCCGGGTAGTTCGCGTTTCTTCCTCTCGCTCGACGATCCGCTGCTGCGCATCTTCGCCGGTGACCGCATCAAGTCCATCATGGATCGTCTCAAGATGCCCGAGGGCGAGGCCATCGAGCACGCCATCGTGACGCGTTCACTGGAATCTGCGCAGCGCAAGGTCGAAGGGCGTAATTTCGATATCCGTAAGCAGCTGCTCGAATACGATAACGTCGCCAACGATCAGCGCCGCGTCATCTACAGTCAGCGCAACGAATTGCTCGAAACGCACGAGATCAGCGACACGATGACGGCGCTGCGCCATGGCCTGCTCGAAGAAGTGTTCCGCACTTACGTGCCTGAAGGTTCGATCGACGAGCAGTGGGATCTGCCGGCGCTGGAGCATGTGCTGGAAGCGGAATATCAGTTGCGCGTGCCGCTGGCTGAAATGGCGCAGGGCGCCGATGCGCCCGACGACGAAGCGCTGCTACAACGACTGATTGCGGCGGCGGACGAAGTCTATGCCGCCAAGGTCGCGTTGGTCGGTGAGGAATCGTTCAGCGGTTTCGAACGCAGCGTCATGTTGCGCAGCCTCGATTCGCACTGGCGCGAACACCTGTCGGCGCTGGATCATCTGCGTCAGGGTATCCATCTGCGCGGCTATGCGCAGAAAGACCCGAAGCAGGAATATAAGCGTGAGGCTTTCGACTTATTCGACAGCCTGCTCAGCGCGGTGCGCCGCGAAGTCACTCGTATCCTCATGACCGTGCGCATCGCTACGCCGGAAGAAGTCGCCGCCGCCGAAGCCGCCGCGCAACCGGAGCATCTGGATAACGTGCGTTACGAGCACGAAGGCGATGCAAGCTCGGAAAGCGGTGATCCCTATGCCGGTACGGGGCGTAACGAACCGTGCCCGTGTGGTTCAGGTAAAAAGTACAAGCATTGTCACGGGAATCTGGGCTGATGCCAGTCAACTACTCAACCCCCGCGCCAGAAGCGCTGCATGCCGTCGCCGGCATCACGCTGGGCGTCGCCGAGGCGGGGATCCGAAAAAAAGATCGCAAGGATCTAACGATCATCGCCATCGAACCCGGCGCCAGCGTTGCCGGCGTTTTCACGCAGAACCGTTTCTGCGCAGCGCCCGTGCAGGTCTGTCGCGCCCATCTGGCGCAACACGCCAACGCCGACATTCGCGCGCTGGTCATCAATACGGGCATTGCCAACGCCGGTACCGGCGAGCAGGGCCTCGCCGCTTCCAACCGCACCTGTCAGGAACTGGCTGCGCTGCTCAAGGTTGATGCCAGTCAGATTCTGCCATTTTCGACAGGGGTGATTCTGGAGCCGCTACCGGTCGACAAACTTGTTGCCGGCCTGCCTGCCGCGCTGGCCGATCTGTCGCCGAACCACTGGCATGCCGCCGCGCATGCCATCATGACCACCGATACGGTCGCCAAGGCGGCATCGCGCCAATTGAACATCGGCGGCAAGACGGTCACCATCACCGGCATCTCCAAGGGTGCGGGCATGATCAAACCGAACATGGCAACGATGCTGGGCTTTGTCGGTACCGATGCAGGCGTTGCGCCGCAATTGCTGGCCGACACGCTCAAAAGCGTGGCGGATGAATCCTTTAATGCGATCACTGTGGATGGTGATACCTCAACCAACGATTCTTTCGTCGCCATCGCCACCGGCAAGTCCGGTGTGCAGTTCACCACCGGCCAGGAAGCCGGTTGGCCCGAATTTGCCGCCGCGCTCACAGCGGTGGCGCAGGAACTAGCGCAAGCCATCGTGCGCGATGGCGAAGGTGCGACCAAGCTCATCACCGTCGCCGTCAGCGGCGGCCAGTCGCGCGAGGAATGTCGCACCGTTGGCTACGCCGTGGCGCATTCGCCACTCGTGAAGACCGCTTTCTTCGCCTCTGACCCCAACCTCGGGCGTATTCTCGCCGCCATCGGTTACGCAGGTATTGCCGATCTGAATGTTGACGCGATCCGTGTCTGGCTGGCCAGCCGGTCCGGCGAAACGCTGGTCGCCGAACAAGGCGGCCGTGCCGCCGCCTACACCGAGGACCAGGGCGCGGCCATCATGCAGGATGCCGAGATCACCGTGCGTATCGATCTGGCGCGCGGCGCCGCTCAAGCGACGGTGTGGACCTGCGATCTGTCGTACGATTACGTCAAGATTAATGCCGACTATCGTAGTTAAACTTATCTGAGAATCTGTGATGCCCGGATTATTGCCCGCAGTGGACCCCGATGGATTGCTCGAGTTTTCGGTGGTGTATACCGACCGCTCGCTCAATCACATGTCTGCCCAGTTCAAGAAGGTCATCACCGATATCTCTGCCGTGCTCAAAGAGGTTTATGCCGCAGACAGTGCCGTTGTGATCCCCGGCAGCGGTACCTACGGCATGGAGGCGGTGGCGCGCCAGTTTGCGCAGAATCAGAAATGCCTGATTTTGCGCAATGGCTGGTTCAGTTATCGCTGGACGCAAATTTTTGAGGCGGGTCGACTCTCGGATGACGTCACCGTCTTGCAGGCGCGCCAAATGGGCGATGGCCCACAGGCGCCCTTTGCGCCAGCGCCGATTGATGAGGTGGTGAGCTGGATTCGTCGCGAAAAACCGGCAATCGTCTTTGCACCCCATGTCGAAACTGCCGCGGGAATTATCCTGCCGGACGACTACCTGCGTGCGGTCGGTGAGGCGGTTCAGTCGGTCGGTGGCCTGTTCGTGCTTGATTGCATCGCCTCCGGCGCTGTGTGGGTCGATATGCGTGCCAACAAAGTGGACGTCCTGATTAGTGCGCCGCAGAAAGGCTGGAGCAGTTCGCCGTGTTGTGCGCTCATTGGGTTAAGTCAGCGCGCCCGCGCCCGGATTGATCAGACGCAGAGCAGCAGTTTCTCATGTGATCTGCGCAAGTGGCTGCAGATCATGGAGACCTATGAATCGGGCAGCCACGTGTATCACACGACGATGCCGACGGATTCGTTGAAGGTGCTGCGCAATGTCATGCTGGAAACACGCTCGCACGGCTTTGACTACCTGCGCGCCCAGCAGGAGTTGCTCGGCGCCAAGGTACGCCGATTGTTCGAGTCGCGCGGTTTTCCTAGTGTAGCGGCGCCGGGCTTTCAGGCGCCGGGCGTTGTTGTTTCCTACACCCAAGACCCCGAGATTCAGAGTGGCAAGAAATTCCTCGACGTCGGTTTGCAGACGGCGGCGGGTGTGCCGTTGCAATGCGGCGAAGGGCCTGAGTTCCGCACCTTCCGGGTCGGACTCTTTGGCCTGGAAAAGCTGTTGCATATTGACCGGGTCGTCAAGCATCTGGAAACGGCACTCGACCAGATTCAGAAATAACGCACATTCGCCCAAAGGACGTTTCATGTTCATCATCGCGCCCAGCATTCTTTCCGCCGACTTCGCCCGACTGGGTGAAGAGGTGCGTAACGTCATCGCGGCGGGCGCCGACTGGATTCATTTCGACGTGATGGACAACCACTACGTGCCCAATCTCACCGTGGGGCCGTTGGTCTGTGAGGCAATCCGACCGCATACGCCGGCGCCGATCGATGTGCACCTGATGGTCACGCCGGTCGATAGCCTCATCGAGTCCTTCGCCAAAGCGGGCGCCGACTGGATCAGCTTTCATCCGGAAGCGTCGCCGCATGCGGATCGTTCATTGAACCTGATCCGTTCGCTGGGTTGCAAAGCCGGTCTGGCGCTGAATCCGGCAACGCCGATCGAAGTGCTCGACTGGGTGATGGATCGTTTAGATTTTGTGTTGTTGATGTCGGTCAACCCCGGCTTTGGCGGGCAATCGTTCATTCCCGCCACGCTCGATAAGCTGCGGGCCGTCCGTACCAAACTCGATGCCTATACGGCAAGAACCGGCCGTGCAATCAAGCTCGAAGTCGATGGCGGCATCAAGATCGATAACATCGCCGAAGTGGCGCGCGCCGGCGCCGACACATTTGTCGCCGGTTCGGCGATTTTCAATACAGCCGATTACGCTGCCGCCATCGCCGCCATGCGTGCCGAGCTGGGAAAAGTTTGACAAGCCCAAAGGTTTGAGAAGCCCATCATGACTGCCTTGAAACACGTTCTGGAATCCACGCGCAGCCTGACCATCGATCTGGATGGCACGCTCGTCGATACCATTCTGGATCTGCATCAGGCCAGTAACGCCATGCTGGCCGAACTGGAACGTCCGGACCGCAGCGTCGAGGAAATCGCCCGTTTCGTCGGTCGCGGCACCCAGACGCTGGTCCGTCGGTGTCTGACCGACGACGCCACCGGTGTCGAGCCCGATGCCGAGTTGTTCGAGAACGGGCTCAATGCGTATTTGAAGCATTACGCGCACATCAACGGCAAACACGCTAAGGTCTATGCCGGCGTCAAGGAAGGCCTCGCTGCTTTGCTGGCGGCCGGTTATCCGATGGGCGTGGTCACGAACAAACCCGTCAAGTTCACGTTGCCGCTGTTGCAGGCCACCGGCCTAATGCCCTACTTCAAGGCCGTCATCGGCGGCGACTCGACGCCGCATAAAAAACCGGCGCCGGACCCCATCATCGCCGCCTGCCTGGAAATGGATGTCTCGTTGATTCATAACCTGCACGTTGGTGACTCGGGCAACGACATCCAGGCCGCGCGCGCCGCCGATTGCTTTGCCGCCGGCGTCAGTTACGGCTATGCCGAGGGTTACCCCCTCGACGCCAGCCAGTGCGACGTCATCGTCGACAGCCTGGCCGAGCTGGCCGCCATGCTGCCGCCGCGGATCTACTAGGTTCATCATGCACGCAGCGCATCATCCCATTTGTCTAACGGCACCCGACGCCGAAGCCGCGTTCCAGCGACTGGCCGCCGAGGGTTACAACCGCATTCCCGTCACGCTGGAAACGCTGGCCGATCTGGAAACGCCGCTCTCGTTGTACCTCAAGCTGGCCAACGCGCCGTACACCTTTTTGTTTGAATCGGTACAGGGTGGCGAACGCTTCGGCCGCTACTCGTTCATCGGTCTGCCGTCCAACACGCGCCTGACCATTCACGGCTATCAACTCACGCGCTTGCATAACGGCGAGGTGATCGAGTCGCGCGAATCGGCCGACCCGTTAGCCGACATCGCTGCCTATCAAGCCAGCTTCAAGGTGCCGCACCAACCCGCGCTGCCGCGCTTTTGCGGCGGCCTGGTTGGCATCTTCGGTTACGACACCGTACGCTACATCGAGCCGCGCTTGGCACAGACTGAAGCCAATGCGCCGCACCCGGACCCGATCGGTACGCCCGACATCCTGCTCATGCTGGTGGAAACGCTGGCCATCGTTGACAACCTGTCCGGCAAACTGACGCTGGTGCACTACGCTGACCCGACCGAGGGTGGGGCGGCCCACGCGTTTTCCAGCGCCCGCGAATTGCTGGAGAGTTTGCAGCAGCGCCTGCATGCTCCCGCCGTGGCGCCCGAAGTTGCCACCAACGGCGCACCAACAACGACGCAGTCTGAAGCACCCGTATCGTTATTCGGCGAAGCCGCCTTCAAGGCCGCCGTGCTCAAGGCCAAGGACTACATCACCGAAGGCGACATCATGCAGGTCGTGTTGTCGCAGCGCATGCAGAAACCGTTTCACGCGCACCCGCTGTCGTTGTATCGCAGCTTGCGCGCGCTGAACCCGTCGCCGTACATGTTTTATGTGGACGCGGGTGATTTCCACGTCGTCGGTTCCTCGCCGGAAATTCTGGTTCGACTGGAAACCGAAGTGCAAGGTGGCGCGCCCAAGATCACGCTGCGCCCCATCGCCGGTACGCGTCCGCGCGGCGCCACGCCCCAAGCCGACGCCGCCCTGGCCGCCGAACTCTTGGCCGACGAGAAGGAATGCGCCGAACACACGCAGCTGCTGGATCTCGGCCGTAACGATGTCGGCCGTGTTGCGCAAACCGGCAGTGTGAAACTCACGGACCGCATGGTCATTGAACGCTATTCGCACGTCATGCATATCGTGTCCAACGTCGAGGGCGCGTTGAAGCCGAACCTGAGTGCGCTCGATGTGCTCAAGGCCACCTTCCCGGCGGGCACCGTGTCCGGTGCGCCGAAAGTGCGCGCCATGGAAATCATCGACGAACTGGAACCCGTCAAGCGCGGCGTTTATGCCGGATCGGTCGGCTATCTCGGCTTTAGTGGCGACATGGATCTGGCCATTGCCATCCGCACCGCCGTTATCAAAGATGGCATGCTCAACGTGCAGGCCGGTGCCGGCATCGTCGCCGATTCGAATCCGGACGCCGAATGGCTGGAAACGCAGAACAAGGCACGGGCGGTGATTCGCGCAGCGGAGTTGGCCGAAGCCGGGCTGGTGCCCAAGATCGACGTGGTCAGCTAGCGCTACGACGCTAACGGCGCCAGCAAAAACAACAAAGGCCTGCGCGTTAACTCAACGCGCAGGCCTTCGTCTTTGTCAGCTCTAAGTCTGTGAGTCTAACTCTTACTTGCGTGCCTTGGCAGCTTTTACGGCGGCGCTGGTCACAGTGTTGACACCGGCTTCGGTCGCGTCGGCAGCTTGCTTGGCAAACTTGTTCATGTTGTCGAAAGCCGAGTTGGCAGCAGCGACGGCTTGGTTCACGGCAGCCATGGCCACGTCAGCACCGAACGGGGCTTGCTGGGCGCTCTTCTTGGCCAGATCCTGAGCGGCATGGTTCAGTTCGCTGAACTTGCCCTGGAACAACTTGCTCAGCTCTTCGGCAGCGCCGGTCGAGATTTCGTAAACGCTACGCGAGTACGACACGGCCTTTTCAACCACCGGTTGGGCCAGCTGGGCTTGCAGCGCAGCGGCTTCTTGCGGTGTCTTGGCGCCGAGCAGGGTCTTGGCGTTCTTGGCGTTGTCGGCAAAAGCTTCGCGCACGGTGTGCAGGTTCAGGGCGGCCAGGCTTTCCGCGGTCGACAGGGCGGTTTGAGCAACCGACAGCAGCAGGTCGATGTTGGCCTTGTTGGCGGCAGCAGCTTGGTCGAAGTTCAGATTCGGATTCATAGGGTTCTCCAAAAAAAGGTGATGTTTAAAAGGTCAGTCAAAGGATAAAAACAAGGGGAAAGCAGGAAATTCAGGGCGGTGCAGAGCAAAAAACAATTTTTGTGCACCGCAACAATTCTCAGTATAGGGGCGCTTTTCAGGAAGTCAAGGCCAAGAAAGGGAAAAAGGGAAAAAGGGAAAAAGATCTGACAGAATCACGCTCATGAGCAA
>CAZSAE010000058.1:0-9164 GCA_964604765.1 uncultured Dechloromonas sp. | reverse complement strand
ATGGCTCCATTCTCTCAAGTGTTGGAGCCTCCACCAAACCCGGGGCGATTCAATAACAACGAGATCTTTGGGCTTTCTGAGCCAATCAGTCAACGCCTGGTATTGCTGGTCATAGCGATCTGGTATCCAATCACTGTCACCGAACATCAGGATATTGGGACGCGCCAATTTCCGGCATGCAGGGCATCTTGGCAGTTCACCGGTCATACGACACGAGGCCAATTCAACCTCTGGGTAGAAGTCTGTAGCAGGCCAGACGGTGCCACAGATGCTATCGGTGCATTGCAAATGGTGGATGCTGCCATGGCATTCATGAATCTGCGAATCTACAAAGCCGGCTTTCTGGAATTGGCCATCCACGTTGCTGGTGTAGACAAAGGCCCCATGCGGTTTGGTGTCCGCCCAACGGCGTAGGATCTGAAACCCTTCGTGCGGCCGGGTACTTCGATAGAGATTGAGCCGGTGTCCGTAAAAACCCCAGGCAAGCCCGGGATCAGCCCTGAATGCATGGGGATTGGCAATTTCCGTGAAATCAATCCGGGCGTTTGCCAGCGCCGGATAGGCGGTCCAGAACCCTTCCCGCCCCCGGAAATCCGGGAGTCCGGAGTCCACGCCCATGCCGGCACCGGCGGTAATCAGCAGACCATCCGCTTGCGCGATCAATGCAGCGGCTTGGCGGATTTCGGTTTCAAAGCCCATGCAGGGTTTGATGCGTCAGTTGCCTTGTGCCTCTGCCCGATGAACCAAGGACTCGGCGTGCTCTTTGACCTTCTCCAGTTCCTGCAAGGCTTTTACGTAGTGACCGTTCATCACTTTTTCGCCGAGGATCTTCCGTTCATGGTTTGCCGCATGCTGGACGGCATCAATGGCAGTTTTGGCGGACTCCAGTGCTTCTTTGGCTTTATCAAGGTTGTTCATGTCAGCTCTCTTGTGTGATGTGAGTATTTTACGGCGTTCATTCTGAACCTGATTTAGACATATCTGCGCGCAGGGCCGCCTCAAAGGAACGATGTGCCCATTGCGCTGCTTCGTGCTGGTCTTCCAGCACCGTGTCGGGGGCTTGGTAATACGACAGACCAATGGGCTTCCCCTGCCTGACATATTCAAACTGCTTGAGCCCATGCTTCTGAAAATCTCCCGCGTTCCGAGCATCTGCCTTCAGATACAAGATCCCCTGACTCAGTAGGCCGAACATGAGGCCATCGTGGAAGATGCCGTATCCAGAGAACATGCGCCGCAAGGTGATTCTGCCGAACAAACGGAAGACATCCAACATGTACGGTGCAAACTCGTCCGCGGATTGGCGTAGCGGAATCAAATGCCGACCTCGAAACTTTTACCGGTCTCAAAGAACTGCCCACCGGCGGCATAGTGAATGGTGCGCAGGGTGTCCTGCGGGAAATGCCAGCGCCCGTTCTGGAAGACGCGATCATCGGCCCAGGCAGCGACGACTTCGGCGAGAAACAGGTCGTATTGGCTCTGATTGTGCGCTTCCGGAATGATGCGGCATTCCAGCCAGGCGACACAACCTTCAATGAGCGGCGCTTCGACGTGCGAAGCCTCGGTTGCGGTCAATTCGAATTGGGCGAGCTTATCCATGGTTTGGCCGGTTTCGCTGCCGGCCGCCAGAACCTTGTCGGCGATCTCACGGCACGGGATATTAATCACAAATTCACCGCTGGCTTCGATCAGCTTGCGGGTATAGGCGTTCTTGTCGATGACGACCGCAACTTTAGGCGGGTCGAAATCCAAGGGCATGACCCAGGAGGCCGCCATGGCGTTTCTGTAGTCACCATGAGCGCTGGAAATCAGCGTGACTGGACCATGGTTGAGGAGCAGGTAGGACTTTGCGAGTGCAACGGGCTTACGGTGAATCATGGATACTCGGTTACAGGTTACTGGGTGTTCATTCTATGCTGATCCGTGCCCGCATCGACCCCCACAGAATCGCCGATGGCCACCAGTTGGCGCAAATATCATCTGCACGAACCAAATCGTAGTTTTCGGTTGATTCCATGCCCTTGGCAAAGCGCAGGCAGGAGTACTATACAGCTTCCGCGCATCGCGATGAGCGTGCTGCCGAAAAGGGCTTGCCAGATGTCACATTAACTGACACCTCCACCCAAAGCTTGATACAAAGAAACGCTATCGGTCAGACGTTGCGCTTGGGCGGCCACTAGATTGATTCGTGTTTGATGCGCCTGCTGTTGGGCAATCAGCACTTGTAGGTAGCCCGTTGCGCCTAGTTGATACTGCCGCTCAACGATAATCAGGAAAGCCTGCGCGGCTTTATCGGCGGCAGCAATGGATGCTAACGCCTGAGCGTCATGTTCTACAGCAACCAACACATCAGCGACATTTCGCAGCGCCTCCAGTACAACACCTTGATAATTGGCCGCCGCTGCATCGAAAGCGGCCAGTGCGGCACGCTTTTCAGCAGGCAACCCCGGGGCAAATAGTGGTTGCGCCAGCTGTCCGACCAAACTCCAAATCAGCGAACTACCGCCAAATAAAGCCGCTGTCGTCAGCGCCTGGGAACCAAGACTAGCACTCAGGTTAATCTGAGGATACAACTTGGCGACGGCCACACCATACTCGGCATTAGCTGCATGCATCAGCGCCTCGGCGCCCTGGATATCCGGTCGGTGACGCACTAGTTCCGATGGTACGACAACAGGCAGTTCACTAGGCAAAGTAAAATCAGCCAAGGTAAATGCGGGGATGTTGCTCTTCCCTGGTGCTCGCCCGACGAGAATAGCGAGCAAATGTTCGCTCTGTCGCAACTGTTTACGCAACACCGGTAGCCCCGCACGCATTTCTTCCACTTGCGCTTGCAGGCTAAATGCCTCATCTGGCGAGGCGTGGCCCAAACGCACGCGTTCGTTAGCGATTCGCAACTGCTCGTCCTGAGCATGAAGGATCGCCACGGTCGCATCAATCTGTCCGGCTAATCGAGCACGCGTCAGCGCGGCCATGGCAATGCTCCCGGCCAGGGTTAAGCGTGCAGCATCCAATTCGAAACGGCGGTAATCGACACGTGCTGCCAAGGCTTCCAGTGTGCGGCGGTTACCACCAAACAGATCCAAGTTGTAGCCTACCTCCACGCTGGGTGTGTATAGGTTGAATTGACGTGGTTCACCGTTCAAACCCAGCATGCTCGGGTTAAAGCGTTGGCGCTGTGCGTTAATACCTAAATTCGCTTGCGGGTATTGTGTTGCCCCCCCTTTTGCGGCGTGGAGCTCCTCTGCCTGGCGTAAGGTGGCATTGGCAGCTGCGAGCGTGGGACTCGAACGAAATGCTTCCTCGACAAGCTCATTGAGGGCCGTTGATCCCAAATGACGCCACCATTGCGATTCGACCGGCAAGCCTTCAACCAAGCGTTGCTGGTTGCCAAACTCCGTGACAGCTGTCACGGTTTTCGCCAGTGGCTTGCCTGGTGTGTATTGCGTCACATCAGGGGGCTCGGGCGGTCGAAAATCAGGGCCAACGGCACAGCCTGCCAGGGCTGCGGCCATAACTGCAGAGAGCATATGGGTTCTTAACCCCTGAGATCGATGCATCATTCGAAACCTCGTCCTAACCCTGCTTCTTCGTATGTAACGCCATCACGGATGTGATAAATCCGCTTGAATGTCGGGATGATCTTTTCATCGTGGGTCACGACAATGATGGCGGTCTCATATTTGCGCGCCATGTCGTTGAGGATGCGGATCACCGCCATGGCACGTTCGGAATCCAGCGGCGCAGTGGGTTCATCGGCCAGAATAACGGGGGGGCGATTGACCAAACCTCGAGCTATGGCCACCCGTTGTTGCTCACCCCCCGAGAGTTGGCTGGGTATAGCGCGCACCCGGTGTTGTACGTCGAGCGCAGTCAGCAATTCCAGTGCTTTGGCTCGTGCTTCCTCATTGCCAACACCCGCGAGCATGGGCAGCAATGCCACGTTGTCGATGATATCGAGAAACGGGATCAGATACGGCGCCTGAAACACAAAGCCGATCCTGTCACGCCGTAACGCACGTAGATCGCGCACTTTCCAGCCGTCCTCATAGATCGTGTCGCTACCCAGAGTCATGCGGCCGGCGGTCGGATCGATAACCGCACCTAGACATTTGAGCAACGTGCTTTTGCCTGAGCCAGAAGGACCAATTAAACCAACGACCTCGCCTGGCTCCACATACATGTCGACTTTTTTTAAGGCATCAACTGCCGTGTCACCTGCACCGTAGCGTTTACGCAAGCCTTCGATGCGAATCCCTTTGCCACTCATCTCAACCACCAATCGCTTCGGCCGGATCGACCTTGAGCGCCATACGAATAGCGACGACGCTGGCCAGAATACATATAAGCAATAAGGCCAGAAATCCGACAATGGAATCAAATGGAATCAGCAACACATACTTTGGAAAAACCGGTGCGGAGAGCGTTGCTGCAATCTTTCCAACAACGAAACCAATAAGACCGAGCGCCAGTGCCTGCTGCACAATCATCAATGCGATGGTGTGATTTCGGGTGCCAATCAGTTTCAGAACGGCGATTTCGCGAATTTTGTCCATGGTCAGGGTGTAGATAATGAAGGCGACGATGGCTGCGCTCACTACGGCCAGAATCATTAGGAACATGCCGATCTGTTTGGCCGAGGTGGCAATCAGCTTACCGACCAGAATTTCTTCCATCTGGGTACGCGTGTACACGGTCAACCGCTTCCAGCGCCGGATGGATGTGGCAACCTCGTCAGGATCGAGCCCCGGTTTGAGCGTGACCAGAACTGCATTGACAAAATTGTTTGTACTTTGCGAACTAATCACGGCATCGAGAAGGCCAGGCATGCCGGGGCGATTAAAAGCAGGGTTAGATTCAGTTCGCCGCCTGTTTTGCCAGATGGCGTCGTTATCTTTGAGAAACTGGGCCTCCTGAGCATCCTTGAGCGGAATAAAGATCATAGGATCTCCGCTGGACGACACCATACGCCGAGTCAGCCCAACAACGGTGTAATGATTACGGCGTATGGCAAGGCGGTCGCCCAATTTGAAGCCGGTAGCGATATCAGCCACCGCCTCATAGTGGCTGCGCGTGATTTGACGGCCTGCAACCAGATACGGGGGCCAGCCGGGTGTCGCACCCATCGTTCCCGGTGCAACACCCACCACCATAGCGCGTACATCCTCCTCGCCCTGGCGCACCTGCATGGTCAGATAGGTCACATTTGCAGCCTGATCCACCCCTGGTATGGCTCGGATTGCACGATATGTATCATCGTTGAGGCTGGAAGGTTCGGCATACGGGCCTAATGTATCCTTTTGCACAACCCAAAGATCCGCGCCACTGTTGTCCAGCAAGGCCTTGCCATCATCCACCATGCCGCGATAAACGCCTGCCATCACCAGGGTAACGCCGATGAGCAGCCCCAGGCCGATGCCAGTGAAGACAAACTTTCCCCAGCTGTGCAGAATGTCGCGTCCGGCCAGACTGATCATTGCGCAACGCCTGAAATATGATCAACGATGTTGATTCGACTGTTTGCCGTGAGCACTTTTTCGCTATAAGCAACGATCTGGTCACCAACCTTGAGACCTTCGAGCACCTGCACAAAACCGTTGAGGTCAACAGCCCCAAGTTTGACGGGCGTAAAGTGCAAATCACCATCCACAATCTGCCAGACACCAACTTTGTCAGCATCCTGACGTACAGCGGCGTTAGGAATAGACGGGGAAGCTGGGCGTGGCTGCAGATTAACGGTTACTTCAGCTAGCTCACCAATGGGAGGCGGGGGCTGCGGTATAGCGTCAAAGACAATTTTTGCGAGCGTTTCCTCGGTGACCGAGTCAGCCTTCGGCTCCACGCGCAGAACGCTCCCGGGAAATCCTCGCCCACTTTGGGAACGCAAAACGATATAAGCCGATAATTTTGCAGCCAACCCCGATGCATTAATCTGATCAAATCGTACATTGATCCATAGACTCATCGGATCAATAAGTTCCACTACGGCTTGACCAGCGACAATGGTCGTTCCCGGGTCAGCATCTCGCATAACGACCACGCCGTCGGCTGGTGCGACCAGGCGCAGGTTGCTTCGTTGCAAGATTAGCCCTTCACGATCAGCACGCATCCGAGCCAGTTCTTCGCGAGCGGCGGAAAGTGCTGCGTCAGTAACTTTTAGATCCTGCCGTTTGGTGATTACTATTTCTTCGCTGGTGGCATGCACAGCAAACAATTGTTCATAACGACGCGCCTGGGCTTTTGCATAGGCGTGACGAGCCTCTGCTTCACGCAATGTGGCTTCAGAGCGTTTGTATGCTGCATCCTGCGCTCGAACCCGCTCATCAAGGTCAATCGGATCCATTTCACCAAGCAACTGTCCCGCTTTGACTACGTCGCCCACGTGCACATCAAGTGTTTTAATGCGTCCGGCAAACGTCGGGCCTATCTTGTATGTGTATCGCGCCTCCACGGTACCAATGCCGAACAGTGCTGGCGTGATGGCGCGTGACTCCACTATTGCGACTGTCACAGCCACCGGTGCCAATGGCCCGGATCGCAATCCAACGTAGATGAACAACACTAGCAGCGGAATAATCACTGCTAGCAGCCTAAAGGTGCGACCCTGTAGTTGCAAAGGTTTCATCATGCGCTCGCAATACCGCGCCGATAGATAGCAAATACGCGCGATGCATCTCGACGAATACGCCTAACATCTCCCGCCATCAAAGACTGCATGACCAGGGCCTGGACGGTGCCAATGAACAACATTGCGGCGGCCTGATCGTCCAGCGCGAGGGATAGCTCACCGTTAGCCTTACCTTTCTCGATAAGGCCCTGCAAACGTTCGCTGTAGCACTGCATCAGGTTCTGCACCTTTACCTTGGCCGGTGTCGATTCAGGCCGTTGCAATTCACCAAACATCATTCGAGGCACACCAGGATAATCGGCCACGAATTCAACGTGGCTCATGAACATCGCCTCCATAGCTGCCAACGGGGATCCGACTCCTTGTGCAGCGCGATCAATCCGCGCTAACAGATGCTCCGCAACCCAATCCATGACCGCCTGCCAAATCGACTCTTTATTGGGGAAGTGTCGAAACAGAGCCCCTTGCGTCAGATTCATATGTTCGGCAATTGCCGCAGTGGTGATCTCACTGGGGTTTTGCGAGCTAGCCAATGCAATGACTGACTCAACAGTCACAGCTCGGCGTTCATCTGCTGGTAAATGCTTAGCGGGGCCTGTCATGTTCGCTCCTTGCAATAGTTAGTAATTGATTACTATCTTATCACTCAAAATAAACTTTGCAACAACTCGCCCCGTCGGGGTATCTGACATCACTTCTAAGTGACCGGCGAATCGTCTGAGATAATCCGATCATGGCTTGGACGATTCAACGCATCTGCCCCCGTGAAGATTCTGTCTATCTCCTGAAGGAGAGTTCCGGGGTCGTGCGCCAGATTTCCGTGCCCGGTGCCGAATCGGCCAGTTTCGTGGATGGCAGTCTGCTCATCCACTGCAAAACAGGCTTTAGCTGGCTGGTGAACCCGGAGACCGGGGCACGGCGCCGCTTTCAAGCCGCAACCTGACAAACTATGCGCCGGTTCTGGGTGGCTCTGGTCGGCTGCGTGGTTTACCTTCCCGGATGGGCACAGACTTCATCGCTTTCTGATTGCCTCCTGACCAATCGTATCCAGTCAGCGACCTGCACGTCACAGATTGTCAGGTTCGAATCCCAGTACAGCTACGTCCCGCAATTAGCGAGTGATGCGGGGATTGATCCGGCTCTGTTACTGGCTGTGATTGCTGTTGAATCAAGCTATGCTCAATTGAAGCTCACCGACCGTGGCGGCATCGGCCCGATGCAAATCACACCTATCGCTGCTAGAGAACTGGGCATAGACGATCTGACCTATCTGCTGTCAGATACCGTCAATGTTCAGACAGGAACTCGTTACCTGCAGAAGATGATGCAACGGTTTGGCGACTGGCGTCTGGCACTGGCCGCCTATAACGCTGGACCAAGTGCTGTCATTCGGCACAAAGGAATCCCGCCCTATCGGGAAACCCAGGCCTACGTGCAACAGGTGATGTGGTGGTATCTAACACTCAAATCTGTTTAGGATGCCTGCTCAGGCACCCCTGAAATGAAGAAACCGGCTTTCGCCGGCTTCTTCTCCCATGCTTCAGGTGGTCAAGCCACACAGACCTCATGGGTGGGTAAGCATTAAGATCCTGCCGAGTTACGCAAACACCACACGGGTGAGCCCAGCTGCTCTCGAGCGCGCAGGCTTATGGATCACAATTTCGACATCACGTCCCAGCTTGTTGAGGCATTCAAGCATTTTGGCCTCGCTAATGCCACGGAATTGGCCACGCAGCATACAGGACAGCTTGGGCTGGGCAATGCCAAGAATTTCTGAGGCTTCGACTTGTGTCAGGTGGCGATGCTTGATGATGTCACCAATTTTGGCGGCAAGCGTCGCCTTGACCTGCATCTCGCCAGCATTGGGCAATCCCAGATCTTCGTAAATGTTGCCACTGCTTTTTTCAATTATTCCCATGTCACTCTCCTTGGGCATCCGCCACTGCAATTTTGAGCCGATCCTTGATCAGATCGATGTCATGCTTTGGCGTTTCAATACCGTGCTTCGACTTTTTCTGGAAGCAATGAAGTACGTAGACAACTCCGGCAATCTTGACGGTATAGACCGCACGAAACGTATCACCGAGATGGTCTTCAACCACCTCCAGAACACCGGCACCACCAAAGCCTTTGAGCGGCTTCGCCTGACTGTGTTTCTTGCCCGTTTGCGCCAAATGCAAGGCAAATCCAAACAGGTCAATCACATCCTCAGGCATCGCCAGAAGATCCTTTTTAGAGGAGCTTACCCAGCGTAGGTCTTTGATGGCATCGGTCATTGGCTGATTATACCCATTTGGGTCTATTTGGCAAATTCTCTTCATTGCATCTCCTGATGACATCCAAGCCTTTTAGGTGGCATACGCGAGCTCCAGCCGTTTATAGGGGTCGAAGTAGATTTCCGTCATGACCCGGCGCTTGCCGATCTGCTGGCCATCGCCATCAAAGATCGGCTCTGCCTTGAGATGGGCGATGACGTCCATGGTGAATCGCCCCGGGAATCATGGAGGCTGATTGGTTAAAGTAAAGCGGTTGATTC
>CAZSAE010000057.1:0-9265 GCA_964604765.1 uncultured Dechloromonas sp. | reverse complement strand
TCGGCGCGCATGTTGGCCAGAATCTGGAAGGCCGCCTGATCCTGAACGATACGTTGGCTCATCAGGCGATTAAGATGAGCGTGCAGGGTTGGAAAGGCCGAGGCGATCTCATCGACGCTGCCGTAGGGCATCATGCAGACTTCGCTGACCTCCAGCGCCACCGCCCGGCAGGCGTGTTGGCCGCTGCCGATGCCATCCATCCCCAAAATCTCGCCGGTCATCAAAAAGCCGGTGATCTGGGGGCGGTGCTGTGGATGGGGGATCAGGGTTTTGAAGAAACCACTGCGCACGGCATAAAGGGCGTTGAACGCTTCCCCCGCCTCGAACAATGTCTCGCCTCGCTGCAAACGTCGGCGCGTCGGAAACCACTGGTCGAGCGAATCAAGTTCATCGACATTCAGAGACGGCGGGTGGCAAACGGCATTCATGTCGCAATGCAAACACTGCGCCTTCAACTCGGCCACATCAATCCCACGGGATCTCTGGCCGGGCTGATCTTTGTTTCTGGAATCCTGAACTTCGGTCTTGCTGGACATATAATTCGGCTATGGACAATACAACGATCGCTCAAACGGCACTGGTGGATCGAGATCTCTGCCGACGTTTTGATATCAGCGGACCCCGCTACACTTCTTATCCGACGGCCGACCGGTTTCAAGCAGACCCCGGTGCCCAGCTTCTGGTCGATGCCTTGCGGCAGCGATCCGCGCTGGACCAGCCACTTTCATTATATGTGCATCTGCCCTTCTGTAGTAAGGTCTGCTACTACTGCGGTTGTAACAAAGTCATTACCAAGGATCACAATAAATCCTCGCGTTATCTGGATTACCTGGAACGCGAGATTGATATGCAGGTCGCCGAATTGGCCGGACCCCGCACCGTCACCCAGTTGCATTGGGGCGGCGGCACGCCGACCTTCCTGTCCGATGAAGAAATGACGCGGTTGATGGGCATTCTGCGCAGCCGCTTCGAGTTCCTGCCCGAGGGCGAGTATTCCATTGAAATTGATCCGCGTTCGGTCGATCCGAAGCGCGCTCATTTACTGGCCGATCTGGGCTTTAACCGCATGAGCCTGGGAATTCAGGATTTCGATCCGCTGGTGCAGATGGCGGTGAATCGTATTCAAAGCTTCGAGCAGACGCGTGATGTGCTGTTGGCGGCGCGTGATGCCGGCTTCAAATCGGTGTCGGTCGATCTGATCTATGGTTTGCCCAGACAGACCTTGGCCGGCTTTCAGGCGACGCTGGAAAAGACGCTGAGTTTGGCGCCTGACCGCATTGCGCTCTACAGTTACGCGCATTTGCCGCATGTGTTTATGCCGCAGCGACGTATCCACGATACCGAACTGCCTAAACCGGAAGATAAGCTCTCCCTGATGGCTATGGCGATCGGTATGCTTGTCGAAGCGGGTTATGTATTTATCGGTATGGATCATTTCGCGCGCCCCGACGACGAGTTGGCGCGGGCGCAGAAGGCGGGCAAGCTGCACCGCAATTTCCAGGGTTATTCGACGCATGCCGAACTCGATCTGCTGGCGTTCGGGGTGTCGGCCATCGCCAAGATTGGCCCCGTCTATGCCCAGAACGCCAAGTCGCTTGACGATTATTATCACGACATCGATGCGGGGCATCTCCCCGTTCGCCGTGGTTATCGCATGGATGACGACGACGTGCTGCGCCGCGCCGTGATCCAGGAACTGATGTGTCACTTCAGCCTGGACTTTGCGAGCATCTCAAGCACCTGGGGTATCGATTTCACAACCTACTTCGCCGACGCACTCGAACAACTGCAGCCCCTGGCCGAAGCCGGTCTGCTCAGCATGGATACAGCGCGTATTACCGTCATGCCGAAAGGCCGATTGCTCGTGCGCATTATCGCCATGGCCTTCGACCGGTACCTGCAGGTTGACCGGCAAAAAGCGTCCGAGGGCCGCCAACGCTATTCCCGGGTTATCTGACCCTCTCCGTTGCCGCCCATGCCGATGCCCGAGCTTTCCCTGCTGTCAGCCGTGCTGATCGGCTGGTTAGGCGGTGTTCATTGTCTGGGGATGTGTGGTGGTATCGTCAGTGCCTTGACCCTATCGGCGCCCCAGGCCGGACGCAGCAAAGTCCTGCTCGGCTACAACGTTGGGCGCAGTCTGACCTACGGGGGCCTGGGTCTCGCGGCGGGGGCCTTAGGTCAGTTCGGAACACAAGCGCTCGGTGTGGCGCCCAACTTCTTATTCGCGTTGGCCAATATCCTGCTCATCGGCATGGGGCTGTATCTGCTCGGCATCCCCTGGTTGATACGGCCGCTTGAGCAGGCGGGGCAGAATCTCTGGCGGCGTGTCGAACCGTTTAGTCGTCGACTGTTTCCCATCAACACGCTGCCGCGTGCGGTCGGCGTCGGTTTGCTTTGGGGCTTGCTACCCTGCGGCCTGGTTTATAGCGCGTTGGCCACAGCTTTTGCCTTAGGCTCGGCGGTCCAGGGCGGATTGTGGATGGCCGCTTTCGCGCTCGGTACCCTGCCGAATCTGTTGACGGCGGGGTGGGTGGGGGCCAGTACCTTGCAACGTCTCAGACAGTCTTCCTTGCGCTGGCTGGGCGGTTTGTTGGTTGCCGGTTGGGGCGTTTACGGATTGATCCGCGTGCTGGCAGCCTGGAGCAACTGAACCATGAGTGACAAGAACGAACACCTGCTAAAAATTTCCGGTTTGCGCTGTGCTAACTGTGCCAACATCACGCGCAAGGCCTTGGAGCAGATTCCGGGTGTCAGCGCCGAGGTGAACTTCGCTACCGAGGAAGCGGTAGTGCGCGCACCGACATCGGTATCGATGGAAACGCTGATTCATGCCGTCGAGGCGGCGGGCTATGGCGCCTCCGAGATCACCGATGATTTCGAGATGGCTGCGCCGGAGGCGGACACCATGGCGCGTTGGCGGTTCTGGGTGGCCGTACTCTGCGCGTTGCCGCTGCTGCTACAGATGCCGCTCGCACTACTTGGCCTGCACGGTCATTTGTCTAACACTTGGCAGTTTGTGCTGGCGACGCCGGTGCAACTCTGGGTAGCTTGGCCGTTCTACCGAGGTGCCTGGCATGCCCTCAAGCTCGGCAGCGCCAACATGGATGTGTTGATCAGTCTTGGCACTCTGGCCGCCTATATCTACTCGGTGGTGCTCTGGTGGTTCGAACTGCCGGGCGAGGTTTATTTCGAAGCGTCGGCAGTGGTGATCACGCTGGTGATGGCGGGCAAATATCTCGAACATCGCGCCAAACAATCGAGCGCATCGGCGATATCTCGGCTGCTGCATTTGGCACCCAAGACGGCCTGGAAAGCCGACGCTGCGGGGCAATTTGCAAGCGTGCCGCTGGCGGAGGTACGCCCCGAGGATGTGGTCAAGATCATGAGCGGTGCTTCGGTGCCGGTGGATGGGGTCGTCGTCGAGGGCCGTTCGGCGGTCAGCGAGGCCATGCTGACTGGCGAAGCGAACCCCGTGGAAAAAAGGCAGGGCGATAAGGTCTATGCCGGGACGCTCAATGGTGATGGGGTGCTGGTTTGCCGCGTCACTGGCGTCGGACGAACGACGGTGTTGGCCGGCATTGCTCGTCTGGTATCGCAGGCGCAAGGCTCGCGCGCTCCCGTGCAGGCACTGGTTGATCGCGTTTCGGCTTGGTTCGTGCCGGTGGTGGTGGTATTGGCGTTGCTAACGTTGATTTACGGCGGCGTCGCCCTGGACGATTGGCAAACTGGGCTGGTGCGTGCGGTTGCGGTACTGGTCATCTCGTGCCCCTGCGCCTTAGGGTTGGCGACACCGATGGCGATTATGGTCGGTATTGGCGAGGGGGCGCGTCAGGGGATTCTGGTACGTGATGCCGATGCCTTGCAGCGTGCCGCGTCGGCGGCGGCCGTGGTGTTCGACAAAACTGGCACGCTGACCCAGGGGCAAGTCCGGCTGACCGATCTGGTGACAGACAATGAATCAGGCATCGATCGCTCCAGCGCGCTGATGTTGGCCACAGCGCTGGAAAGCGGTTCTTCGCATCCGATTGCGCACGCTATTCGTCTGGCGTCGCAAAGCGAACAACCCGATGTCGCGCTACCCGTGATCAGCGATTTCCGCACCGAGCCGGGTGTGGGCGTGTTCGGCATAATCGATGGCTTGATCTACGGCATGGAGCGTTGGTCGGATCGTTTTTCGACAGCGGATGACGGATTCTGGGCGCGCGCCGCCAGCCAATGCATGGCAGCGGCCAAGAGCGTTTCGGTGCTGAGTCGGGCAGGGCAACCGGTGGCGCTGCTGGCTTTTGCCGATACGCTGCGACCGGATGCAGTCGAGACGGTCCAACGGCTTGACGCACTGGGGCTCAAGGCGGTGATGTTAACGGGCGATCAACCCGAGGCCGCCCAGGTCGTCGCCAGCCAACTCGGCATTGCTGAAGTGCATGCCGGCGTCATGCCCGCCGGTAAGGCAGGACAGGTGCGTCAATTAATGGACGAATTGCCGGCCGGGGTGATCATGGTCGGCGATGGCATCAACGACGCGCCGGCCCTGGCGGCGGCATCGGTCGGCGTGGCCATGGGCGGCGGGATGGATATCGCGATGGAGAGTGCGGGGATTGTCCTCATGCATAACCGGCTGAGCGGAGTGCCGGAGGCGGTCAGCCTTTCGCGCCGAACCTTGGCCAAGATCCGGCAGAATCTATTTTTAGCTTTTATTTACAATGTGTTGGCGATACCGCTGGCGATCAGCGGGGCGCTCAGCCCGATTGTGGCCGGCACGGCCATGGCCTGCTCGTCGATTTCGGTGGTGGGAAATTCGTTGTTATTACGTCGTCGATCGCGACGAATGCATGAAAAATCCTGATCAGCAGCTATAATTTTCAGGTTTTATGCAGTCCACCATGCGTTGATAAAACCGCGCTAGGACCAGACCAGAATTACCAACAAAACAACCAAGTTAGGGAGCAGACATGGACATCGAAAACATTTCCATCGGTAAGGATGTGCCGAACGACTTCAACGTCGTCATCGAGATCTCGGCCAACGCACCGGGTATTAAATACGAACTGGACAAAGACTCGGGCGCCGTTTTCGTCGATCGTTTCATTGCGACGCCGATGCACTATCCTTGCAACTACGGCTTCATTCCTTCGACGCTGTCGGAAGATGGCGACCCGGTTGATGTGCTGGTCGTCTCGCCTTACCCGCTGCCGCCGGGCGTTGTGGTTCGTTGCCGCACGCTGGGTATGCTGGCTATGGAAGATGAAGCAGGTGAAGACGCCAAACTGGTTGCCGTGCCGGTACAAAAGCTGACGTCGAACTACGACAAAGTCCAGACGATTGACGACTTGCCGGAAATTCTGATCAAACAGATCACCCACTTCTTCGAACACTACAAAGATCTGGAGCCGGGCAAGTGGGTCAAGGTCAAGGGTTGGAAGGATGCCGCCGCCGCCAAAGCTGAAATCACCTCGGGTGTTGCCCGCGCCAAGGCCGGCAAGTAACAAATACGCGCGCTTCAGCTTACGCGTCTACAATGGCTCTGGCTAAGGTCAGAGCCATTTTTTTGTGAGATCGGAACATCAGCGAAGGCATAGGGGAATCGGGTGCGGGTCGGAATAGCTCAGATGAATGTGGTGCTCGGCGATCTGCCGGGCAATAGGAACCGCATTGTCGAGGCGGCGCATAAAGCCGCAGCGACGGGGGTGGATGTGCTGTTGACGCCCGAGCTTAGTCTGTGCGGTTATCCGCCGGAAGACTTGTTGTTGCGCCCGGATTTTTACCGTGCAACCGAGCACACGCTGGCAACCCTGGCCGAGGCGACGCAGGCGCTGGATTTGGCCATCGTCGTCGGCCATCCGCTGGCGGATGGCGATCATCATTACAACGCCGCCACGGTGTTTTTGCGTGGACAGCGTCTATGCACCTATCGCAAACAGCATCTGCCGCAATACGAAGTCTTCGACGAATATCGTTATTTTTCGGCGGGAGCAGAGACGGTCATTTTCGAGCATGCCGGTGTGTGTTTTGGTCTGGCCATCTGTGAGGACGTCTGGTACGCCGCGCCGGCAGCTAAGGCCAAGGCGGCCGGCGCCGAGGTGCTGTTGGTGCTCAATGCGTCGCCGTATCACCTGGACAAGGCGGTCGACCGGCAGAGCGTTTTAGAACAGCGTGTCGCGGAAACCGGCTTGTCCATCGTCTATTGCAATTTGGTCGGTGGCCAGGATGAGTTAGTCTTCGACGGTGCATCCTGTGTGCTGACGGGCGAGGGCAAGACGTTGCTGCAACTGCCGCAATTTCATGATGCGTTTGCGCGGGTCGATTATGCCGCCGGTCAATGGACTACAAGCGAGGTCAGCGCAGCACCGCAATCGATCGAGGCGCAGATCTACGAAGCGTTGGTGTTGGGGGTACGCGATTATTTTGCCAAAAACGGTTTTGCCGGCGCCTATCTGGGCTTGTCCGGCGGTATCGATTCGGCGCTGACGCTCTGTGTTGCCGTCGACGCACTGGGTCCAGATCGGGTACGTCCGATCATCATGCCGTCACCTTACACGGCCCAGATGAGTATCGATGACTCACTCATGTTAAGCGCCAATCTGGGTGTCAGTGCCGAGGTCGTCGACATCCAGCCCGCCATGGCTACTTACGAATCGATTCTAGCGCCGTATTTTGTCGGATTGCCGGCCGATGCGACCGAAGAAAACCTCCAGGCGCGGATTCGCGGCAATCTGCTCATGGCGCTGTCGAACAAGAGTGGTTGGTTGGTGCTGACCACCGGCAATAAATCGGAAGTGGCCGTAGGCTACTGCACGCTCTACGGCGATATGGCCGGTGGCTTTGCCGTGCTCAAGGATTTGTTCAAGACCAGGGTCTACGCGGTTTCGCGCTGGATCAACCGCGAGCGTGAAATCATTCCCTGGCGCATCATCGAGCGACCGCCGTCGGCTGAGCTGCGCCCCGATCAGACTGACCAGGATTCGCTGCCGCCGTACGAGATTCTGGATGCCATCGTGGCGGCCTATATGGAACAGGATCTGAGTCCACGCGAGATCATGGCACTTGGTTATCGCGAGGCCGATGTGCAGCGCGTGGTGCGTTTGCTGCGCATTTCCGAGTACAAACGGCGCCAGTCGCCGGTCGGTATCCGCCTGACGCGTCGCGGCTTCGGTAAAGACTGGCGTTACCCGATTACCAACCGTTACGCCGATGAGTGGTAAGCTATCGTCTGCCCAAGATTCGTATTTGACCGCAGGGAGTCGTCATGAAGCAAATCGTTGCCATCATCAAACCTTTCAAGCTCGATGAAGTCCGCGAAGGCCTGTCGGAAATCGGTATTACCGGGCTGACCGTGACCGAGGTGCGTGGTTTTGGTCGCCAGAAGGGCCATACTGAGCTTTATCGTGGTGCCGAGTACGTGGTCGATTTTCTGCCCAAGGTTCGCCTGGAAGTGGTCGTTCAGGATAACCGCGTCGACGAAGTGCTGGAGTCGATCATCAAATCGGCGCGCACTGGCAAAATTGGTGATGGCAAGATTTTCGTTTTGCCGGTCGATCAGGTCGTGCGTATCCGTACCGGTGAAACCGACGACGCGGCCATCTAAGCAGACCACCGAATGACGAAGGCCCTGCGTTAGTCGCGCAGGGCTTTTTACATCCGCTGACTTTTTCCGATGTCGCTCATCGCTTTCAACAAGCCTTATGGCGTTGTCTCCCAGTTCACGGCGGAAGGCCGCTGGCAGGGCCTGTCGGATTATCTGAATTTACCGGAATATCGGGTGGCGGGTCGACTCGATGCCGATAGCGAAGGATTGTTGCTGCTGACTGACGATGGTCGGCTGCAGGCGCGTATTGCGGAGCCCCGGCACAAATTACCCAAGTGTTACTGGGCCCAGGTGGAAGGGGTCCCCGATGCAGAGGCGTTGGTGCGACTTCGCGGGGGGCCGATGCTCAACGATGGACCGACCCGACCGTGTGAGGTCGCCGTATTGGCAGACGATGTCGAAACGCGCTGCCTCTGGCCGCGTCATCCGCCGATCCGCTTTCGGCAGTCGATTCCGACGACCTGGTTGGCGATCACGCTGACCGAGGGTCGCAATCGTCAGGTCAAACGCATGTGCGCGGCAGTGGGCTTTCCGGTATTACGGCTGGTGAGAGTTTCGATCGGTGGTATCCATCTGTTTGAGTCGGATCAGGGCCATTGCTTATCTCCGGGCAAATCCGCGTCCGTGTCGGTCGCCCATTTGAATCAGGTGCTATGAACGTGTTGATAAAAATTTTCCGTTGCTCGCTGCCCGCTGTGTTACTGGTCGCGACGTGGGTCGCGCAAGCAGGAACGCCGCTGATTAAGTTGTCGATGGGGTCGGGCACGCTCGAAGTCGAGGTTGCCGCGACCAAGGGGCAACGCGCCCAGGGATTGATGAACCGCAGCACACTGCCCGAATCACGCGGCATGCTGTTCGTGTACCCGGCGCCGGCTTATTTCTGCATGTGGATGAAGAACACACAGATGCCGCTGTCGGTGGCATTCATCGATGCGCAGGGGCAGGTGATCAATATTGCGGATATGACGCCACATACCGAGACGAATCATTGTACGCAACGCAATGCCATGTACGCGCTGGAGGTCAATCAGGGCTGGTTTGCCCGACATGGCGTTACTGCCGGTAGCCAGATCTTGGGTCTGGAAAAAACGCCTCGGGGCGAATACTGAGCGATGGCTATGCGCGAACAGCGTGCTCGATCCCGGCGTCTGCAAGGGCGTGGTCGCGGCAGCCACTGGCATCCTCTGGGTAAAGCGCTCAAGCCGCCAATCTATTTACGGCCGTGGTTGGTCGAAGCGGATTCACTAACCGTGCGACTTCAACGCTACTATGGTCCGATTAACGTCCGCGTTTTAAGTCAGGCGCTGGGGCTGCCTTATAACGATGAAGGCAACGGGCGGTTTCCGTTGGCGGTGGTGCGGGCGGTCGTGTTGGCCGCCGATGATGATATCCCGCTCATCGTCGCGCACTCGGTGCTGCCGGCACTACCCCGTGGTCCGCTGTCCGTGATGTTCAAGCGTCTGGGCCGGCAGGCTTTGGGGTCCTTGCTGTTCACGCGGCGCGGTTTCGTCCGTCGCCAACGCGAATGGGCGTTTCTGGACCAACGCCACCCCTTGTACCGCCTGGCCCGATCGCAGGGGGGGGATGCGGTACCGACCAGGCTATGGGCGCGTCGGGCGGTGTTCAGTATGTCCCGCTATCCGGCGCAGTCGGTGCAGGTGACTGAAGTCTTCTGCATGCCCG
>CAZSAE010000056.1:1296-9397 GCA_964604765.1 uncultured Dechloromonas sp. | reverse complement strand
GTGGTCTGGCTGGGCAACCCGAATGGCATGGAAGCCAAACTGGTGCCGGCGCGCGGCTACGAATGCGCCTGGGTAGAATTTGCCGCCGTGCGTGGCAAGGGTGTGATGCGCAAGCTGATGCTGCCGTTAAACCTGCTGCGTGCCTGCTGCGCCGCTCGTCGTGTGATCCGCGAGATACGTCCGGACGTCGTGCTGGGCATGGGCGGTTACATCACCTTCCCGGGTGGCGTCATGGCGCGGCTGGCCGGTGTGCCGCTCGTCGTGCACGAACAGAATGCTGTGGCGGGTCTCGCCAACAAAGTATTGAGCCGCATCGCCACACGCGTGTTGACCGGTTTCCCCGATACGTTGCCTAACGGCGAATGGGTGGGTAACCCCGTACGCGCCGAGATTGCAAATTTGCCGGTGCCGGCACAGCGTTATGCCGAACGCGCCGAGCGCGACGAAAGCGAACCGCTGCACGTGCTGGTGGTCGGTGGCAGTCTGGGCGCCCAGGCATTGAACACAACGGTGCCGCAGGCTGTTGCCCAACTCGCCCCGGCACAACGCCCGATTCTGAGCCATCAAACCGGTCAGCGCGATCTGGAGGCTGTGAAAGCTGCCTATGCCGCCGTCGATGTCGGTGCCGATGTGCAACCGTTCATTGACGATATGGCGTCGGCGTTGGCCTGGGCCGATCTGGTGGTTTGTCGTTCCGGTGCGCTGACCGTGGCTGAATTGGCCGCCGCCGGTGTCGCCAGCGTGCTGATTCCCTTCCCGCACGCGGTGGATGACCACCAGCGGATCAATGCCGAATTCCTGGTGCGCGGCTATCAAGGACAAGCGGCCGGCTGCTGTGTGATTCAGAAAGAACTGACGATTGAGCGCCTGGCTGTGTTGCTGCAGCAATCGCGTGCCGATCTACGTGATCAGGCGGTGGCCGCGCGCGCGCTGGCACGGGCCGAAGCTGCGCAAAGCGTCGCCAATATCTGCAAGGAGCTTGCCGCATGAAGCACAAGATTCATCACCTGCATTTCATCGGCATCGGCGGCTCCGGCATGAGCGGTATTGCCGAGGTGCTGCTCAATCTCGGATACACCGTGAGCGGTTCGGATCTGCAGACTGGCGCTGCGACGCAGCGCCTGACCGCGCTGGGCGCGAAAATCCTGCTCGGACACGCAGCCGGCAACATTGCTGGCGCCGATGCCATCGTCGTGTCGACGGCCGTGCAGGCCGATAACCCGGAAGTCATCGCGGCGCGTGAAGCGCGTATTCCCATTGTGCCGCGTGCGCAGATGCTGGCCGAGCTCATGCGCCTGAAGCAAGGCATTGCGGTGGCGGGCACGCACGGCAAGACCACGACGACCAGTCTGATTGCGTCGATTCTCGGCGAGGGCGGTTTTGATCCCACCTTCGTCATCGGTGGTCGCCTCAATGCGGCTGGCGCCAACGCGCGGCTGGGCAAGGGTGATTTCCTCGTCGCCGAAGCGGACGAGTCGGATGCATCGTTCCTGCGTCTGTCGCCGGTGATTTCGGTGGTGACCAATATCGATGCCGATCACATGGAAACCTACGGCCATGACTTCGGCAAACTGAAGCAGGCCTTCGTTGACTTCCTCGAACGTCTACCTTTCTATGGTGTGGCCGTGCTGTGCACCGATGATCCGACCGTCAACGAGATCATGCCGCAGGTCACCAAGCAGATCGTACGGTATGGCTTGAACGAGAATGCCAACATCCGTGCTGAACAGGTGCGCGCCGATAACGGTCGTATGCACTTCACGGCGGTACGCGTCAATGGTTCGATCTCGCGCCTGCCGATTACGCTGAATCTGCCGGGTGTGCACTATGTACAGAACGCGCTGGCGGCGATTGCCGTGGCGACCGAAGTTGGCGTGGCGGATGACGCCATCGTCAAGGCCTTGGGCGAATTCCGCGGCGTCGGCCGCCGCTTCCAGCGGTATGGCGAACTGCCGCTGCGAAAAAATGGCAAAGACGGCGGCACCGTCACGGTGATCGACGACTATGGCCATCACCCCGTCGAGATGACGGCGACCATCGCCGCGGCGCGTGGCGCATTCCCGGGCCGTCGTCTGGTGTTGGCCTTTCAGCCGCATCGCTATTCGCGTACGCGCGATTGTTTCGAGGATTTCGTACACGTGCTCGGCACGGTCGATACGCTGCTGCTGACCGAGGTCTATGCCGCTGGCGAAGCGCCAGTGGTAGCCGCCGATGGCCGTGCGTTGACGCGCGCGCTTCGCGTCGCCGGCAAGATCGAACCGCAGTTTGTCGAATCGGTCGGCGATCTGCCGGCAGCCTTGCTCGATACCTTGCAAGATGGCGACGTGTTGCTGACCATGGGCGCCGGTTCGATCGGCGGCACGGCCGCTAAACTGTTTGACGCCGTGGGTGCGGTGGCAGAGCAATGATGATGAACGAGCCACGCCACTTCGTACCGGCTAATAGTTTGCAGTCCTCGCAGCCTGCGCTGCGCGGCCAGTGGCAAGAGCGCGTCTCCATGGCGCGCCATGTGTCGTGGCGGGCGGGCGGTGTGGCCAAGCGTGCCTATACGCCGGCCGACCTGGACGATCTGGCCACGATGTTGGCGCAATTGCCGGTCGATGAGCCCGTGCTGTTCGCCGGACTGGGCAGTAATTTGCTCGTACGCGATGGCGGTTTTAATGGCACGGTGGTGTTCCTGCATGCGGCATTAAATACATTGCGCCTTGAATCGCTGACGGATGCTGCCACAGATCTGGGCGAGGTGATTTACGCCGAAGCCGGCGTGGCCAGCCCCAAGGTGGCGCGTTTCGCCGCCAATCTGGGTTGCGATGCCGCGTTTATGGCGGGTATCCCGGGCACGGTCGGCGGCGCGTTGGCCATGAACGCCGGTTGCTATGGCGCCGAAACCTGGCCCTATGTCGTGCAGGTGTGCACGATTGATCGTCAGGGCAAGCGTCATATCCGTTCGACAGCCGATTTCGAGATCGGCTATCGCCATGTGGTACCGCGTGACGCCGAGGCAGAAGGCGACGTTTTTGCCGCTGCCTGGTTTCGCTTTCCGGCGCAGGACAAAGCGGTTGCGCGCGAAACGATCCGCGCACTGCTCGAGAAGCGCGTCGCCAGCCAGCCGCTGCGCTGGCCGAACGCGGGTTCGGTGTTCCGTAATCCACCCGGTGATTACGCAGCGCGTCTTATCGAAGCCACGGGTCTCAAGGGACTGCGCATCGGCGGCGCCGAGGTCAGTACGAAACACGCCAACTTCATTATCAATCATGACGGTTCGGCGACGGCGAGCGATATCGAAAACCTCATCACGACCGTGCAGAACCGCGTTGCGGCAGCCACGGGCGTGCAACTCATTCGCGAAGTGCGCATCGTCGGTGATGCGGCTAGCGACTCCTCAAATTCAGGGTCCTGCACATCATGATGCATCCGATTGATCCCCAAGCGCTTGGCAAAGTCGTCGTTCTATTCGGCGGTTCGTCGGCGGAACGCGAGGTGTCGTTAAATAGCGGTAGCCGCGTGCTGGCGGCGCTGCAACGTCAGAACGTCGACGTCCATGCCTTTGATCCGGACGAAACGCCGTTGTCGGCGCTGGAGAATGCTGGTTTCGATCGCGCCTTCATCGCACTGCACGGGGGCATCGGCGAAAACGGCACCCTGCAGGGCTTTCTGGAAATGATCGGCCTGCCGTATACGGGCAGCGGCGTGCTGGCTTCGGCGCTAGCCATGGACAAATGGCGCTCGAAGCTGGTCTGGCAGGCGGCTGGCTTGCCGACGCCGGCCTATCAGTTGCTGGAAGCCGACACCGATGCGCAAGCCGTCATCGACGCACTGGGCTTACCGCTGTTCGTGAAGCCAGTGCACGAAGGTTCGAGCGTCGGCGTCACCAAAGTCAAAGTACCGGGCGATCTTATGCCGGCTTGGCAGGATGCCAGTCGTCACGATTCGGCCGTCATCGCCGAGACCGCCTTGCTCGGCGGTGAGTTCACCGTCGCCGTCTGGCAGACGCCGCAGGGTCTGCAGGCATTGCCGCCGGTACGCATCGTACCGGCCACCGAATTCTACGATTACGAAGCCAAGTACAACCGCGACGACACGCAGTACAACGTGCCGTGCGGTCTGCCTGATGCCCAGGTGCGGCATATGCAGGCGCTGGCCGTCGAAGCCTTTGAGGCATTGGGCTGCCGGGGTTGGGGCCGCATTGATTTCCTGCTCGACAGCGCGGGCGCGCCTTATGTGCTCGAAGCCAACACGGCACCGGGCATGACCGATCACTCGCTGGTACCGATGGCCGCGCGTGCCGCCGGCGTTGATTACGACCGTCTCGTCCTGACCGTTGCCGCCATGGCGGCGCTTGATTCAGGCAAACAGGGCGGCCGAGGCTGAACGACCATGATCTGGAATCGTCCTGACCTGATGAACCGGCTGGCCAGCCTCCTGTGGGGGCTGGGGTTGCTGCTCATCCTGGTGACGGTGGTGCTCATGGTGATTCGTCTGCCGCTGATTCCGGTGCGCGAAGTCATGCTGACCAAACCGCTCGTGCGGGCGCAAATCGAAGACATTCGGGCCGGCATCGCGCCAGCCATTGGCGGCAATTTCTTTACGGTCGATCTCAAGGCCATTCGTCAGGGCGCCGAGCGTCAACCCTGGGTCTATCGCGCCGATGTGCGTCGCCAGGGACTGGGTAGCCTGGCGCTCGATATCGACGAGCAGGTGCCGGTGGCGCGCTGGGGCAATGAAAGCGAGCGCGGGTTTTCAGTCTGGCTCAATCGCGATGGTGAAACTTTTGAAGTGGCGGACAGCACCTTGCCCAAAGACACCGGTGCACTGCCCGTGCTGCATGGCCCACTTGATACGGGGAACGACCTGATGGCGCGTTATGTACGGTACAACGCCCTGTTGCAGCCGACGGGGCGTTCGATTCGGCAGCTTGATCTGAGTCCACGCCTGTCCTGGAGCATGCGCCTGGATAACGGCACCCGTATCGAACTGGGTCGCGAGCGCACGCTCAATGGCGCCGACGATCTGGTCGCCACGTTTGTCCAACTGTATCCGCAACTGGTCGGCAATCGCGCGGTGGCGCCGACCGTTGTTGATCTGCGTTATCCCGCCGGCGTTGCTGTGCGCTACCCGACTGGGGCAACGTCCACGTCTTCCTCCACCCCCTCCGACCGTAAAGGTAAGTCATGAGCAGAGAGAGCAAAGAACTGATTGTCGGCCTCGATATTGGTACATCGAAGATTGTCGCTGTCGTCGCCGAGATTGCCCAGGATGGGCGACTGAACGTGCTGGGGGTCGGCGCGCAGGAAGCGCGCGGCCTGTCGCGCGGTGTCGTCGTCAACATCGAGGAAACCGTGCAGACGATTTCCAAGGTGATTCAGGAAGTCGAGTTGATGGCCGACTGCAAGGTCAAGGATGTCTACACCGGCATCGCCGGCAGCCACATTCGCAGCTTCAACTCTAACGGCATGGTCGCCATCAAGGATAAGGAAGTCACGCCGGGCGATATCGATCGCGTCATCGAAACCGCGCGTGCCATGCCAATTCCGGCCGAACAGGAGATTCTGCACATCCTGACGCAGGAGTTCGTCATCGATGGTCAGGACGGCATCCGCGAGCCGATCGGCATGAGCGGTATGCGTCTGGAAGTGAAGGTGCACATCGTTACTGGCGCCATCACCGCAGCCCAGAACATCGTCAAATGCGTGCGACGTTGTGGTCTGGACGTCAACGATCTGATCCTGCAACCGCTGGCTTCCAGCTATGCCGTACTGTCGGAAGACGAAAAAGATCTGGGCGTCTGCCTGATCGACATTGGTGGTGGTACGACCGACATCGCCGTCTGGGCGCAGGGTGCGATTCGTCACACGGCGGTGATCCCCATCGCCGGTAATCAGGTGACCAACGATATCGCCATGGCGCTACGTACCCCGACGCGTGACGCCGAAGACATCAAGCGCCGCTCGGGCTGCGCACTGGCCGATCTGGCCAATCCGGAAGAAGTCATCGAAGTCGCCGGGGTGGACGACCGCCCGAGCCGCAAGTTGTCGCGTCGCGCACTGGCCGATGTGATCCAGCCGCGTGTCGAGGAGCTCTTCGAAATCGTGCAGGCCGAGCTACGTCGTTCGGGTTACGAGAATGTGCTCTCGTCGGGCATTGTCATCACCGGCGGCTCGTCGTCGATGCCGGGCATGATCGAACTCGGTGAAGAAATCTTTCACATGCCGGTGCGTCTGGGCGAGCCCAAGTACAGCGGCCCGCTCGTCGATGTGATCAAGTCGCCGCGCTACGCGACGGCCTTCGGTCTGATTCTCGAAGCCTACAACCAGCGCAAACGCGGCCAGCAGGTGCGCGAGAAGCAGGGCGGTGGCGTCAAAGATGTTTTCGGGACGATGCGCGCCTGGTTCGAAAAAAACTTTTAACCCGGGAACTTTTGACCCGGGAACTTTTAACCCAAGAATTTCTGATGCCGTATGCGCAGTACGACATCGAAATAGCAGCAAAAGCAGCAGCAAAGACAGCAACAGCAGCAACGTAATAGTTATCTATCAGTTACCAAACGGAGGCAGTTATGTTTGAAATTATCGAGAAAGAAGACAACGGCACGATCATCAAAGTGATCGGCGTCGGTGGTGCTGGTGGCAACGCCATCGACCACATGATTCGTGAGAACGTGCACGGCGTGCAGTTCATCGCCGCCAACACCGATGCACAGGCACTCAATAACAGCCTGGCCGGTCATCGCATGCAACTCGGCGGTTCGGGTCTGGGTGCAGGCGCCAAGCCGGCGGCCGGGCGTCCGGCGGCCGAAGAGCATCGCGAGCAGATCAAGCAGATGCTGCAAGGGGCGCACATGGTGTTCATCACCGCCGGTATGGGTGGTGGTACGGGTACCGGCGCCGCGCCGATCGTGGCGGAAGTCGCACGCGAACTCGGCATCCTGAGCGTTGCCGTCGTGACCAAGCCCTTCGGTTTTGAAGGCAAGCGCATGAAGGCCGCTGAGGCCGGTATCGCCGAGCTGGAAGAGTATGTCGATTCGCTGATCGTGATTCTCAACGACCGTCTGATGGACGTGTTGGGTGACGACGCCGAAATGGAGGCCTGCTTCAAGGCCGCCGACGATGTGCTGCGTAACGCCGTGGGCGGTATTGCCGAGATCATCACCCTCAAGGGTCTGGTCAACGTCGACTTCGAAGACGTGCGCACCGTCATGGGTGCCATGGGTCGTGCCATGATGGGTTCGGCCGTTGCCGAAGGCCTGGATCGTGCCCGTCTGGCCGCCGAGCAGGCTGTCGCTTGCCCGCTGCTGGAAGGTGTCGAACTGGCTGGCGCCAAGGGCGTGCTGGTCAACATCACCGCCTCGAAGTCGCTGAAGATGCGCGAAGTGAATGAAGTCATGGCCACCATCGGTGACCACGTCTCCGACGAAGCTGAAATCATCTTCGGCGCCGTCTTCGACGAGAGCATGGGCGATCAGATGCGCGTCACCGTCGTCGCCACCGGTCTGGAAGACCAGCGTCGCGGGGCGAAAACGGTTCGCGAACCGTTCGTGGTGATTGAGCAGCAGCGCGCCACCGGTACCGGCGACGCGACGCCCTTTGGTGACTTCAGCCAGTACGATCTGCCGCCGGGGATGCGTTCGGCGCGCCAAGCAGCGGCTGCGGCTCCCGCTAGCAATCTGAAGGTCGAAGCCTTCGTGTCGCAGGGCGTGGATCACTACGACATTCCGGCCTTCCTGCGTAAGCAGGCGGATTAAGTCGTTGAAATAAACGCTGCCTCCGGCCGGTGTGCGCCCTGCGCAGGCGCACCCGGTAGTCGGGAAAGTGGAGAAGCTAAGCGATTGAAGGATATGTAGTTATAGGTTGTGCCTCCGAGTTGTGCTCCATGAGGAGGGGCCCCCGTCTGTGCTAGAATTAGCGCGGCAGGGGCTCTGTCCCTCTGAAGAATTCAAGTGATCGAACGATATGTCCCAGATGCTGAGTCAGCGCACCGTTAAATCCGTCATTCGCGCCAGCGGTGTGGGGTTGCACTCGGGTCGCAAAGTCACGCTGACGCTGCGTCCGGCGGCGCCGGATACCGGCATCGTTTTCCGTCGCGTCGATCTGGAAACCCCGGT
>CAZSAE010000056.1:0-1196 GCA_964604765.1 uncultured Dechloromonas sp. | reverse complement strand
CTGCGCATCAAGAAGCCGGTCGAAATCAAAGAAGGCGACAAGATCGCCCGTCTGGATCCCTATGACGGTTTCAAGCTGAATTTCTCCATCGTCTTTAATCACCCGGCGATTGATCGTACTGGTCAACAGGTGAGTTTCGATTTTGCCGAGCAGGGTTACACGCGTGACATCGCTCGTGCCCGCACCTTTGGTTTTACGCAGGAAGTCGAGTGGCTGCGCGAGAACGGTCTCGCCCTCGGCGGCGGTCTGGAAAACGCGGTTGTGCTCGATGAATATCGCATCCTCAATAACGACGGCCTGCGTTACACCGATGAGTTCGTCAAACACAAAGTGCTCGACGCCATCGGCGATTTATACCTGATCGGCCACCCGATCATCGGCGAATTTACCGCCCATAAATCCGGCCACGATCTGAACAACAAACTGGCGCGCGCTGTACTGGCCGATGCCGAGTCGTATGAAATCGTGTCGTTTGTGCCGCCGGTCGAAGCCCCGGTCGGCATCACCCGCTGGATGCAGCAGGCTTACGCCTTAACAACCTAAGCGGCCTGATTAGTCTGCGCGAGCAGACTGGCGTAGCCGCGCCAGTGCGGCCTTCAGGCCTTCATCACTGATTTCGTTTTCCAATTCGCTCAGCGACGCCGCGACGGCCGCCGACAACGGTTCGCGGTGAAACGCTTCAGGCGTTTTGTCTTCTGGCAGCCCGGGTCGAATCCGCACATCCAATGCGCTACAGGCGAATCCTGCTTGCCGCCAAGCCTGAATCAAACTCGGCCCCATCTGGCGTAGGCGCGCACCTAGGCTGGGGTGATTGCACAGCACGGTAATCGTATCGGCCGTCAGATTCGCCACCCGGCAACTCTTCGCCATGTTTGGCGGCAACACTGCCACCAGTGCGTCCTGCAACAGCTGCAGCGTTCGGGCGTGTTGCATCAGGCCGCCCAGCGTCTCGTTTGCCGCGTCCTGGCTACGGGCCTTGCCGCCGTATTCCAGAACGTCGGATAGGGCGCGCAGGGTCGTGGTGCGGGATGGGCGGTGAGTCGGGTACATGTCGATAGGTTATCTGAGCCCACAGGGTGCGGCAAGTTTGTCCCGATTTAGGAGCAAGCGACTCATGAGGGGCGGACTTGTCGCATCTTGTGGCGCAGAGGTCGGGCAAGCCGTGATCAAAGGCGCCCTCATCGACTACGAAAAGC
>CAZSAE010000055.1:0-9550 GCA_964604765.1 uncultured Dechloromonas sp. | reverse complement strand
TTATGGACAATTTCGCCAAAGAAACACTCCCGATCAGCCTCGAAGACGAGATGCGTCGTTCCTATCTTGATTACGCCATGAGCGTGATCGTGGGTCGGGCGCTGCCGGACGTGCGCGACGGCCTCAAGCCCGTGCATCGTCGCGTGCTGTTCGCCATGCACGAATTGAATAACGACTGGAACAAGGCATACAAGAAATCGGCCCGTGTGGTCGGTGACGTGATCGGTAAATATCACCCGCACGGAGATATGGCGGTTTACGACACGATTGTCCGTATGGCGCAGGACTTTTCGCTGCGCTACATGCTGGTCGATGGTCAGGGCAACTTCGGTTCGGTCGATGGCGATAACGCCGCCGCCATGCGCTACACCGAAGTGCGCATGGCGCGTATCGGTCACGAATTGCTGGCCGATATTGACAAGGAAACCGTCGACTTCGGGCCGAACTACGACGGTTCGGAGCAAGAGCCGCTGATTCTGCCGGCGCGCATCCCGAACCTGCTGATCAATGGTTCGTCGGGTATCGCCGTCGGTATGGCGACCAATATTCCGCCGCATAACCTGTCGGAAGTCTTGGCGGCCTGTAAGGCGCTGCTGGCCAACCCGGATCTGACAATCGATCAGCTGATCGACATCGTGCCAGCGCCCGACTTCCCGACCGCCGGGATTATTTATGGTGTTTCGGGGGTGCGCGATGGGTATCGCACCGGTCGTGGCCGGGTGGTCATGCGCGCCAAGACGCACTTTGAAGACCTGGACAAGGCGGGCAACCGTCAGTCGATCATCATCGACGAACTGCCGTATCAGGTGAACAAGCGCACGCTGCTCGAAAAGATTGCCGAGCTCGTTAATGAAAAGAAAATCGAGGGCATTTCGGAAATCCGCGACGAGTCGGATAAGTCCGGTATGCGCGTGGTGATCGAACTCAAGCGCGGCGAGATCCCCGACATCATCTTGAACAACCTGTACAAGATGACGCAGCTGCAAGACACCTTCGGTATGAACATGGTGGCGCTGGTCGACGGCCAGCCGCGTCTGCTCAACCTGAAGCAGATGCTGGAATGCTTCCTGGCGCATCGTCGCGAAGTGGTTACGCGTCGTACCGTGTTTGAACTGCGCAAGGCGCGCGATCGTGGGCACATCCTCGAAGGTCTGGCCGTGGCGCTATCGAACGTCGACGAGATCATTGCGCTGATCAAGGCGGCGCCGACGCCGGCCGACGCCAAGATCGGCCTGATGTCGCGTACCTGGCAGAGCGCGCTGGTGAGCGATATGCTCAAGCGCGCCGCCGCCGAGGCCTCGCGTCCGGAAGGCATCGGCCCCGAGTTCGGTATGACCGACAAGGGTTACCGTTTGTCCGATGTTCAGGCACAAGCCATTCTGGAACTGCGTCTGCAGCGCCTGACCGGCCTCGAACAGGACAAGATCGTCAACGAATACCGCGAGGTCATGGAAAAAATTGCCGATCTGCTCGACATTCTGGCCAAGCCGGCACGAATTACCGAAATCATCGCGCAGGAGCTCGACGATGTTCGTGAGCAGTTCGTGGTGGCCACCAAGGACAAGCGTCGTTCAGAAATCGTCACGCATACCCAGGATCTGGGCGTCGAAGATCTGATCGCGCCGCAAGACATGGTGGTGACTCTGTCGCACACCGGTTACATCAAGAGCCAGCCGCTCACCGATTACCGCGCACAACGTCGCGGTGGTCGTGGCAAGCAGGCTGCCGCGATCAAGGATGACGATTTTGTCGAACACCTGTTCGTGGCCAACACGCACGATTACATCCTGTGCTTCAGCAACCGTGGCCGCTGCTACTGGCTGAAGGTGTACGAAGTGCCGCAGGGCTCGCGTATCTCGCGCGGCAAGCCGATCGTGAATATGTTCCCGCTGGAAGAAGGCGAAAAGATCAACGCCATTCTGCCGGTGAAGGAATTCGCCGAAGACCGTTACGTCTTCATGGCCACCTCGCTGGGCACCGTCAAGAAGACGCCGCTGTCCGACTTCTCCAACCCGCGTAAGGCCGGCATTATCGCCGTCGCGCTCGACGAAAACGATTTCCTGATCGGCGCGCAGCTGACCTCGGGGGGTAACGACATCATGCTGGTATCGGATGCCGGTAAGGCCGTCTGGTTCGACGAAGAAGACGTGCGTCCGATGGGCCGTCCGGCGCGCGGCGTGCGCGGCATGAAGCTGCAGAAGGACCAGCAGGTCTTGTCGCTGCTGGTCGCGCAAGACGACGCACAGACCGTGCTGGTCGCCACCGAGAATGGCTTTGGCAAACGCACCGCGCTGGCCGACTTCCGCCACTCGGGTCGCGGCACGCAAGGGGTTAAGGCGATTGCCGAGAGCGCCCGTAACGGCCGCGTCGTTGCCGCCAAACTGGTCAGCGACGAAGACGAGATCATGCTCATCACCACCGGTGGCGTGCTGATCCGTACGCGTGTCAACGAGATCCGCGAACTGGGTCGCGCCACGCAGGGTGTCACGCTCATTTCGCTGGACGATGGCGAAAAACTGGCCGGTCTGGAAAAGATTGTCGAGACCGACGACGAAGAATAATTCTCAGGAATAAAGCAATGCGACTCTGGAATTTCGCGGCAGGCCCGGCAACGATTCCGTTGCCGGTGCTAGAACAGGTGCGCGAGGAGCTGCCCGACTGGCACGGCGTGGGCTGTGGCGTGATGGAGATGAGCCACCGCGGCAAGATCTACACCGGCATCTATGAAAAGGTAGTGGCCGATCTGCGTCAGCTCATGGATATTCCCGAGGACTACGCCATTCTGTTTTTGCAGGGTGGCGCCACGCTGCAGTTCTCGCAGATTCCGATGAATCTGCTCGACGACGGTACAGCCGATTATCTGACGACGGGTGCCTGGTCGGAAAAGGCCGTTAAGGCCGGACAACGTCTGTATGGCGATGCCATCAAGGAGGCCGGTACTAGCGCTGACACGGGGTTCACACGCCTGGTCGATCCGGCATCAATGACGTTGAATCCGCAGGCCAAGTACCTGCATTTCTGCAGCAACGAAACCATCGGCGGCGTCGAAGTCTTCGACCTCAAGCAATTGGGCGGTGCGGTGCAGAACTCAGTTGCCAACAATGTGCCGCTGATTGCCGACATGTCGTCGAATATTCTGTCGCGCCCGATGAATGTGCGCGATTACGGCATGATCTACGCTGGCGCGCAAAAGAACATCGGCCCGGCCGGTGTGACGCTGGTCATCATCCGCAAGGATCTGTTGGGTAAGGCATCAAAAGCGATTCCCGCATTGCTCGATTACGCCGAAGAAGAAAAAAATACCTCGATGCTCAATACGCCGCCGACCTTTGGCATCTACATGGCCGGTCTGGTGTTCGAGTGGTTGCTCAAGCAGGGTGGTCTGCCGGCGATCGCCCAGCAGAACCAGGCCAAGGCAGAATTGCTCTATAAAACCATCGACGGCAGCGGCGGCTTCTATGCCAACCCGGTCGCGCTGGATTGCCGTTCCTGGATGAACGTGCCATTCACGCTCAAAGACAAGGCCTTGGATCCGATCTTCCTGGAAGAATCGGAAAAAGCCGGCCTGCTCGCGTTGAAAGGGCATAAACTGGTGGGCGGCATGCGCGCCTCAATCTACAACGCCATGCCCTTGGCAGGCGTGCAGGCGTTGGTCGGCTTCATGAACGACTTCATGCGTCGCCACGGTTAAAAACGGATTCACTCCATAAAATTTGTTGCCGGGAGCGGTAATGGGTTCAGACAAGTCGGCAGGGCAGAGCATTCAGGACGCGTTGGCGGTCGTGCGTCAGAAAATCGACAGCATTGATGGCACGCTGCTGACCTTGTTGAATGAGCGCGCGCAGTGTGCCCGCGAAGTCGGTGAGATCAAGGCGCGCTTCGGCGACGACGGATTCATCTACCGACCCGAACGCGAAGCACAGGTGCTGCGTCGTTTGCAGGAGCTGAATCAGGGGCCGTTGGCCGACGAAACCATCACGCGGTTGTTCCGCGAGGTGATGTCGGCCTGTCTGGCGCTGGAGCAACCGATCGGCGTGGCCTTCCTCGGTCCGCTTGGTACCTTCTCGGAGTCGGCCGCCGTCAAACATTTTGGCCACGCCGTGCGTCTGCTGCCGCAGTCTTCGATTGACGACGTGTTTCGCGACGTCGAAGCCGGTCATGCCGATTACGCCGTGGCGCCCGTCGAGAATTCGACCGAAGGCGCCGTCGGCCGCACGCTGGATCTGCTGCTCGGCACCTCGCTCAAGATCTGCGGCGAAGTGGTCGTGCGCATCCACCAGAATCTGTTGAGCCGTTCTAGCGAATTGAGCCAGATCACGCAGGTGGTGTCGCACGCGCAATCGCTGGCGCAATGTCATGAGTGGTTGAATCGTCATCTACCCGATGTGCCGCGCATTCCCGTGGCCAGCAACGCCGAAGCGGCGCGCCTCGCCGCCGAAAACCCGACCTGGGCGGCCATCGCCGGTGAGGCCGCCGCCGAGCGCTATCAGTTACCGTATCTGGCCAGCAACATTGAAGACGAGCCCAATAACACGACGCGCTTTCTGGTGCTCGGCCGTTTTGCCACGGGTCCGTCCGGCCAGGACAAAACCTCGCTGATTCTATCGACGCCGAATCGTACGGGCGCGTTGCAATCCTTGCTGGCGCCGTTGGCGCAAGCCGGCGTATCGATGACGCGACTGGAGTCGCGCCCGGCGCGTCATGCTTTGTGGGAATACGTTTTTTTCGTCGACATTGAAGGTCATGTCGATCAGGAACCGGTGAAGGGCGCGCTCGACAAGCTCGCTGCCGAAGCTGCCTATCTCAAGGTGCTGGGCTCGTACCCCAGCGCCGTTTACTAAAAATTTCGCCCCATGAATCTGCTCGACTACGCCTTAGGCAATATCAAACAGATCGCGCCGTATCAACCCGGCAAACCGATTACCGAAGTCGCCCGCGAACTCGGACTGCCGGTCGAGTCGATCATCAAACTCGCTTCGAACGAAAACCCGCTGGGCATGAGTCCCAAGGCGCGCGCTGCGGTGCAGGCCGCCGTCGATGGACTGGCGCGTTACCCGGATGATTTTGAGTTGAAGGCGGCGTTGGCCAAACACGCGGGTGTCAATGCGAACCAGATCGTGCTGGGTAACGGTTCGAATGATGTGCTCGAACTCATCGCCCAGGTGTTTCTGGCGCCGGGGCGTTCGGCCGTGTGCTCGGCGCATGCCTTTGCCGTGTATCCGCTGGCGACGGTGGGGGTGGGCGGCGAATGTATCGCTGCGCCGGCCAAGGACTACGCGCACGATCTGCAGGCCATGCGTGCCGCCGTGCGCGCCGATACGCGCCTCGTCTGGATCGCCAACCCGAACAACCCGACCGGCACCTTTTTGCCGTACGACGAACTCAAAGCCTTTATCGCCAGTTTGCCGAAGGATGTGGTCGTGGTGCTCGACGAAGCCTACAACGAATACCTGGCGCCGGCGCTGCGCGTGGATACCACGGCGTGGCTGGCGGAATTCGACAACCTGGTGATTACGCGCACCTTTTCCAAGATTTACGGGATGGCGGGTTTGCGTATCGGCTTCGCGCTGTGTAGTCCGGCCGTTGCTGACCTGATGAACCGCGTGCGTCAGCCGTTTAACTGCAACAACCTGGCGTTGGCCGGTGCGATTGCCGCCCTGGAAGACGCCGAGTTTCTCGAGCAAAGCTATCAGCTCAACGCAACCGGTATGCAGCAGATTGTTGCCGGCCTCGATGCGCTGGGCCTCAGGCATCTGCCGTCGCACGCGAATTTCGTGACCTTTCATGTGGCCGATGCGGCCGGCGTGAATCAGAAGCTGCTCAAGCAGGGTGTCATCATAAGACCACTGGCCGGTTACGCCATGCACGACTGGTTGCGTGTGACCATCGGGACCGAGGCCGAGAACGCGCGGTTCCTCGACGCACTCAACCGCGCGCTGCAACCGGCGCAGGCCTGAATTCGGAGCCGGGGAACGCCATGCATTTCAACAAAGTGCTGATCTTCGGCGTCGGGTTGATCGGCGCCTCGTTTGCGCGCGGTCTCAAAGCGGCGCATGCCGCCGACGACATCGTCGGTTTTGGTCGCACCCCCAAGACCCTGAAAGTGGCCTACGACCTCGGCATCATCGACGAAGTGGGCATCAACCCCGGCGCCGACGTACGCGAGGCCGATCTGATTCTGGTGGCGACACCCGTCGGCCAGATGCCGGAAATTTTTCAACGCATTGCGCCGTATCTGGGTGAGCACACGATCGTGACCGACGCCGGCAGCACCAAGGCCGATGTGGTCGAAGCCGCGCGTGCGGCGTTTGGTCAGCGTATTGGCCAGTTCGTGCCGGGGCACCCGATCGCCGGTGCCGAAACGAGCGGCGCCGAAGCCTCGCGTGCCGATCTGTTCCGGGATCGCAAAGTGGTGCTGACCCCGTTGCTGGAGAACCGCGTCGAAGACATAGAAAAAGTCCGGGCAGCCTGGGCGCTCTGTGGTGCTGATGTGCGCATTCTGGATGCGGAAACGCATGATCGCGTGTTCGCTGCCGTGAGCCATCTGCCGCACCTGCTGGCTTTTGCGCTGGTCGATGAATTTGCCCAGCGGCCCAACGCCGATCAGCTCTTTCAGTTTGCGGCGGCGGGTTTTCGCGACTTCACGCGTATTGCCGGTAGTCATCCGGAAATGTGGCGTGATATTTCGTTAGCGAACCGTACGGCGCTGCTGGACGAACTGGATCGTTACAGCGCCTCGCTGGCGCGTCTGCGTGAGGCCCTCGTCAATAACGACGGCGATGCGCTGGCGGCGATTTACGCCAACGCGCGCGATAAGCGACAGAACTGGTCGCACTAACCTCTGAATCGAAGTTCCCTTGATGAGCAAACTTCCCTTTATCGATCTGCCGGGTATTTTGTCGGCGCGCGGCACGGTGCGCCTACCGGGCTCCAAAAGTTTGTCGAACCGCATTCTGTTGTTGGCGGCATTGGCCGAAGGTGAAACGGAAGTTCGCGATCTACTCAAATCCGACGACACCGATCGCATGCTCGATGCCCTGAATCTGCTCGGTATCAAAGTCACACCAGTAGGCGAGGGCGCCATCAAGGTGGCCGGTTGCGGTGGCGAGGTGCCGGTCAAATCAGCAGAACTCTTTCTGGGCAATGCCGGTACCGCCTTTCGACCGTTGACGGCGGCGCTGGCGCTGGCCGGTGGTGCCTACCATCTGTCGGGTGTACCGCGTATGCACGAGCGCCCGATCGGCGATCTGGTCGATGCGCTGCGTCACCTGGGCGCCGACATCAGTTATCTGGACAACGAGGGTTATCCGCCGTTGCAAATCCAGCCTAGCGATAAGGCAAGTTCGGGCAACGGCGTGCAGATCGTGCCGGTTAAAGGCAATGTGTCGAGCCAGTTTCTGACCGGCTTGCTCATGGCGTTACCGCTGCTCAACCGCACGGTAACGGTGGAAGTCGTTGGCGAGCTGATTTCCAAACCCTATATCGAGATCACGCTGGCCGTCATGCGCCGCTTTGGCGTGAACGTCCAACGCGACGGCTGGCAGAAGTTCACCGTGCAGGCCGGGGCGCGCTACCGTTCGCCGGGCGTCGTGTACGTCGAAGGTGACGCTTCGTCGGCCTCGTATTTCCTGGCGCTGGGGGCAATCGCCGGTGGCCCGGTGCGCGTGGAAGGCGTCGGTGCCGATTCCGTACAGGGCGATATCCGTTTCGCCGACGCGCTGGCCGCCATGGGCGCGCGCATCAGCATGGGCCCGAACTGGATCGAAGCGGCGGCACCGGCCGATGGCGTTCTGAAGGGGATCGAACAGGATTGTCTGGCGATTCCCGACGCGGCCATGACGCTGGTGCCGGTGGCGGTCTTTGCCCAGGGCGCGACCAAACTGACCGGCATTGCCAGCTGGCGCGTCAAGGAAACCGATCGTATCGACGCGATGGCCAGCGAACTGCGCAAGCTGGGCGGCACGGTCGAAACGACCGCCGATACGCTGACCGTGATCCCGCCGGCCAACTTGAACGCGCTGCATTGTGCCGAAATCGAAACCTACGATGACCACCGCATCGCCATGTGTTTTTCGCTGATGACGTTGGCGACGCCGCTGCGCATTCTGGACCCGGGCTGCACGGCCAAGACCTTTCCTGATTATTTTGAACGCTTCGCCGCAGTGACCACGCCGGTGCCGGTAATCGCCATCGACGGACCCTCCGCCTCGGGTAAGGGCACGATCACGCAACGCGTCGCCGATGCTTTGGGTTGGCATTACCTGGATTCGGGCGCACTCTATCGCCTGACCGCTCTGGCCGCGCGCAAGGCCGGGGTGGATTGGCAGGATGAACCCGCCGTGGCGCAGATTGCGGCCCAGCTGCCAGTGCGTTTTGCCGGTGGCCAGACCTTTCTCGGCGACGAAGCGGTGGATGATCAGGTGCGCTCCGAGGAGATGGGGATTGGCGCCTCGACGGTCGGCGCGCTGCCGGCCGTGCGCGCGGCGCTGCTGTTGCGCCAGCGGGCGTTTCGCCAGGCGCCGGGGCTGGTGGCCGACGGCCGCGATATGGGCTCGGTGGTCTTTCCTGATGCGACCACCAAGGTATTTTTGACGGCGAGCGCCGCGATTCGCGCCGAGCGTCGTTACAAGCAGTTGATCGACAAAGGTTTTTCGGCTAAACTGCAAGACATTCTGCAGGATTTGGAGGATCGGGATGCCCGCGATGCGGCGCGACCCGTGGCGCCACTCCGGCAAGAAGCCGATGCCCGGCTTCTGGAAACATCAGCACTGACCATTGAACAAGCGGTGGCGCAAGTGCTCGATTGGTCCGGCAACGGGGCATCGTAAACCCAACGACAATGGGCGGGTCTAAGTGACTGGGTAACGGTCACAAGGACAGGCTTTTTGTCATTTTTCACTTACCAACCGGTGGAGCTGCATCTGGTCATCAGGTCAGTTCTTGTCAGGAAACCTCTCTCTCATGTCTCAAACCGATACGCTCGAAAGTTTTGCCGCTCTATTTGAAGAAAGCCTTGCCCAGCAGGATATGCGCGCAGGCGAAGTCATCACTGCCGAAGTGGTGCGCGTTGACCAGAACTTTGTGGTCGTCAACGCCGGACTGAAGTCCGAAAGTTATGTCCCCGTACACGAATTCCTGAACGATCAGGGTGAGCTGGAAGTCGCTGTTGGCGATTTCGTGCAGGTCGCCATCGAATCGCTCGAAGACGGTTTCGGCGAAACCCGTCTGTCGCGTGACCGCGCCAAGCGTATCGCTGCCTGGAATGCTCTGGAAGCCGCTCTGAACGACGGCTCGCTGGTCACCGGCGCCATCACCGGTAAGGTGAAGGGCGGCCTGACCGTGATGGTCAACAGCGTTCGCGCCTTCCTGCCGGGTTCGCTGGTCGACACCCGTCCGGTCAAGGACACCACGCCGTTCGAAGGCAAGACCATGGAGTTCAAGGTCATCAAGCTCGATCGCAAGCGTAACAACGTTGTGCTGTCGCGCCGTGCCGTTCTCGAAGAGAACATGGGCGAAGATCGCCAGAAGCTGCTGGAAACCCTGCAAGAGG
>CAZSAE010000054.1:0-9614 GCA_964604765.1 uncultured Dechloromonas sp. | reverse complement strand
AGGCCACTCACAGCCTATGACGCATTGCAACCAATCAATAACTGACAACGATCGGGTCCAGACTGCGCCAAAGGTACCAGGTTGCCACCGTACGCCACGGCGCCCATTGCTCACCCTGAGCCCTGAGTACCGCCAAAGACTGTTTTTCACCTGAAAAATAATGCCGCCAGACGGCCTTTTGCAAACCGATATCATCCACTGGAAAGACGTCGGGCCGCAGGAGGTTGAAGATCAGAAACATTTCTGCTGTCCAGCGGCCGATGCCACGAACCGCCGTGAGTTCGGCAATCACGGCCTCATCGGGCATCTCGGGCCAATGCCGCGCATGAATCCGACCGTGCACAAAATGCGCTGCCAAATCACGGGCGTATTCCGCTTTGCGTTGCGACAGGCCATAACCGCGCAGCGATTCGATTTCTTGGCCATACACGTTTTCCGGCGTCATCTCGTAGACGCCGGCACAAACCCGTGCCCAAACGCTATCGGCCGCTTTAACGGAAATCTGCTGACCGACGATGGAACGGAACAAGGTTTGAAAAGGATCGCCCCGGGAAAACAAAGTCGCTTCGGGATAGGCGCGAATTAGGCCCGCCATGACCGGATCGTTGCGCGACAATGCTCGAGTCGCACGCTGCCAGTACTCTGGCATCTGCGCTTGCGGCTTTTTACCCGCCATCAACGCTAGCGCTGACCGTCCGCAACGTACGGGTTATCGACGCGTTCGTCGCCAAAGGTCGACATCGGGCCATGACCCGGCACAAAACGCACGTCGTCACCCAGCGGAAAAAGTTTTTCACGGATCGAGCTGATCAACTGCTGATGGTTACCACGCGGAAAATCGGTCCGGCCGATCGATTGCTGGAACAGCACATCGCCAACCAACGCCAACCGTGACGGTTCATGAAAGAAGCAGACATGTCCCGGTGTATGCCCCGGACAATGAATCACGGCCAGTGTGTGGCCAGCAACTTCAACCGCATCACCATCGTGCAGCCAGCGATCCGGCTCAAAGGCTTCGACATGCGGAAAGCCGAACTTTTGCGACTGCATCGGCATCCCCTCAATCCAGAAGGCATCTTCTTCTTGCGGCCCCTCGATGCGCAACTTCAGCCGTTTAGCGAGCTCGGCGGCGCCCCCTGCGTGGTCAATATGGCCATGTGTGATCAGAATCTTTTCCAGGATGATGCCCCGTCGTTCGATCTCGGCGATCAGATGATCCAGATCGCCCCCGGGATCGACGATCGCACCCCTTTTACTGACCTCATCCCAGAGCAGCGTGCAGTTTTGCGCAAACGGGGTCACGGGAATGATCGCGAACTGAAGTGTGGACATGGTGTGTGTTTTGCAACGTGGATGGGTTTCAGGGTCGGCTCATGAACCGACGGTTTGTCGTGGCAGAATAGCGTCTGCGCATTTGTATTTTGCCATGGCCTTGCGAATCCCGAATCCCGAATCCCAACTCCAAACGGCAATCTTGAAAACCAAACTAGTCTCAACATCACCATGCCTATCAACGTTCCGCACATCGACTCCCCTTTTGCCTGGGCTGCTCTGCTGGTTTTTATCACTGTCGCGTTGGGAGCCGATTTCATGTCGCTACGCCGCCAGGGCAACCGGGTAATCAGCTTCAAGGATGCGTTGTATTGGTCGCTGATCTGGGTCGGGCTGGCCATGATTTTCTGCGCCGGTCTCTGGCTCACGCTGGATCTATCCGAAGGCCGGGCTATCGCCAATCTGAAAGCAGGTGAATTCCTGACCGGTTACCTGATCGAGAAATCGCTCTCCGTCGACAACCTCTTTGTCTTCCTCATGCTGTTTACGGCCTTTCATGTGCCGCCGACCCAACAGAAAAAAGCACTGATGATTGGCATCATCGCTGCGATCATCCTACGTATCCTGTTAATTCTGGTTGGTGCCTGGCTGATCAGCCGATTCAGCTGGATCATGTACCTGTTCGGTCTCTTCCTGCTCTACACCGGCCTCAAGATGGTGATCGCCGATGAGGCTGATCCCAATCTCGAAAACAACCGCCTGCTCAAGTGGATGCGCAATCATCTGACGATTAGCCACGAATATCATGGGAGCGCGCTGTTTTTCAGCAAGGACGGTGTACGCGTTTTTACGCCGCTCTTCCTGGTCGTCGCCTTGATCGGGGTCACGGATGTCATGTTCGCCGTCGATTCGATTCCGGCGATCTTCGCGGTCACAACCGATCCCTACATCGTGATGAGCTCGAATGTTTTCGCCGTGCTGGGGCTACGTGCGCTCTACTTCATGCTGGCGGGTATGGCCGAGCGCTTTCACCTGCTCAAATTCGGCCTGGCGGCAATTCTGATTTTCATTGGCACCAAGATGCTGATCGTGGATTTCTTTCACATCCCGGTCGGTGCATCGCTGGCGATCGTCATGGCCTTTCTGATCGTCACCATGATCGCCAGTTTGCTGATCAAGCCAAAATCAGGCCACTAATCGCACTGGCCATTGCCTCTTGCACTTCCGGCAGTTCGCCCAGCGACTGCAATAACCGTAACTTCACATCCGGGTATTGCACCGCGAGTGCACTAAGCATCTCGGGTACGTCACGACGGACATGCCCGCCTTGTGCAATAAAAAAGGGCAGGATATCGATCTGCAGATCGGTGAGGCCTCGACCTGCTGCTGTATGACGCGTACAAAGTTCGACGACGGCGTCCGGCAAGGTCGGCGTCATGAACTCCAGAAAAGCCACGCGCACCGGCACGTGCGGATTAATCTGTCGCAAACGTGTTGCGACCGCTTCCACCGGTCGTGCCCATTCGGGATCGCGCGCACCGTGGGCAAAAAGGATGAGTGCTTTTTCAGTCACAGAGCGCTTTCTCCTATTTCACACGTTGCAGGTGCGGCTTTCCGGGTCGCCCGGTGGGCTGCGGCGTTTCTGGAGCGGGCGTTGGCGCTTCGGTCTCGCCTGTGATTTCGGCGACCACTGAAGGTTCGTAGGAAAATTCCATTCCCGCGCCGTTTTCACGGGCAAAGATACCGATCACGGCACCTACCGGAAAAACCAATTCGCGCGACACGCCACCAAATCTTGCCGATAAGGTGATCCATTCATTACCGATATCTAGAGCACCGGTTGCTGTAGGACTCAGATTGAGCGTCAACGTGCCATCCTGAACATACTCCAGCGGTACACGGCACTGTTCGTCAACAAACAACGTCAGGTACGGCGTAAAACCCGCATCGCAGCACCAGGACCACAGCGCCCGAATCAGATAAGGCTTGCTGGAGAGCAAGTGACGCTCCTTACTTGCGCATGATCTTTTCTTGCGGGGTCATCGAATCAATGAACCCCTGGCGGCTGAAAATACGTTCGGCGTATTTGAACAGCGGCGCCGCCGACTTCGGCAATGAAATCTCATAGTGATCCAGTCGCCACAGCAATGGCGCAATGGCCACGTCGAGCATCGAGAATTCATCGCCCAGCAGGTATTTTTGCTTGTTGAAAATCGGTGCGATTTCAATCAGACGATCGCGAATTTCACTGCGTGCCTTATCGGCCGTCTTGAGTTTGCGTTCGATCGGATCGATAAAAGCGAAAATCTCGCGTTCCATACCGTTCAGCAACTGGCGAGCCTGGGCACGCTGCACCGGATCAGGCGGCATCAGCTGCGGGTGCGGGAAACGCTCGTCAATGTACTCATTGATGATATTCGGCTCATAGAGAATCAGGTCGCGCTCAACCAACACCGGCACACGGTTATGCGGGTTCATGACAGCCAAATCTTCCGGCTTGTTCATGAGGTCGATGTCGTGAATCTCGAAGTCCATGCCCTTTTCAAACAGCACGATCCGGCAACGGTGGCTGAACGGGCATACGGTTCCCGAGTACAGATGCATCATGATTTAGATCCTCCAAAAAAGATCGGGATCGAACCTCGACCCCGACCCTTTCAACGCCTCGCGACGCTGCAATTTAAAACTTAGTGAATGTCTTTCCAGTAGTTCTTCTTCAGGGCGTAAGCCGCCACAAAGAGAACGGCCAAGAAGACCAAAACGCCGAAACCGATCGCCTTACGCGTACTTGCACCCGGCTCGCCCATCCAAACAATGAAGGCGGTCAGGTCGGCGACTTGCTTGTCGAATTGTTCCGGGGTCAGCTGACCGGGTTCGGCCAGTACCAGCTTCTGATGCTCGACGCCCTTGTCATCCTTGGTCACTTCCAGAACCTGCACGCCCTGCAGCTGCCACAAGACATGCGGCATACCAACGTTCGGGAAAATCACGTTGTTCCAACCCGTCGGACGCGCGTCATCCTTGTAGAAGCTGCGCAGATAGGTGTAGATCCAGTCTGCGCCACTACCGGCTTCCGAAGAACGTGCACGTGCTTCAAGCGTCAGATCCGGCGGGACAACGCCAAACCACTTCTTGGCTTCGTCCGGACGCATGGCAATCTTCATCGTGTCACCAATTTTATCGCCGGTGAACATCAAGTTGTCTTTGATCTGTTGCTCGGTCAGCCCAATCTCCAGCAGCTTCTCGTAACGAATGAACGAAGCGCCATGACAGTTCTGACAATAGTTGACGAACATCTTGGCGCCATTTTGTAGCGCTGCATCGTTGCCTTGCAGATTCGGCGCTTTATCCAGATGAACGGCAGCACCACCGGCAAACGCCAGTGCGGGAACCATCAATACTGCAGCAATAAGATTTTTGATTTTCATGATTGCTTTCCCGTTAGCCTTTTACGCGCTCAGGCGGAATGGTGTATTTATCAATCTTCGAGTACCAGGGCATCGCCAGGAAGAAGCCGAAGTAAATGAGTGTGCAAACCTGCGAGATTTTCTCGCCCCAGAACGACGGCGGTTGCGTGCCGAGGTAACCGAGGATGAAGAACGAAATCACAAACAGTGTCAGCGCCGTCTTGAAGATCGGGCCGCGATAGCGAATCGACTTGACCGGGCTACGGTCCAACCAGGGCAGGAAGGCGATGATGACCACCGAGGCCCCCATGCCAACCACACCCCAGAACTTGGCATCAATGCCGAGGATCGGCCAGACGATGGCACGCAGTACTGAATAGAATGGCGTGAAGTACCAGACCGGTGCGATGTGCGGCGGCGTCACCAGCGGATCAGCCGGGAAGAAGTTGTTGTACTCGAGGAAGTAGCCACCACCTTCCGGGGCAAAGAACAGCACGATCGAGAACACGAACAGGAAGACCACAACACCAACGATATCCTTCACCGTGTAGTACGGATGGAAAGGAATGCCATCGCGTGGAATACCGTTTTCGTCGAGGTTTTCCTTAATTTCGATGCCGTCCGGATTGTTCGAACCGACTTCATGCAGCGCGACCAAGTGCGCAGCCACCAAGCCAATCAGGATCAACGGTACAGCGATCACATGCAGCGAGAAGAAACGGTTCAGCGTGGCATCGCCGACCACGAAATCACCGCGGATTAGCGTCGACAGATCCGGGCCAATGACTGGAATGGCGCCGAACAGGTTGATGATGACCTGCGCACCCCAGAACGACATCTGGCCCCACGGCAGCAGGTAGCCCATGAAGGCTTCGGCCATCAGGCACAGAAAAATCAGCGTTCCGAACACCCACAGCAACTCGCGCGGCTTACGGTATGACCCGTAGAGCAACCCACGGAACATGTGCAGATAGACAACGATGAAAAATGCCGACGCGCCCGTCGAGTGCAGATAGCGGATCAGCCAACCACCCGGCACATCGCGCATAATGTATTCGACGCTGGCAAACGCGATCGGAATGCCGCTCGCGTTCAGAGTGGCATCCGGCTTGTAGTTCATGACCAGGAAAATACCCGTTACGATCTGCAGCACGAGCACCAACAGCGCCAGCGAACCGAAGAAGTACCAGAAGTTGAAGTTCTTCGGGGCGTAGTATTCGGTCAGGTGGCCTTTGATCGTGGACGTCAGCGGGAAACGAGCGTCAATCCACTCCAGAACATTGCCGCCCACGCTACCGTTGGACTTGTACTTTTCAAAGTGCTTGTTGCTGGCCATCGTCAGGCTCCTTTGCTTTCGCCGATAATCAGGCGGGTATCGCTCAGATAGGCGTGCGGCGGAATTTCAAGGTTGGTCGGTGCCGGCTTGTCCTTGAAGACGCGGCCAGCCAGGTCAAAGGTCGAGCCGTGGCAGGGGCAAAGGAAGCCACCCAGCCAGTCGCCCGGCATGCCCTGTGACGAACCTTCGGCAAACTTCGACGATGGCGAGCAGCCCAGGTGCGTACAAATACCGATCGCGACCCAGATATTGTCTTTGATCGAGCGATGCTCGTTCTTGCAGTATTCCGGCTGCATCGGTTTTTCCGAATTCGGATCGGACACGGCATCGTTGAGCTTGGGCAGCGTACCCAGCATTTCCGGTGTGCGATTCAGAATCCACACCGGTTTGCCGCGCCATTCCACGACCATCATCTGACCCGGTTCCAGTTTGCTGATGTCGGCTTCCACCGGCGCACCAGCCGCACGAGCACGTGCAGAAGGCAGCATGCTGCTCACGAAAGGTACCAGAGCGGCAACCGCTCCCACGCCCCCAATAGCCGCAGTGGTTACAAGTAACCGACGACGGCTGGGATCTACTTTCTGCTCATTGCTCATGGACATGTCCCCAGAGTGTTCAGACTTAATCAATTTTTAAGATTATACGCAAAGAAAAATCAGGATTCTACCCGTCGTCGCTCACGAAGCGCCTGGGCCAGTGTTCCGCTATCGACAAACTCGAGTTCTCCGCCCACGGGCACCCCGCGCGCGATCCGGGAAACCTTTAACCCCTGTTTTTTCAGCATTTCGCTGACAAAGTGGGCCGTCGCCTCGCCTTCGTTGGTGAAATTGGTCGCCAAAATCACTTCCCGGACGATGCCGTCGCTGGCCCGAGCGACCAGCTGATCCAGCCGCAGATTGCGCGGCCCCAGGCCATCCAGCGGCGAAATCCGGCCCATCAGCACAAAATACAGACCGTTATAGGCTTGGGTTTGTTCGATCATGTTCAGATCGACGGGCGTTTCAACCACGCACAACACCCCAGCATCACGCCGATCCGACTGACAACGTTCGCAGATCGGCGTTTCCGTGTAGGTGTTACAGCGCTCGCAGTGCTGAATCCGGTTGATGGCGGCGTCTAGGGCAAAAGCCAAACGCGCAGCTCCTTCCCGGTCGTGCTGCAACAGGTGATAGGCCATGCGCTGCGCCGACTTCGGGCCGACGCCAGGCAGACAGCGCAAGGCCTCAATCAGGCTTTCAAGGGTCGCGGACACAGGCGATTAGAACGGCAGCTTGAAACCCGGCGGCAAATTCAGGCCCGACGTAAAGCCGGACATCTTGTTCTGCGAAGTTTCTTCAACTCGACGCACCGCATCATTGACCGCGGCGGCCAGCAAATCTTCCAGCATTTCGCGGTCGTCCATCGCGGCCGGATCAATCGTAATGCGGCGAACAGCGTGGGCGCAAGTCATGACGATCTTCACCAGCCCAGAGCCTGCCTGACCTTCAACTTCAACGTCGGCCAACTCTTCCTGGGCCTTCTTCATACGCTCCTGCATCTGCTGAGCCTGCTTCATCAGATTGCCGAGGCCACCCATTCCACCCATACCACGCATTGTCACACTCCTTGTTTACAACCAACTAGATGAGATCAACCCGTCAATGGGCGAATCGATCCATCAATCAGTTTTGCATCAAAAACGTCAATCAATTCCTGCACGACCGGGTCGCTTTCAATGGCGGCCACGGCATTATTCATACGTTCTTCGGCCGCTTCTTTCTTCAGTACAGCCGCCGTGACACCAACCTGCTCAACGACATCAAAACGCACCCGAACCGGAGTGTTCATTTTCTCCGAAAGCGCCTGGGCTACGCGCTGTTCCGAGGCCGGCATCAACAATTGGCGATGCGTCGCCGGCAAGTTCAAAACGAGTAATCCATCGGCAAAAGACTGACAGGCACTATGCTGCGCCAACTCGCGGGCCATGCCCTTCAACCCCAACTGATCAACCAACTGCGGCCAGGCCTCCGGGGCAAAAACCTCTGGCGAGGCTTCCGCCGGCGGCGCAATACTTGCGGCCTGCGCCGCAACTGGTCGCGGCGCCTCCTCAAGGCTTGGTTCAGCGCACGACGCCACCGGAGCCTGCGCCGGTACTTCGGCCGCAGAAACCTGCTGTGCTGGAACGCTCGTATTCTGTAGAGACATTGTCTGGGTTTGCGCGCTAGCCGCATGCCCAGGATGCACGGTCAACAAACGCAACATCGCCATCAGAAATCCGTGTGCGGGGTCCGGTGCCAATCGTAAATCTGCGCGTGCACGCGTCGCCACCTGATAGATCAATTGAGCATACGGGCGGGTGCATTGACCCGCAAGACGGCGTAACTGCGCCGCATCGTCTTCAGCCAGCGAAGAAAATTCCTGCGCGCCATCATCCGCCGCGCCGAATTGCATTAACTGGAGTGCGACCGCCAAACGCGCAAGGTCATCCAATGCCGACTCGAAGGACAGTGTAGCCACGGCCATCTGATGCGTCTGCTCGCGCACCGCGCCCACGTCGCCGGCAATTAGCGCCGTCATCATCGAGAGCATCCGCGAGAGATTCGAAGTGCCAAGCATCTGTCCAACCTGATCCGCCTGCACGGCGCCAGCGCCATGGGCAATCGCCTGATCCAGCAATGACAACGCGTCTCGCACACTACCGCCAGCGGCACGTGCAATCAACTCCAGCGCCTTGCTATCAGCCGCAACCCCCTCCCCGGCCAACACTGTCGCCAGATGCGCCGACAACTGCATGGGCGACACCTGTCGCAAGTTGAACTGCAGGCAACGTGAGAGCACGGTTACCAAAATTTTCTGAGGGTCAGTTGTCGCCAATATGAATTTGACGTGCGCCGGCGGCTCTTCCAGCGTCTTGAGCATGGCATTGAAGGCATGCGTGGTGAGCTGGTGGACTTCGTCGATCATGTACACCTTGTATCGACCGACGCTGGGCAGGAAGGTCGCCTGCTCCAACAATTGCACCATTTCATCGACACCGCGATTTGATGCCGCATCCATCTCGATATAGTCAACAAAACGACCGGCATCAATCTGTTGGCAGGCAGAGCAAACACCACACGGCGTCGAAGACACGCCCTGCTCACAATTAAGCGCCTTGGCCAGAATTCGGGCGATCGTCGTTTTACCCACGCCGCGCGTACCCGTTAACAGGTAGGCATGATGCAGCCGATTGGCGTCGAGCGCATGCGTCAGCGCGCGAACAACGGCATCCTGGCCCACCAGGGTATCAAATGTTTTCGGACGCCACTTGCGTGCGAGGACCTGGTAGCTCATGAATTGGACGCCAAAAAATAGAGGTGGCGAGCCCGACCCCCGGCACTTGCCTCAGTCGCTGTGGCTGCTTCCTTCCGGACCTGACCCGATTCACGACCTAACAATGCGAGGAGACCCGCCACGCGTCATTCTACCAGCCTGACTGGCAGAATCGAGGTCTGGCAAAAGGATTTGAAAGGATTTTCCGAGCAAACACCGACAGAAAGACCGTCTTGACTTCTGACCTAAATTTTGGGCGCCCAAAGTAAAAACCCCACCCCTCTGTGTGTGAGGGATGGGGTTTTTGG
>CAZSAE010000053.1:6878-9824 GCA_964604765.1 uncultured Dechloromonas sp. | reverse complement strand
CTCCTTGTCGGTCGTTCGAGCGCGCAGCACCTCTTCGCGGTTAAGCGGTGGGACCAGTCGCTGCACGAGCCGCAAATACCAGTTGATGGGAAGCAGGCGCAGCAGCTTCATGAACCGTGTAAAGCGCTTGGGAAAATGAATCTCGAACCCACCGCTGGCGAATCCGCGGACGATTGATTTTGCCGCCTCTCCGGGTTCGATCAGGGCCGGCATGTCAAAACTGTTCTGCGCGGTGAGGCGGGTGCGCACAAATCCCGGGTTGATGACCCACGTATTGAGCCCAATGCCATGCAGATCGATCCACAGCGATTCGGCAAAACTAATCAAACCGGCCTTGCCCGGCCCGTAGGTCATGGCGCGTGGTAAGCCACGGTAACCGGCGACGCTGGCGACGTAGGCAAACCCACGTGGCCGCGCCTGATCCGAGTTTTTGAGGAGTAGCGGCAAAATCACCGCCGTCGCATCAATGGGGGCGAGCAGATTGAGGCGTAGGGATTTTTCAGCAGCGGATGTGCTCAAGGTGTCGACACGGGTTGCTTCATAAGTGCCGGCGTTAAAAATGACCAGATCGACGCCGCCCCATTGTTGCTGAATCTGATGCGCCGCAGCTTGCGTCGTCTCGGGATTGCAAACATCCAAGGGCACGATGAGCATGTCCGACTCGGAATGCCGCTGCAAGCATTGGCCGGCCACTGCTTGCAGGGCATCGGCATGGCGGGCTGATAAAACCAGCCTGGCTCCGAGGCTAGCCAGCGTTTCTGCCAGCGCGGCACCGATGCCGGTTGAAGCGCCAATCAACCAGACGCGCAGGCCGAGCCAGTCTTCACGGCGTATCGGTTGGTTTAGCGTTTTGCCCATGATGTGTGCGTCAACGTTTGACAAAAGTCAGTGTGACTTCGCCCAGATCAAACCCCCACTTCGACATCGTCGACCGGTTGAGCATGATGCGGTCGTCCATCAGAAACATCCAGTCGTCAAAGTCGACGTGATATACCTTGTCATCGACCGGTAATGCCAGCACGTAGCGCCAGCGTAGTGCATTGCCGGCACGTTCACCGGTCGCTTCGCCGACCACGTCAGATGCCGTGCCACGGTAAGACTGAGCGCCGGTTTTGGTGATGGTCCAGATCCGCTGCTGCGTTGTGCCGTCACTGTAAGTGAATCGCTCATCTAGTGTGCCGACATCGCCTTGCCAGCGGGCATCGATGACCACGTGGAAACGTTTGACGACTTCGCCAGAACGTTTTTGGAACATCCCGTAGGCGTCCAGTGTCCCATTGAAATACTGTTGCAGATCCAGAACGGGCTGTTGCTGCGCGTACTGGTTGACCGTAACGCTGCTGCAGCCATTCAGACCCAGTAAGGCGCAGAGTGTCAGCAAGGGTTTGCGGAAGAGTTGGCTTATCTTGTTCATGACAGCGATTCCTAGGCTTGTAAGGTGTATTGATGCACGTCGATGGAGCCAGCGCGAAAGCCCGCTTCACAATAGGCTAGATAGAAACGCCAGAGTCGAATGAAGCGGTCGTCGAAGCCCTGTGCCTTGACTTCCAACAACCGCTCATGAAATGCCTCGTGCCAGAGGCTCAGAGTCTTCGCATAGTGCAGTCCGAACGCCAGGTCATCGGTTACCGTCAGGCCCGCCCGCTGTGCCTGACCGCGAAACGCGGTCGGTGAGGGCAGCATGCCGCCCGGAAATACGTGGCGCTGGATAAAATCGGTGCCCCGTCGATAGTTATGGAACAGCGCATCGTCGACGGTGATGACCTGGATCAAAGCTCGGCCACCGGGCTTGAGCAAGCGCTTCAAGGTCCGGAAGTAGGTGGGCCACCAGCGCTCACCCACTGCTTCGAACATTTCAACCGACACGATGTGGTCAAACTGACCCTGCATATCGCGATAGTCGGTGAGTTGGAAATCCGCTTGTTTATCCCAACCACCCTCGGTCGCTCGTGCGCGGGCGAACGCCTGTTGCGCCGGTGAGAGCGTCAAACCGGTGACATGGGCACCCAGACTGGTGGCTTGCTCGGCGAAACCGCCCCAGCCACAACCCACCTCGAGAATGCGCTCGCCCGGCTGTACATCAAGCGCGCGGATCATGCGCTCATTTTTAGCCCGCTGCGCCGCTGGCAAATCCGCCCATTCGGCTTGGTCTGGATGAGCGTGATCTGCAAATAGCGCGCTCGAATAGGTCATCGTTTCGTCCAGCCACAGCCGGTAGAAATCATTGCCCAGATCGTAATGCGCCATGATGTTGCGTTTGCTGCCCCGGCGCGTGTTTGCGCGCAGACGATGCAGCATCCAGGCGCTGAGCAGCTGCCAGCGCCGGCCGTGAATGGCTTTTTGGAGTGCACTACGATTGCGCGCGATGAGGGTCAGTAGTTCGCTCAGCGAGTCGGTGCCCCATTTGCCTTCAATGAAGCACTCGGCCGCCCCGATATCGCCACGTGCGACGATATCGCCAAACACTTGCCAGTCATGGACCACCATATCCACTATGTGGCCGTTGGCCATCGAACCGCACAGATGCTGTCGTCCATCCGGTAGCGTGAGCATGATTTGCCCGCCCGCGATATTGTCGAGCAACGACAGAATGCTGCGTGCAGCAGCCGGCAGATGTTCGGTGGAATCGAGCCGCAGGGCCGAGCTATTGGCCAGTTCCGGCATGCAAAGCGATGCAGGGAGGCTTTGGGGCGTCAGTGCCTCAGTACGCGTGTTCATGTCGTCGTCTCCTTGAGCGGCTTCTCGGGCTTTGTGAAGAAGGTTACCTTGCGCAGCCACAGGCGCAATGCTTGCCAATGAATGCGTGTGATGACACCAAAAGTGAGCAACGGGAAACGCCAGAGCGCCCGACGAAGTCCTTGGCCGGTCAGCGGGGCCGCGTCGCCACGTAGCCAGGTGCGCAGCCCGTAGCGGCCATCGCCCGATCGTGCGTCATCGCTGGGTGCG
>CAZSAE010000053.1:0-6778 GCA_964604765.1 uncultured Dechloromonas sp. | reverse complement strand
TCGCTGGGTGCGGCGTTGTAATTGATGATTGCGACCGGTGCATCTGGTGTGCCACCGAAACGGAATTCATACGCGCCATGCAAAGGGAAAAAGGGCGATACATGAAACGCCTTACGGGTAAGCATTCGATCATGGGATTCAATGGGCCGCTGGTCGGCGTGCGCCACGATGTAATTGTGACGTTCCCCGAAAGTGTTGCTGACCTCACAGATGACTGCACGAAGTTTGGTTTCGTGGTCATAGCAGAAAAAGAAACTGACCGGATTGAAAATATAGCCAAAGACCCGCGGCATTGTCTGTAGAACGATTTCGCCGTTGCAGACGGCTGTGAGCCCATGAGCTGAGAGCAGCTGACGCGCCCAGCTGAGCAGGTCGGAACCATCACGCGGGCCGTGATCCCGGTTCAGAATCTGACACAGGCCACGTCGATTGATCGACAGACCGGGGACTTGCAGCGTGCTCAGCCGGCTCAGCGGCAGGCGTAGATAAAAAATCGGGTAGTGAAAGACATTGCGCGTTGGTCGCGAACGCGCGTGCATGACCTCGCCGATGCACAGCGCCGGTGCCGTCCAGTCGACGCCGGTCGACATGCTCATGCGCTTACCGTCGCCGGTTGAAGTTCTGGCGACTCGACCACGTTCAGCGCCGGTTGGTTGCCGAGGATCCAGTCTGGCAAGGGCATGAGTTGACCAGCGGCGCGGACGGCTGAGGCGAAGCCATCCTCGTGGAAGCCATAACCCAGCCAGGCGCCTGCATACAACGTTCGGTTGCGGCCGGACAGCGCTTTGATGGCCGTTTGCGCGGAGATCGCCGGACCGTCGAAGACGGGATGTGCATAATGAATCTGTCGGAAAGTGGCTGATGCTGCAGGTTCCCGCCAGGGATTCAAGGTCACGATGATGGGGGTTTCAGTCGGTAGTGGTTGTAGCTTGTTGAGCAGGTATGAAACGCTGACCGGACTCTGACCCATGCTACTCGCCAGTTTTCCGGGTGCGGCGTAGTTCCAGGCCGACCAGGCCTTGCGGCTGACCGGCAGCAAGGAGGCGTCGGTATGCAGCACGGCGCGATTCGACTGATAGCGAATGCAGGAGAGCTGGGTGAGTTCTTCCGTGGTGGCGTCATCGCCGAGTAGCGTCAGGGCCTGATCGCTGTGGCAAGCCAGCAGAATCTGATCGAAGCGTTCGCTGCCAGCGGCCGAGCTGACCTGCACACCGTCCACTCGACGCGTTATGGACATGACGGGCGTGTCCAGTTGGATTGTGCCGCCGCGCCTGCGTATCGCGCTGGCCAGGGTGTTGACGTAGACCCGAGAGCCGCCCGCGACCGTCATCCAGGTGGGCCGATTGGTGATTTGCAATAGCCCATGGTTATGGCAGAAACGCGCGAAGGTGTGGAATGGATAGTCCAGCATCAAGTCGGTCGGACACGACCAGATGGCAGCCGCCATCGGTAGCAGATAATCCTGACGAAAAGCCTGGCCGTAACCGTTTCGATCGAGATAATCGCCCAGCGACAGCTGGCTCAGCGCTGGATTATCGATGTCGCGCGTTGCGGCACGATTGAAGCGCAGAATTTCGCCCAGCATTTTCCAGAAGCTCGGGCGCAGTAAATTGCGCCGTTGCGCAAACACGGTGTCCAGATTGGTTCCAGCCCATTCCATGGCGGGTTCGGCAATCTGTACCGAAAACGACATTTCGCTTTTCACCACGGGAATCTGCAGATGTCCAAACAGGCGACAGAGCAGCGGATAGGTCCGTTCATTGAACACCAGAAAACCTGTATCGACGCCGAAATGCTGGCCGTCGACATCCACATCCACCGTATGACTATGACCGCCCAGGCGATGATCGGCTTCGAATACGGTCACGTCATGGTGTTCGCTGAGCAGATATGCGGCCCCCAGACCTGAGATGCCGCTGCCGACGATGGCGATTTTTTGGCGCATGATACTTCTTTCAGATGTTGCTGCCCTCGATCAGGGCATAGGCGGAGTGGTTATGAATCGATTCGAAGTTTTCCGAGCTCACTGACCACTGGCGAATGCGTGGTTCAGACTTCAGACGCAGGGCGATGTCGCGCACCAGATCCTCAACGAACTTCGGATTGTCGTAGGCACGTTCAGTCACCCACTTTTCGTCCGGTCGCTTGAGCAGGCCGAATACTTCGCATGACGCTTCTTTCTCGGCCATTTCGACCAGATCTTCCAGATTCATGGTGGCGTTGTCGCGCAAGGTGGCTTGAATTGTAATGTGTGAGCGTTGATTGTGCGCGCCGTAGTCTGAAATCTCCTTGGAGCACGGGCAGAGACTGGTCACGGGTACGACCACCTTCAGCGTTGCTTCGGTTTGGCCCGCCTCATTGCCGCTCAGCGTAATACCTGCGTCAATATCGATCAGGCTGGTCACGCCCGACACCGGCGCCTGTTTGCGGATGAAATAAGGAAAGGCAAATTCGATTCGCCCACTGCTGGCCTCAAGACGCTGGCGCATCCGATTGAACAGGGCCTTCATGTCGAGTAGGGACAACGCCGCATCCTGCGCTTCCATGATTTCGACGAAACGGGACATATGGGTGCCCTTGACCGTCGGCGGCAAGCCGACCGTCATGGTGAGCGTGGCTACGGTGGGGTGCTCCTCGCCAGCCGCATCCACTAGTCGAAGCGGGTAGCGCAAGCCGCGGACACCGACCTGGTTAATGGCCAGTTCGCGATGATCGGGCGAACCCTGGATGTCGGGCAGTAAGAGCCCATGCAGTGATTTTTCAGGTGCGTTCATAGTGGTTCTCTTTGGGTTGGTTTTTTTGGGGTGGGGGAGAGGGGTTAAAGGATTGGGTCAGGGCGTGCTTTTGAGCATCTTGTCGATGGCTTCGACCAGGGTGGTGCTTTCAGGCGCAATCTGGCTACCAAAACTGAGTACCTGGCTACCGTCGCGGCTAATCAGATATTTGTGGAAATTCCAGCTCGGTGCCTCGCCGGTCTGGCTGGCCAACTGCTTGAATAACGGATTGGCGTCAGCCCCTCGGACGCTGGTCTTGGCGAACATCGGGAACTTGATGCCGTAGGTATTGCGACAGAAGTCGGCAATCTTCTTGTTGCTATCGGGTTCTTGCTGGCCAAAATCGTTGGAGGGGAAACCCAGGACCACAAAGCCCCGATCCTTGTATTTTTCATACAGGCGTTCCAGCCCGTCATACTGACGCGTGAAACCGCAGTAGCTGGCCGTGTTCACGATCAGGATGACCTGGCCAGCAAACTGACACAGCGATTGTGGCGAATCATCCTGAAGCTTAGGGTAGGTTCCCCGCAGCAGGGCCGGACAATTCTTGCTAACAGCCGATGGGGATTTGGTCGTGACCATATCGTTCGCTCCTGCTCCCAAGGCGCCTGTTACCAGCCCGAGAGCCAGTAGCGCGCCGATGAATCCAGATTTGAGTGGTGGCATCATTTTCTTTATTTGTCCAGGACAAAACCCTTTACGTTTCCAAATTATGCTCTAAAATGAACCTTGTCAAGTAATTGTCCTGGACAAATGAACACATTAACCCTTGAATCTCCCATGCGTATTGCCGATGTCGAACGCGATACCGGCATCGGTAAAGACACCCTGCGAGTCTGGGAGCGGCGGTACGGTTTCCCGCAGCCTCTGCGTGACGGATTGGGTGAAAGGCTCTATCCGGCCGATCAGATCGAACGATTGCGCGTTATAAGACGACTGCTCGACAAGGGGATGCGCCCCAACAAGGTGATCGGCCAGGATTTGTCTGAACTGCAGCAGTTGCTCGATCTGCATGCCGGCCACGCCGAGGATCCTGCCCGTTATGCACTGTGCAGTAGCCTTCTTAAACTGCTCCGTATGCACCGGAGCCACGAGCTCAGGGAAAACCTGAACCGCATTCTGGTGCGCGATGGTTTGCAGAAATTCATCACCGATACCGTGGTGCCGATGAACGGTGTCATTGGTGACGCCTGGATCCGCGGTGATCTGAGTGTGCCGGAAGAGCATCTGTACACGGAACAGATTCAGAATGTCATTCGTCACGCCATCCAGTTGCAGCCGGCCAGCAGCCAGCTGCCGCGCCTGCTGTTGACGACCTTTCCCGATGAAGAGCATTGCCTCGGTATTCTGATGGTCGAAGCCATGTGCGTCGCCGAAGGCGTACAGTGCACCTCGCTCGGCACCCGTATCCCGCTGAACGATATTGCCCAATACGCCATGGACGGGCAATACGACGTGGTCGCGGTGTCGTTCAGCGCGGCTTACCCGTCGCGCAATGTGGTCAAGGACCTCCGCCAGTTCCGCCAGAGAGTGCCTGAACAGATCACCATCTGGGCCGGCGGCGCGGGTCTCCAGCAAAAACGGATCAATTTACCCAACGTCAGCGTGCTGACCGATATCGGCGGCGTGCCCGTCCTGATTGCTCAATGGCGTCGGACACACGCCCAGGAAAGGAGTGTTGTATGAATTCTGTCGCCTTGATTACGGGCGCGGCGGGTGGCTTGGGCCGCTCTCTGGCGGAAAAACTCACGGCCGAAGGTTGGCAACTGGTTGTGGTCAGCCGAGATGGCGATCGACTGCGCGAGGCCTATGGCAGCGACCATCTGCAAATCGTTGCGGATTGTGCGACGGCCGAGGGTGTCAAGCATATTTTCGAAACTGCCAATAGCCATGGCCTGGTGCCACAGGCACTGGCGCATTGCGTCGGTAATATCCGGTTGGGCGCCTTGCACCGGCTGACCGAAAGCGAATTTCAAGATTCGCTACAGGCCAACCTGATCAGTTCGTTTCACACGCTGGGCGCCTTTGTGGGCAACCTACGCCAGCACAATTTGCCGGGCAGCGCTGTGCTGGTTTCCTCGGTCGCGGCGCAGATCGGGACACCGAATCATGAAGCGGTCGCCGCGGCCAAAGCCGGCGTCGAAGGGCTTGCCCGAGGTGCCGCAGCGACCTACGCGCCTTACGGCATTCGCGTCAACGTGGTCGCTCCCGGCATCATGGATTCGCCGGCCACCCGCGCCATACTGGGGAGTGACGCCGCTCGTGCGGCGGCATCGCGCCAGTATCCATTACCGGGCATTGGCAGCACCGACGAACTGGCGGATCTCATGGCCTGGCTCATGTCCGTAAGAAGCGGTCGAGTGACGGCCCAGGTCTGGTCGCTGGATGGCGGTTTCACCGGTATTCGCCCGCTGGTGAAGTAGGAAGGCAATCATGCGTCAGAACACCCTCCCGGTTTCGGTGGGCCTGCTTGGTTACGGCGGACTCATTCCATTCATGGCCATGGCGATTCTGTCGATCGCCGAACCGGCGCACGGCATCATCTATCGCGGGGCACTATTGCTCTACGGGGCGGTTATTCTGAGCTTTGTCGGTGCGATTCACTGGGGCGCCGCCATGTTTGCAGCAGAACTGTCGGATAAAACCCGACGGGCTTGCTATCTCTGGAGTGTTGTCCCTGCACTGATCGGCTGGAGCACCTACATTCTTGCACCGGTCGCATCCGCCTTGCTGCTCGTGCTGGGTTTTCTGCTCCAGTACTGGCGTGACGTCAGTATCCGAGAAGCGGTTGCGTGGCCGAGCTGGTACCTCCCGTTGCGCGTGCGTCTGACCATGGTTGCCAGTGCTTCCCTGTTACTGGGCATCCTGTGGCCGTTCTTCCGATAGTGTGGTCGTTTGAGTGCTCTTGAAATCCTGATTGAATTCCCCATATCGATGGCATGCGGGTCAACCGCGATCAACGTTTATGGAGAATCTCATGACACTTGTTCGTTATTCGCCGCTGGATGAATTTCTCAAGAGCCTGATCGTTCCGGCCAGTCACGTTGCGTCGGATACCGCCGCACCATCCATCTCGGTTGATGTGGTCGAGCGGGAAAATGCCTATGTCGTTCATGCCGATCTGCCAGGCGTCAGCAAGGAAGATATCGCGGTCAGCATCGACGGATCGCAGCTCACGATTTCGGCCGAGCGCAAAAACGAAAAGACCATTGCGGAAACCGACAAGGTGCTGCGGACGGAGCGTCAATACGGCAAAACGACCCGGACCTTCCAGTTCGAGCAGGACCTGGACGAAGCGCAGTCTAATGCACGATTCAAGGACGGCGTCCTGGAGTTGGTGCTGCCGAAAAAAGTTCAAACGACTGCCAAGCGTCTGACCATTGAATAATCAGCGCAACGTCCTAATAACATTTCAGATTGAACAATGCCGGGAGAATCCTGTGGGTTCCCCGGCATTTCTTCTTGGGAAAACATAATTCCAGGTCATGAAACATGGCATCGTGATAGCGTTGATCTATCGGTCGTATTGGCAAATACGATTGGACGCGAATCATGCCAAAACCTAAAGTCTTTCCATGCCCGACAAATGGGTGAAATTAACCGAGACCGTCGTTAAGTTTTGTGTAATCTACTGGCACTAGACTGAGCCAAGAAGCGGTAACCCACAAGGAGAAACGCAATGTCATCTGGAAAATGCCCCGTTATGCACGGCACAATCACCGAAGCTGGCCAGGCCAATAGCAACACGGCTTGGTGGCCGAAGTCTCTGAACCTCGATATCCTGCACCAGCATGATACGAAGACCAATCCGATGGGGCCCGCGTTCAATTACCGCGACGCACTCAAGACACTGGATGTCGAAGCACTCAAAAACGATCTCAAGGCGCTAATGACCGAAAGCCAGAGTTGGTGGCCGGCGGATTGGGGTCACTACGGCGGCCTCATGATTCGCATGGCTTGGCACTCGGCCGGCACCTATCGTATTGCCGATGGCCGTGGCGGCG
>CAZSAE010000052.1:0-10239 GCA_964604765.1 uncultured Dechloromonas sp. | reverse complement strand
AAGCGTCTCGTCAACTGGGACCCCGAACTCCATACGGCCGTCTCCGATCTGGAAGTGTTGTCGGAAGAAGAAGACGGTTTCCTCTGGCACATCCGCTATCCGTTAGCCGATGGCAGCGGTTCGCTGACCGTCGCCACGACAAGGCCGGAAACCATGCTCGGCGATACGGCCGTGATGGTGCATCCGGAAGACCCGCGTTACCAGCATCTTATCGGCAAGATGGTGAAACTGCCGCTGACCGATCGTGAAATCCCCATCATCGCCGACAGCTACGTCGATCTGGAATTCGGTACCGGCTGTGTCAAGGTCACGCCGGCGCATGACTTTAACGACTATGCCGTGGGTCAGCGTCACAATCTGCCGCTGATTTCGATTCTGACGCTGGACGCGAAGATCAACGACCATGCACCCGAGCAGTACCGTGGCCTGGATCGCTTCGAAGCACGCAAGGTGATCGTCAAGGACCTCGAAGCGCTTGGCGTACTGGAGAAGACCGACAAGCACAAGCTCAAGGTACCGCGCGGCGACCGCACGGGCGTCGTGATCGAGCCGATGCTGACCGACCAATGGTTCGTCGCCATGTCGAAGCCCAGCGCGGATGGCAAGTCAATCACGCAGAAGGCGCTGGAAGTGGTCGCCAACGGCGAGATCCGCTTCCATCCGGAGAACTGGGTCAACACCTACAATCAGTGGCTGAACAATATCCAGGACTGGTGCATCTCGCGTCAGTTGTGGTGGGGCCATCAGATTCCCGCCTGGTATAGCGACGACGGCAAGGTTTACGTCGCACACGACGAAGCTGAGGCGAAGGCGTTGGCCGCCGCTGATGGCTACACCGGCGCCCTGCGCCGCGATGAGGATGTGCTCGACACCTGGTACTCGAGCGCCCTGTGGCCCTTCTCGACGCTGGACTGGACGCCCGACTGGCCGGCGACACCGAACGCCATGCTGGATCGCTATCTACCGACCAGCGTGCTCGTCACCGGTTTCGACATCATCTTCTTCTGGGTCGCCCGCATGGTGATGATGACCAATCACCTGATCGGACGCATCCCGTTCAAGGATGTTTACGTGCACGGCCTGATCCGCGACAGCAAGGGCCAGAAGATGAGCAAATCGAAGGGCAATGTGCTCGATCCGATCGACCTCATCGACGGCATCACGCTCGACGAACTCGTCAAGAAACGCACTTTCGGCCTCATGAATCCGAAGCAGGCGCAGAGCATCGAAAAGGAAACACGCAAGGAGTTCCCGGAGGGTATTCCGAGCTTCGGTACCGATGCACTGCGCTTTACCTTCACGTCGCTGGCCAGCCCGGGCCGTGATATCAAATTCGATCTGTCGCGCTGCGAAGGCTATCGCAACTTCTGTAACAAGCTGTGGAACGCGACGCGTTTCGTACTGATGAATACCGAAGAGCAGGATTGCGGTATCGATGCCACTGACGCCGAATTGCGTTACTCAGCAGCCGACCGCTGGATCATCAGCCTGCTGCAACGCGCCGAAGTGGAAATTGGTCAGCAACTCAATGCCTATCGTTTCGATCTTGCCGCCCAAGCGCTTTACCACTTGGTGTGGGATGAGTACTGCGACTGGTATCTCGAAATCGCCAAGGTGCAAATCCAGAATGGCAGCGTCGAAGAACAGCGCACGACCCGCCGCACCTTGCTGCGTGTTCTTGAAACGATTCTGCGCCTGGCGCATCCGTTCATCCCGTTCATCACTGAAGAACTGTGGCAAACCGTGGCGCCGATGGCGGGGCGTAAAACCCATGAAACGATTCTGCTGGCTGGTTATCCGGTGTGCGACGCCCAACGCATCGACGCAGCCGCCGAAGCGCAGATCGAGCGTCTCAAAGGACTGGTGTCGGCTTGTCGCAACCTGCGCGGCGAGATGAGTCTGTCTCCCGCCACCAAAGTCCCGCTCATTGTTGCTGCCAGCAAATCCGAGCAGGATGCCCTGACCGCTGCCGCACCGGTCCTGAAGTCTTTGGCCAAACTTGCTGATGTGCGCTTCGTCGAAACCCTGCCAACTGATGCATTAGCCCCGGTCGCCGTACTCGGTAACATTCAGCTCATGCTGGAAGTGGAAATCGACGTCCCGGCCGAAATCGCGCGTCTGGAAAAAGAGATTGCCCGTCTGGAAGGCGAGATCAAGAAAGCCGAAGGCAAACTCGGCAACGCCTCGTTCGTCGATCGCGCCCCGCCGGCGGTGGTCGAACAGGAACGTCAGCGCATGGCCGATTTCGGCAACACGCTCACCATGCTCAAACCGCAGCTGGAAAAACTGAAAGTACGTTAGTCGTTATTTGAGCGTCGCCGGTATCAAGCCGCGCAGCGCATTCCCCACGCGCAGCCGGCCTTCACGCGAGGCCGCCTTGATATCGGCGACGGTAAGTAGCGATTCGCAAGCTTCACCGCTGTCGAGCAGCACTCCCCGCAACACGCCGGGCAACAAACCACAGCGCAGCGGCGGCGTCAGTAACCGATTGCCATCGCGCACGAAAACATTGCTGCGGGCGCCCTCGCAGACCTCACCATTTTCGTTACAGAACAGGCTGTCAAAAGCCTGCCGCGCTGCGGCTTGCTCGATGGCGGCATCGTACACCTGACGCATCGAAGTCTTGTGTTGTAGCAACGGATCATCGCCAGCGAGACGCACATCGGACCAGATCAACTCTACCCGCGCCGCGATCGGCGGCAAGGGCGCCCAGGCCGTGGTGAGCTGCCCGGCATGCGAGAGATCAACTCGAACTCTAAAGAAACGCGTCGTTTCGCTCGCGGGCAGTTTCTGCCGCACCTCCCGTTTGATACGCCATAAACACGCTTCGAATGCGGCCGCATCAAAATCGAAGCCTAAAGCGTAAGCCGAATCGGAGAGCCTTCTCATATGCCGCCGCACATGCGGATAGATCTCCACCAGCGGTAAGGTCATCGCCAAATCGTCGGGCGGTAATTCCAGGCGTAGCGTCTCAAACAACGTAAAGCCTGGATCCGGCTTGACGAGAAACGCACTCTTGAGCAGGCATTCGTCATATTCCTCTTTAGGATCGGAATCCCAGACGATGCCACTACCGACGCCCAGTACACCCCTTCGCGCAATGGATTGCGCCTTGGATTTCGCACTCGCCGGCGGATCCAGCAGGAGCGTTCGAATGGCAACGTTGGCCTGCACGCGGTCGCCAGCCGCCCAACCGATGCTACCGGTATAAAGGCCGCGCGGCGCGCCTTCCCAGGTCCGTATTTTTTGCATGGCGGCCACTTTGGGCGCGCCCGTAACCGAACCACAGGGAAACAGACCGCCAATCAGATCGGCCAGACTTTGCTTGTGCAATCTGGCCGACACCGTTGAGGTCATCTGATGCACCGTCGGGTAGGCTTCGATCTCGAACAAGGTGTCGACCCTGACGCTGCCGGGAACTGCGATGCGCCCCAGGTCGTTACGCAACAGATCGACGATCATCAGGTTCTCGGCACGATTCTTTTCCGAAGTGCGTAATTGCTCAGCCAGAATCCGATCGGCCGCCGTATCGGCCATGCGCGGCGCCGTTCCTTTCATGGGGCGAACGGTTATCTGGTCGTTGTCGACCGAGAAAAAGAGCTCGGGCGATAACGACAGGACTTGGCACTCGGGCATGTCGATGTAAACAGCATGCGCTGTCGGTTGCGCTTTGGCCAGATTCAGAAAGGCGCGGGCCGGGTCGCCGTAGACCGTAACGTTGATTGGAAACGTGAAGTTGATTTGATAGATCTCGCCATCGGCGATGGCGGCACGAATCTTGTGCAGCGTCTCAGCATAGGCTGCGGCACTTAGCGACGCATCACCACGCAGGCATCCCGCAGACTCAAACGCTTCGGTCGAGGGTGACGCTTCGAGCAACCAGGCGTCTGCTTCTGACTGGGTCAACCAACACGGCTGCTGGAAAATCCAAACGTAGCCGAGCGACATTATCGGCCGCGTGTTACTCGACGCCGTGTGTGCTCGGTCACCGACCGAAGGTTCGAGCAAGGCGCCGATTTCATAATCCAGCGCGAAAACAGCGACCTGATTCGCATGTCTGGCCGTATCGGCGGCCGTCAGTGCTGATGCCAGTGAAGCAGCGTCGCGCACAGGCCAGGTGGCGACGAGGTCAGTACACAACAGGCTGGCCGGCGCTTCCGGTGCCGCCAATCCATCGCGAAACAAGACGGCGCATCGAGAATTCGTTGCAGGGGACGAGCCAGTCACTTGCGTTGCAGGTAAAAAACCCACTGCCCTTCACCCTCTTGAACATGCAAAAGTGTATGTCCCGTTTGCCGAGCGAACGCAGCGAAGTCTTCGCGCGTGGCAGGATCGGTCGCACGGATTTCTAGAACCTGGCCGCTGTGCATATCGGCCAGCGCTTTCTTGGTGCGCAAGATCGGCATGGGGCACTTGAGCCCGCACACATCGAGCTGGCGATCGATCTGCGGCAAAGAACCGGGCAGGAAGGTGGGTGAATCGTTCATGGTAGTTCAGAAAAAACGCGGCATCAAAATGGCGACTGACCAGCCATCTTGCGTTCTTCGATCAACTGAGCACGCAGCGCCTTGATACGGGTGTCGATCATCGACTGGTCATAGAAGTTCTTGGCTTCGCGCTGCGCCAATTCCAGTTGCTCGACGGCAGCCTGTGTCTGACCGTTCAACGCATAGGCTTCGGCTGTCGCGCGTCGCGACTGCACGGTTTTGCCGAGCGCGGCGTACGATTGCGCCTGCAGCTGATAGAGCTTGGAGTCGCGCACGCCAGATCGCAAACGGCTGTCAATGATCTGGATCGCGGCCTCATTTTGTCCTTGCAATTGCAAAACACCAATCAACCCTTGCACCACGGCCTCGTCATTCGGATACCGTTTATAGGCGTCGCGATAAATGGTCGTCGCACCGACCAACTCTTTGGCTGCCAGATGAATTTCTGCGGCCAACACGTCGAACATGCTATCCAGCGGCGCCAGCTTCCTCGCTTGAGCCAACGATTTCTCGGCCTCCGCCAGTCGGCCAAGCCGGAGCTGCGCGCGCGCCATGCCGTACCAGACGGCGGCTTCATAGGCATACCGCTTTTCGCGCAGCTGGGTCTCGAATTCGGCCAGGGCATCCTGCGGCGCATATTCCAGACTGCGCAGCTTGGCGCGCACCAGATAAAAGTCGAGCGAGTCACGCACCTGACGATAGGGCGAGCCCTGCGCCCGGCCCTGCATATCAGAGATACGCTCGGTCGTCAGCGGGTGCGTTCGCAGATAGACTGGTGCGTTGTTTTCATAGAGCGCCGTCGATTTCTGCAGGCGCTCGAAAAAATCGGCCATGCCGCGAGGATCGTAGCCCGCCTTGCTTAAGGTTTGGAATCCGACGCGATCGGCTTCACGTTCGAAATCTCGCGAGTAGCCCAGCTGCGACTGGATATTCGCCGCTTCGATCGCAGCACTGGCGCCCTGAGCAATCTGCCCGGCCTGGCCGGACCGCACGGCCAGAATCATCAGCGCCAGACTGGCCAGCGAGGAGATCGACTGATTCTTGGCCGCCATGATGCCGCGTGCCAGATGCTGCTGGTTCACATGCGAAATTTCGTGGGCGAGTACACCCGCGAATTCCGACTCGGTACGCGCGGCAAGTAACAAACCGGTATTGACGCCCACATAACCGCCAAAGGTGGCGAATGCGTTAATCTGGCGGTCACGCAGAACGAAGAAGGTAAAACGCCCACTCGGATTCTGGCTGGCAGACACCAATCGACGGCCAACCCGATTGACGTAACCGGTGACTTCCGGATCATCGATGTACGCCGGATCGCGCAGACGGATCTCGTTGTAAAACCCTTCGCCTAAACGGCGCTGCATCTGTGGCGTCAGCACATCCTGCGCAGCATCGCCCAATTCGGGAAGCTCGGTCGCTGCGGCCATCGCCGCAGTGCTGTGCGCCAGTACCAGACTGGCCAAGGCCTGGGCGAGCGTTCGTCTGAATCTATACATGCCTTATGATAGCCCACATCAAATCTGTCGCGAATGGGCAAAAATCCGCAAGACGCCCCAAAGAGCGACAACCGGCGCGCCACAAAGAAAAAGACCCGCTTTGCAGCGGGTCTTTTTCTTTTACGGCATTGCTCTACCTCAAGGGTAAAGCAACTTCCGCATTAAGCGCGGCCGATGTTAGCGGCTTGCTTACCCTTCGGGCCGTCGACCACGTCGAAGGAGACGCGTTCGCCTTCCTTCAGAGTCTTGAAGCCATTCATGGTGATTGCGGAGAAATGGGCGAACAGATCCTCACCGCCACCATCCGGCGTGATGAAACCAAAACCCTTTGCGTCATTGAACCACTTGACGGTACCTAATGCCATTTTACTACTTCCTTCCGGTCTTACTGACCTCTTTACACTATTTCAGAACGTAGCACACACGGTGCGCCCACACTCCTCCCTGTACCGGATTTCCGGTATGTGCCTTTTTTACGCGATGTTTTACGCATCGTCAACCAATTTTGAAAAATTTTTTTGCTGCACTGCACGCTCTATCTTCCGGATTCCGCAGGGTTTTCTCGAAAGCATTGAAGATTTGACGGTCAGGCCTTACATTCACGCCATGGCAGCCCATCGCAAAACCCAGGAAGGCACCGCAGTTCTCGAACGCGAAGACACGACAGTCCGTCCGCCGCCGCTGTATCAGGTGTTGCTATTGAACGACGATTTCACGCCCATGGACTTTGTGGTCCATGTCCTGCAACTTATTTTCCGCATGGATCAGGAACGCGCCATGCGTATCATGCTCGAAGTGCACACTGAGGGGCGCGGCATCTGCGGCATTTATACCCGCGATGTCGCCGCCAGCAAGGTGGAGCAAGTAACCAATCTGGCCCGGGAGCATCAGCACCCGCTGGTCTGTGTGATGGAGGTAGCCCCATGATTGCCCAGGAACTTGAAGTCAGCCTGCACACGGCCTTTGTCGAAGCCCGGCAGAAGCGGCACGAATTCATCACCGTCGAGCATCTGCTGCTGTCGCTCATCGACAATCCAACCGCCTCGGATGCCTTGCGCGCCTGCGGCGCACAGCTTGAGGCGCTGCGTCTCGAGCTGACCCGGTTCGTCGAGGAGCATACGCCGATCGTCGAAGAGGATAACGAGGTCGAAACGCAGCCGACGCTGGGATTCCAGCGGGTCATTCAACGCGCCATCCTGCATGTGCAGTCATCGGGCAAGAAAGAGGTCACCGGCGCCAATGTCCTGGTCGCCATTTTTGGCGAAAAAGATTCGCATGCCGTCTACTTCCTGCAGAAGCAGAATATTTCGCGTCTCGACCTCGTCAATTACATTTCGCACGGCATTAGCAAAGTGCCGCGCGACAGCGCCAAGGCGCAAGGTGAAGATGGCGACGCTGAAAGTTCAGAGAAAGCCCAGAACGGCCCGCTCGAACAATACACCGTTAATCTGAACGTGCTGGCGCAACAGGGCAAGATCGACCCGCTGATTGGGCGTGATCGTGAGCTGGAGCGCGTCGTGCAGATTCTCTGCCGCCGGCGCAAGAACAACCCGCTATTGGTGGGTGAGGCTGGCGTTGGCAAGACCGCCATCGCCGAAGGCCTGGCCCGCCGCATCGTCGATCAGGACGTTCCCGACGTGTTAGCCGAGGCCACGGTCTATTCGCTCGACATGGGTGCGCTTCTCGCCGGTACCAAATACCGCGGCGATTTCGAGCAACGCCTCAAAGGCGTGTTGAAAGCGCTCAAGGAAAATCCGAATGCCGTCCTTTTTATCGACGAAATCCATACATTGATTGGCGCCGGCTCGGCTTCGGGCGGGACGCTGGATGCATCGAACCTGCTCAAGCCGGCCCTGGCCAACGGTCAGCTGCGCTGCATTGGCGCCACCACGTTTGTGGAATACCGTGGCATCTTTGAAAAGGATTCGGCTTTATCACGTCGTTTTCAGAAGGTGGACGTCAACGAGCCCTCCGTCGCTGAGACCATCGAGATTCTCAAGGGCCTCAAGTCTCGCTTCGAGGCCCATCACAGCATCAAATACACGGCTTCCGCTTTAACGACGGCCGCCGAATTGGCCGCCCGGCACATTAGCGACCGCCATCTGCCCGATAAAGCGATCGACGTCATCGACGAAGCCGGTGCTGCGCAACGCATTCTGCCCAAGAGCAAACAGAAAAAGGTTGTCGGCAAGCACGAGATCGAAGACATTGTCTCGCGCATCGCGCGCATTCCGCCCTCACATGTTTCCAACGACGACAAACGCGCCCTGAAAAACCTGGACCGCGATCTGAAAGCAGTCGTTTTTGGTCAGGACAACGCCATCGACGCGTTGGCGCGCGCCATCAAGATGGCACGGTCGGGCCTCGGCCACCCCGGCAAACCCATCGGCGCCTTCCTGTTCTCGGGTCCGACGGGCGTCGGCAAAACCGAGGTCGCCAAACAGCTGGCCTACTGCCTGGGTATCGATCTGCTCCGCTTCGACATGTCGGAATATATGGAGCGTCATGCCGTGTCGCGCCTCATCGGCGCACCGCCGGGCTATGTGGGTTTCGAACAGGGCGGCTTGCTGACCGAAGCGGTCAATAAGAAGCCCTATTGCGTCCTGCTACTCGACGAAATCGAGAAGGCGCATCCGGACATCTACAACGTGTTGCTGCAGGTCATGGACCACGGCACGCTCACGGATAACAACGGGCGCAAGGCCGATTTCCGCAACGTGGTCATCATTCTGACCACCAACGCCGGTCAGGAAACCCTGAACAAATCGGTGATGGGCTTCACGGCCAAAAAGCAGGCCGGCGACGAGATGGAGGACATCAAACGGGTCTTCACGCCGGAGTTCCGCAACCGACTCGACGCGGTGATTTCGTTCAAAGCACTGGATCACGACATCATTCTGCGCGTCGTCGACAAGTTCCTCATGGAGCTCGAAGAGCAACTGCACGAGAAGAAAGTCGAAGTCACGTTCACCGACGCACTGAAGGAATATCTGGCTGACAGTGGCTTTGACCCACTCATGGGCGCTCGGCCGATGGCACGCCTGATTCAGGATACGATTCGTGCCGCACTGGCCGATGAGCTGCTATTTGGCCAACTGGCGCACGGTGGCCATGTGACCGTCGACATCGACAAGGACGACAAGGTGCAACTGCGTTTCGCCGATAATCCCAGCAAGGACGCGCAAGATCGTGAGCCCGTCCCCGCCTGATTTTTTTGTACTCTGGAATCAACCATGACCGCACTACTCACCACGGATTTACTCGATAACAACGAAGCGCTCATTGAGCAGCAACAGCTGCGCGTCGTCGCACCGATGTTCCAGCGTTATGGCGGCAAGGCGGCGTTTGCCGGCAATATCGTGACCCTGAAACTGTTCGAAGACAATTCATTGGTGCGTGCAGTACTGGGCGAATCCGGTGCAGGCAAAGTGCTTGTGGTCGATGGCGGCGGCAGCTTGCGCTGTGCGCTGCTCGGCGATCAACTGGCGGAACTGGCCGTGAAAAACGGTTGGGAAGGGGTTGTGGTTTACGGCTGCATTCGCGACAGCGCGGCGATCAATGCGCTACCGCTCGGCGTACGCGCGCTGAACACGCATCCGCTTAAAACCGTCAAAAAGAACGTGGGTGAGCGGGATGTGCCCGTCACCTTCGGTGGCGTCACGTTCAAACCGGGCGAATGGCTGTGCGCCGATGAAGACGGTGTGATTGTGTCGACCCAGCCGCTCGTTTGAGGTTCGCCAATCACCCATCGCATCTCGTAACAGCAGAAGGCAAAAACCGGCTCTCAGGAGCCGGTTTTTTTATGCGGCGACGCACATCTTATCGAGAAAACGCCATCGGTTGCAATCATAACTCCATGTATTAAATGCGTTTTTTGTTATCATGTGTCTTATATAAGAGTTATTGCGCTTGCAACAAAACGGGTATATAGTTCTTGCACGCACCGACGCGCGACCGCCGCATGGCTTTGCAAGGCCAACGTCGAACCGCACGCCAACGCACTTCTCTTGCAATCTCCCCTGTGAAGGAACCACTATGGCAACTCGTGAACAACAAATCGCCGCCCTGGAAAAAGACTGGGCCGAAAATCCCCGCTGGAAGAACGTCAAGCGCGGTTACACCGCCGCTGACGTCGTTCGTCTGCGCGGCTCTCTGCAGCCGGAATACACGCTGGCGCAACGCGGTGCCAAGGTCCTGTGGGACAAGGTCAACGGCGGCGCCAAGAAGGGCTACGTCAACGCTTTCGGCGCCATCAC
>CAZSAE010000051.1:0-10329 GCA_964604765.1 uncultured Dechloromonas sp. | reverse complement strand
GACAAGCGACCGTTGCACTTCTGACGCCCGCTGCACTTCTAAGCAAGATCGGCATCAACAAAAAACGGAACCTGCGGGTTCCGTTTTTTGTTGGGTGAGAGATCAAACGATCCCTGCAAAAGGCGGCAGCGCTTACTTCTTCAGCCAACCCTTCTTGTTGAAATACCAGAAGGGAATCGCCACTGAAATGGCCATCAGCGACAGCGAGAACGGATAACCGTATTCCCAGTCCAGTTCAGGCAGGAACCGGAAGTTCATGCCATAGATACTGGCAATCAACGTTGGCGGCAGCATGGCGACAGAGGCCACCGAGAAAATCTTGATGATCCGGTTCTGGTTGATGTTGATGAAACCGACGGTCGCATCCATCAGGAAGTTGAGTTTGTCGAAGACGAAGCCCGTGTGGCCGTCCAGCGAATCGATATCGCGCAGGATCTGCCGACCTTCGTCGTTCTGGAGTTCGTTGAGCAGTTTCACGCGCATCAGAAACGACACGGCGCGGCGCGTATCCATCAGGTTGCGGCGGATACGACCGTTCAGATCTTCTTCAACGGCAATACCCGACAGCACGATGCCGGCGGCGTCATCGGACATCTCGCTGCCCAGTACCTGTTTGCTGAATTTGTCGAGGCGGTCGTAGATGCCTTCGATAATATCCGCCGAATATTCGACGTCGATATCAAGCAACTGTAGCAGCACGTCTTTTTCATCGCGCACGTAGTAGGGCTGACGGCGGGCGCGTAGGCGGAGCAGTCGAAACTGCGCCATTTCGTCACGGCGAATGCTGAACAGCATGCCGCCTTTGAGGATAAAGGCAACGCGCATGGTGTCGCTGTCTTCATCGGTGTGCTGAAAGAAGTCGGAACGGATATGCAGTTCGCCGTTTTCTTCTTCGAAGAAACGGGCCGACGCTTCAATGTCGTCGACCTCATCTTCTTCCGGCAGATCGATCTCGAAGATGCTTTTTGCCCAGTCACGCTCCTCCTCAGTCGGGGACTCGAAGTCGACCCAGACAGGATGACAGTGTTGCAGGTCTTCCAGTGACTCGACAGTCACCTGCTGCAAGCGGCCGTGGTTGAGTTCAAAAGCGGTAATCATGGCGCGCACTATACCCAAGGGCGGTCCATCGGTAAAGAAAAATCTGCCGATAGATCAGTGAGATGCTCAGGGTTTGCCCGGTTTTTTGGGGTCGGCTGCCCCCTTTTCTGCAGGCAGGTCGGGCGCGTTTTTCAAATTCGGTTCCAACGGCTTACCTGCGGCTCTCTTGGCTTTGATTTCCTTGACGGTTTCTTCCAGCGCCACGAAACGCTCGGGCGTGGCCGGGTGCGTCGACATATGGCTACTTTGGATGGCTGCCGGTGACAGCGCCGCCATGCGCCGCCAGAACTGCGGTGCGTTATCGATGTCGCCACCGGCGCGCGCCATGATGTACAAGCCCACATAATCGGCTTCGGCTTCGAATTCCTTGGAATACGCGTTAGCCCCCACGTTGCCGAACAGCCCCTGGGTCGGCACCTTGAGCAACACCTGCGCGGCGATGTCCAGAATGCTTCCCAAGGCGTAATTGGTCATCTTCGAACGGATATGGCTCATGCTGTTGTGCGCGATTTCATGTGAGACGACCAGCGCGAGCTCCGTGTCGTTCGAGGCAAAGCGCAGCATGCCGCGCTGGACGATGACCTGTTTGCCGTCCGCGTAGGCGTTAACTTCGTCACCGTTACCAAGAACGATCGGATAGCTGCAGGCGCGGTCGGGCACAATCAGCAGACTCATTTTCTGGGGAAGCGGATTTTTGCCTTGCGCCGGGCGGAGGAGGTCGACGCGCACGGGCTGGCCGTTCTGGGTTTGTTTCTGAATCTGATTCAGCGTTTCTTTTACGGCGTCCGGCCCTGCGCCGGTGATTGACCATTGACCAACCTGGAGCAGCGTGTCGCCCGCCCGCACGCCCCCCTTGTCTGCAGCCGAGCCGGGCACCACATAGACGGCCTGTACCTGGTCAGTCAGGCGGTAACTGGTTTCGGCCGTTTCCTTGAACGGCTCGCCCAGCAGCGTACTACTGTTGGCCAGCGCCATGCCGGTCGTATAACGGATATCCTCGCCGCACAGATCGGCACCTCTGGTCTGTAACGGGTAACTGACGCGCATCAGACGCTTCTGGTCGTCGAGATACGCCTGAACCGCAACCTCGCGCTGCTTACGCGCTTCTGCCTCGGCGGCAACGCTATCCACACGTACGCGCTGCGTTGTCGGTGCGCAGGCCGCCAGTGCGGTGCAAAGCAAAACGCCCGCCATCCACCGACGGGCGCGGGCGTTTACACGGGAACGAGCAGCGCGATGTTTCAGGTTATTGCTCCAGCAGGCTGCGCAGCATCCAGGCCGTTTTCTCATGAATCTGGATGCGTTGCGTGAGTAAATCTGCCGTCGCTTCATCGCCCGCTTTGTCGGCCGGGCCGAATAATGCGCGGGCTGTACGCGCGGTGGCTTCATGACCGGCGACCAGCTCCTTGATCATATCGATCGCCTTGGGAATCTCCTTGCTCTCCTTGATGACCGTCAGCTTGGCAAACTCGGCATAGGTGCCGGGGGCCGGAAAACCGAGGGCGCGAATACGCTCAGCAATGGCATCAGAAGCCAGCCAGAGCTCGTTGTATTGCGTCTCGAACATCAGATGAAGCGTCTGGAACATGGGACCTGTTACGTTCCAGTGGAAATGATGCGTCTTCAGATAGAGCGTAAAGTTGTCAGCGGCCAATTTGCTCAGGCCATTGGCAATGGCTTTACGATCTTTTTCAGGAATACCGATATCGATTTTCATGATGCATCTCCTCGTGGGGCGGTCGATCCGCATGGGACTATTATGCGCAAAAATGCCGCGAGAATAAACCGCGTGTTGCAGCATCAGGTTTATAGGTAGCAAATGGGGGTTTGCACGATAAAATACAAGCATGACGACTGAAGTGCTTACCCCCAATGCCCCCGGTATGCTCGGCGCCTATGCCGCTGCTCTTGAAGCCAAGGGTTTTCAGGCTGATCCAGCACAGATGCAGGCGGTTGAACGATTGCACGTGCTCTATGAATCGCTGGTCAGTTTTAAATCGGATCGGAGCAGCACGCTAAAGCGCATGTTGAAGTCACCAGCCGTACCAAAGGGCGTGTACTTCTGGGGCGGTGTTGGCCGTGGCAAAAGCTTTATCATGGATTGCTTCTTTGCGGCGGTGCCCTACAAACGCAAAAAGCGCATCCACTTTCATGCCTTCATGCACCAGATTCACGCCGAACTGCGCCAGCACGCCGGCAAAGCGGATCCGCTGGTGTCGGTGGCCGAACGGATTGCCAAGGAAACACGGCTGCTGTGTTTTGATGAGTTTCATGTGTCGGATATTGCCGATGCCATGATCCTCGGCCGGCTGCTTGAACTGCTGTTCGAGAAGGGTGTCGTGTTTGTCATGACCAGTAACTACCCGCCGGACAACCTGTATCCGAATGGACTACAGCGCATGAACTTTCTGCCGACCATCGAACTGCTCAAGAAAAAGCTGGATGTGATGCCGCTCGACGGCGGACAGGATTATCGTCTACGTAAGCTGGAGGTGATGCCCGTCTACCATGTGCCCCACGATGACGAGACCGAACGGGCGATGGCGGAGTACTTCGCAATCGCTGCCACGTTGCCGGGGGTGAGTGGCGAATGTATCGAAATCAACAGCCGCAAGATTCCGACGATCCGGCTCGCGCCCGGTGTCGTCTGGTTTGATTTTATGGCGATCTGCGGCGATGGCCGCGCCCAGTCGGATTATCTCGAACTCGTACGTGAATACCACACGATTTTGGTATCGAATATTCCGGTGCTGGAGTCACGTCATGGCGCCGAAGCGCGGCGGCTGACCTGGCTGGTCGATGTTAGCTATGACCACCGCGTGAAGCTCATCATCTCGGCCGGTACGTACCCGGATGACCTGTATGTGGAAGGGCCGAACGCGCATGAGTTTTTCCGCACGGCGAGCCGTCTGACCGAAATGCAGTCGCGGGAATATCTCGCGCTCCCGCATTTAGTTGAAATCGTGAGAACCTAAACCTCAGGTCTTGGTATGGGCGCCCTGATCAAAGGCGCTCTCATCGACTACGAAAAGCGTCGGAAATCGGGCTAACCTTTGAATCAGGATGCCCTAAGAAATGCGTTTGGATTCTTGAATAAACCAAAAGTAGTTCAAGGCAGGGTGGGCGGCGGGTTTGGCTCGATTTAGGGAGCTAGCGACGTATGAGAGCCGGGCCCGCGCCCATCCTGACGCGGTACCCGGTTACACCAAGTGTTAAGCCTTGTTCAGCGCCTGATCCAGATCGGCGATCAGATCGTCGATGTGCTCGATGCCAACCGACAGACGGATCATGTCTTCCGAAACGCCGGCCTTCGCCAGCTCTTCGGTTGACAATTGACGGTGCGTCGTCGAGGCCGGATGGCAGGCCAGCGTCTTGCAATCCCCGATGTTTACCAGACGTGTGACGAGTTGCAGTGCATCCTGGAATTTGCCGCCGGCGGTGAGGCCACCCTTGACGCCAAAGTTCAGAATGCCCGACGCACGACCGCCCATGTATTTCTGGACCAGCGCATGGTCTTTGTGGTCCGGTAGGCCGGCGTAGTTGACCCAGCTGACCTTCGGGTGGTTCTTCAGGAAGGTGGCGATTTTTGTCGCGTTGGTACAGATGCGATCCATGCGCAGCGCCAGCGTTTCAATGCCCTGCAGAATCATGAAAGCGTTGAACGGCGAAATCGCGGCGCCCATATTACGTAGCGGCACCACGCGGGCGCGACCGATATAGGCCGCCGGGCCCAGCGCTTCGGTATAGACTACGCCGTGATACGACACATCCGGTTCGTTCAGACGCTTGAACTTGGCTTTGTGCTCGGCCCACGGAAATTTGCCGCTGTCGACAATGATGCCGCCGATAGAATTGCCGTGGCCGCCCAGATACTTGGTCAGGGCATGCACCACGATATCGGCGCCATGTTCGAATGGACGGCACAGATACGGTGAGGGCACTGTGTTGTCCACGATCAGTGGTACACCGTGCTTATGCGCGATCTCCGCCAGTTTTTCAAAGTCGGTGACATTACCCAACGGGTTGCCGACCGATTCACAGAAGACGGCTTTGGTCTTGGCGTCAATCAGCTTTTCGAAAGCTTCCGGATCCCGATAATCGGCGAAGCGGACTTCGATGCCGTATTGCGGCAGCGTGTGGGCAAACAGGTTGTAGGTGCCGCCGTAAAGGGTGCTCGAGGTCACGATATTGTCGCCGGCTTCAGCGATGGTCTGAATCGCATAGGTGATGGCCGCCATGCCAGAAGCCAGCGCCAGACCAGCGATACCGCCTTCAAGCGCTGCAACGCGTTTCTCCAGCACATCCTGCGTCGGGTTCATGATGCGCGTGTAGATATTGCCCGGCACCTTCAGATCGAACAGATCGGCACCATGCTGCGTGCTATCGAAGGCGTAAGACGTCGTCTGATAGATCGGTACCGCCACGGCTTTGGTGGTGGGGTCAACGTCGTAACCAGCGTGAACAGCAAGTGTTTCAATTTTCATCAATGTCTCCAGATCGTTATTCAAGATTTTTTGTGAGCATACCGCATCGGGTCGATGGCGCGTACAAGATCCTTGGGGAGCGGTAAAGGTTCCCCGGCGATCTGGCTGGCCAGCAGTTCGGCGCACAGTGTGGCAAACAGAATGCCGCGAGCGCCGAAGCCCGAGTTGACGTACAGCCCCGGCACGCGGGCGCGCGCTGCCCGCGATCGACTGGCCACGACTGCGTTTTCGTGCGCCGGCAACTGGCCGGCCAGCGGTAAACGGTCAGGTACCACAGGGCGTAGCCCCACCTTGCCGTGCAGCGTCGGATTGTCTGGCTCCGGCCAGGCAAGGTCGGCGTCGTTCGCCATGCCACGGATTGTTTCCAGGTTTTCGGCATGCTCGGCCACGCGCAGTTCAGGGCTGGTGTCATCGACGATAAAGCTCGCACCGCAGGTCGAAACGCCGTTGATGGCCGGAGTCCAGTAGCCGTTGCGACAAACCACGGCGTTCGGTGCTGGGGCAGGAGGTGACTGCATCATTGTGGTTTGACCGCGCGCCGCGCGAATAGGCAGTGCATGGCTATATGGTTCGGCAAGTCTGGGCGCATCCGTGGCGTTGGCCAGAATCACGATATCGGCCTCGGCAATGAGGCTGCCATCGGTGGCGTGGGCAGCCCAACCGCCGGCCGTCTGGCGCAATTCGCTGATATGGGTGTGCTCCCGGATCGTTGCGCCGGACGCCTGGAGCAATTGTGCGCAGTAGTCCGAGGGATTGACCCAACCCCCGGCAGCAAACCACCAGCCGCCCGCAGCGACCGATAATCCCGCTTTGTTGCAGGCGAGGTCCTGGTCCAGCCAGGCGAGTAGGTGCTCCGGTAACTTTAGCGCGGCGACGGCCTGTTGCATGGCCTCGGCTTGCGCGGCATCGCGCGCGAGATGTAAGACACCGCAGGCATTCCATTGCACGGGATGGTTGCGGATCTGTAGCTGTTGCAAGCGCTGCAGCGTGCTCAGAAATCCGGCACGGGTCAGGCGTGACAAGACGTTGTCATCGATCGAGGGCAGCGGGCGGATGACGCCAGCCTTGTTGCCGGAGGCACCGCCAGTCAACGTGCCGGCATCGACGATGGTGCAGCGCCAGCCTCTGGCCGCCAATCGTTCGGCGGTGGCCGTACCGGCCAGGCCCGCCCCGATGATCAGCGCATGGCCGGGTTTGGCGCCAGGGTAGGGGTGAGGGCGTCGTTCACGAAATGTACCGGTGAGCATCTCGCGTTTCTGCGCAAAGCCGGGGCGCAACGCTAAATCGAAACCACTAGCGGTCAGCCGACGGCGTACATCCCCATTAACGCTCCAGGTGGCCAGCGTGGTGCCGGCACCCGACAGTTTGGCCAGCGCTACGCAGACGGCGTCAGACCAGATGTCCGGGTTCTTATTCGGCGCGAATCCATCCAGATAGATTGCATCGGCGCGGCCAGCGATCTGGGGGAGCGCTGCTTCGGCATCGCCCAGAATCAGTGTCAGAATGACGCGACTGTCATCGAATTCCAGGCGGTGCGTACCCTCGGCCAGGATTGGCCAGTGGCCGGTCAATGCATCGACCAGATCGGCTGGCAATTCGTTTTTATGCGGCTCTAGCAGGCGAAGCAGATCGCTCGGCAGCAGCGGGTGTTTTTCGACCGAGACGAAATGCAGGCGACGGCAACGTGTGGATTCCTCTTGTTTACGCCAGGCTGCCCAGGTTGCCAGAAAATTCAGCCCGAGGCCGAAACCGGTTTCGACGATGACGAAATGATCTTTGCCGCACCAGCATTCCGGCAAATCATTGCCGCCCAAAAAAACATGCCGGGCCTGCGCGAGTGCACCGGCCCGGCTATGATACACATCGTCATACACCGGTGCGTACGGCGTACCATCATCTGTTTGTGACAGTGTCGCCGGTGTGATGGACATCTTTAATCAATGCTTCTCATCTGCGGGAACAGAATCACATCACGAATGGCCGGTGAGTCGGTGACCAGCATGATCAGTCGATCGATGCCGATACCGCAGCCACCGGTCGGCGGCAGGCCGAATTCCAGTGCCTGGATGTAATCCGCGTCGTAGTACATCGCCTCTTCGTCGCCGGCTTCTTTAGCGGCCACCTGGGCGAGAAAACGTTCGGCCTGATCTTCCGGATCGTTGAGCTCCGAGAAGCCATTGGCGATTTCGCGGCCGACGATAAACAATTCGAAGCGCTCGGCAATCTCCGGGTTCTTGTCGCTGCGACGGGCCAGCGGCGACACTTCGGCCGGGTAGTCGATGATGAAGGTCGGTTCCCAGAGTTGGGCCTCGGCCGTTTCTTCGAAAAACATCAACTGCAGGCCACCCAGACCGATGATCTTGGGCAGCTCGACCTTGCGGTTCGTGAGTTCCTGACGCAGCCAGGCTTCGTCGTTGAGCTGGGCTTCCGTGTACTGTGGGCAGTGCTTCATCACGGCCTGCACAATCGTCAGGCGATGGAAGGGTTTCGACAGATCCAGTTCGCGGCCTTGATACGTGAAGACTTCCTTGCCAAGCGCTTCACGCGCAGCATGGCGGATCACGCCTTCGGTGAAGTTCATCATGCTCTTGTAGTCTGCATAGGCCTCGTAGAATTCCATCATGGTGAATTCCGGGTTGTGACGCGGCGAGAGGCCTTCGTTACGGAAATTCCGGTTGATCTCGAACACCTTCTCAAAACCGCCAACAACCAAACGCTTCAGATACAGTTCGGGTGCTATGCGCAGATACAGCGGCATATCCAGCGCGTTGTGGTGCGTGGTAAACGGCTTGGCTGAGGCGCCTCCCGGAATCGGGTGCATCATCGGCGTTTCGACTTCGAGGAAGCCGTCGTTGACCATATAGGCGCGGATCGATTGCACCAGGCGGCTGCGCGCGGCAAATGTCGCCCGCGATTCCTGATTCATGATCAGGTCGAGATAACGCTGGCGGTAGCGCTGTTCAATATCGGTCAGCCCGTGGAATTTTTCTGGGAGCGGGCGCAGACATTTGCTGAGCAGGCGGATGTTGTCGCAGGCGATACTAAGTTCGCCGGTCTTGGTCTTGAACAGTGTGCCCGTACAGCCAATCAGGTCACCCAAGTCCCACTTCTTGAAATTGGCGTACAGATCCTCGCCGACCTTGTCGCGGGTGACGTAGAGTTGAATACGACCTGATACGTCCTGAATGGTCAGGAACGAAGCCTTGCCCATCACCCGCTTGAGCATGATGCGACCAGCAACGCTGACCGAGATCGGCATGCTCTCGAGTTCTTCCGGCGTTTTGCTGTCGAAGTGCTCGATGAGCTTGGCGGCGGTATTCTGGCGCTCGAAGTCATTCGGATAGGCACCACCGGTTTCACGCCACTGGCGCAGCTTCTCGCGGCGCTCTGCGACAAGCTGGTTGTCGTCTTGCACTGTGGCGATCGTGTCGTTGTTCTGATCGGTCATAGTCGTTTTCCGTTTATTCGTCCCGCGATGAGTCCCTTGACGGACTTTGTTTAGACGCCTTGCTTCAGGCTTTCTTCAATGAACTGATCCAGGTCGCCGTCGAGCACGCCCTGGGTGTTGCCGACCTCTACGTTGGTACGCAGATCCTTGATGCGCGACTGATCGAGCACATAGGAGCGGATCTGGTGGCCCCAGCCGATATCCGATTTGGCATCTTCCAGTTTTTGCTGTTCGGCCTGGCGCTTACGCAGTTCGAATTCGTAGAGGCGGGCGCGCAGCATCTTCCAGGCTTCGTCGCGGTTACGATGCTGTGAACGGTCGTTCTGACATTGCACCACAATGTTGGTTGGTACGTGCGTCAGACGCACCGCCGAATCGGTTTTGTTGATGTGCTGACCACCGGCGCCGGAAGCGCGGTAGGTATCCGTACGCACGTCGGCCGGGTTGATCTCGATCTCGATCGAGTCATCGACTTCCGGGTAAACGAACACGCTGCAGAACGAGGTGTGGCGTCGGGCGTTCGAGTCGAACGGCGATTTGCGAACGAGACGATGCACGCCGGTTTCGGTGCGCAGCATACCGTAGCAGTAATCACCGGACAGGCGCAGCGTGGCCGACTTGATACCGGCGACATCGCCTTCGGATTCTTCCAGCACTTCGACCGTGAAACCCTTGCGCTCGGCGTAACGGATGTACATGCGCAACAGCATCGAGGCCCAGTCTTGCGCTTCGGTGCCGCCGGCACCGGCCTGGATTTCGATGAAGCAGGGATTCGGATCCTGGGGATTGTTGAACATCCGGCGGAATTCCATCGCCGCCACTTCTTTTTCCAGGCTATCGATATCCGTCGATACGGCGTTCAACGTGTCGTCGTCGCTCTCTTCGCGGGCCATCTCGAAAAGATCTTTGGTATCCGTCAGAGTCTGTTGAATCGTGCCCAGGGAAACAACGACGCCCTCCAGGCTTTTCTTTTCCCGACCGAGCTCCTGGGCACGCTTGGCGTCATTCCAAATGTTCGGGTCTTCGAGAATTTCGGAAACTTCGGCTAGACGCTTGGACTTGGCGTCGTAGTCAAAGATACCTCCGCAGACCGTTGGACCGTTCGGCCAGGTCTGAAAGGTGGTTGGCGAGGCTGTTGAGCTGTTCGGCTTCCATAATGCAGTCGATTTCTTTGGCAAAGACAGTAAGCCAGTGATTATAGCGCGCCGCCCTTGTCTTTGGGCCAAAACCCGTGCTATAGTCTTGCCCTCGACGCGCTCGTAGCTCATCTGGATAGAGTACTTGGCTACGAACCAAGGG
>CAZSAE010000050.1:0-10375 GCA_964604765.1 uncultured Dechloromonas sp. | reverse complement strand
TTCCTTATTCCTCATTCGTTATTCCAGCCAGATCAACGACGCCATACGGCCGGTCACACCTTCGCGGCGGTAGGAATAAAACCGATCTGCCAGCGAAACCGTGCACAGGCCGCTGACCGTCACATTCCCCACACCGCAGCCTTGCAAGATATCGCTCGCCAAACCAGGCAGATCGGCCAGATATTTTCCAGCCGCCACGGGGTGTTGACGAAAGTACGCCTGCTGCCGGGCATGCTGCATCGTGAACGCGTCCACGACTTCCTGACCAACCTCGAACGCCATCGGCCCGATGGCAGGCCCTAACCAGACGGTCAGATCACCCGTCGTGACGCCTGGCACCCGGGTCATGGCGCCAATCAGTTGCTGGATCACACCATCGGCCAGCCCCCGCCAGCCGGCGTGTGCCGCACCCACCACACGCGCCTGACGATCAGCAACCAACACCGGCAAACAATCCGCCGTCAACACCGTGCAGGCGACGCCGCGCTGACGCGTCACCGCCGCATCCGCTTCAGGTGGCTCGGGCGGTTCGGGCGGCAGCGCATCGATGTTATGAACGGCCATGCCATGCACCTGACGCAACCAGATCGGAGACACGCCCGTGACTTGAACCAACCGCTGTCGATGGGCGGCAACGCTGGCCATCGCATCGCCGACGTGGTCACCCAGATTGAAACCGCCGTAGGGTGCCGGCCCCTGGCCGCATTCGGTTTGTAGCGCCTTTACCCCCGCCGGTAGGGGCCAATCGGGAACAAACGCTGGTAGACCGCACCACGACATGGCTCAGAGAGACTCACTCAGTAAACGCAGGTCTTCAAGCAGTTGCGCCATATCGGCGGGCACCTGTGCCGTCCAGCGCATGGGCTCACCGGTTTCCGGATGAAGCAGACCCAGCTGACGCGCATGGAGCGCCTGGCGCCCGAAATGTGCGGCAGGTTCCGGCAACGGATGACGCCGGCCACCCAGATAAGTCTCATCACCCACCAGCGGATGGCCCAGATGCGCCATATGCACACGAATCTGATGCGTCCGGCCGGTTTCGAGAGCGCATTCGACGAGGCTACAGCCCGGAAAAACTTCAAGCAATCGATAATGCGTAATAGCCTCCTTGCCCTGACTGGTCACTGCCATGCGCGTGCGCTGACGCGGGTCGCGGCCGATCGGCGCATTCACGGCACCATCCACCTTGGGCACGCCGCACACGATCGCCCGGTACAACCGTTTGACCGAGCGTGCCTGCAACTGGCGAATCAGATGCGTATGCGCGGCCAGGGTTTTAGCCACCACCATCAGGCCGGACGTGTCTTTATCCAGTCGATGTACGATGCCGGCACGCGGCAAATGGGCAAAAACCGGGTCGTAGGCCAACAGCCCATTAAGGAGTGTCCCCTGCCAATTGCCGGCGGCAGGGTGTACCACCAGACCAGGTGGTTTGTTGATGACGAGGATGTGGGCATCTTCGTACACGATCGGCAGATCCATGGCTTCGGGCAGAAACTGCCCGGCCTCGGCATCGGTCAAAATCTGATCGACCCGGATCGTCAGCGGTTCACCCCCATATATCTTGTGCTTGGGCTCAGTCACAGTTTTGCCGTCCACATCCACCCGGCCGGCCTTCACCCACTGCTGCAGTCGGTTACGCGAATGCTCGGGAATCATGTCGGCCAACACCTGATCCAAACGGCCGCCATCAGCGGCGATTAGGCTCAGCGTGCTATCATCCGACGCATTATCTTCCAGATCATCCAACGCCTCTGACGGAACGATCTCGGTGGAATTGACGGAATTGACGGATTTGGGCGGCGCTTTCATGGCGCATAGTCTAAGCGTTTATCGACCATCTCCACCAGCTTCCTGCCGCGGCTTCTCAAAAAATCATGCTCCGTCGTCTCATCAGCGCTCGTTCTGTCATTTCGTTCCTGATCGGCCTGTCGATCCTGGCGCTGAGTGGTTGCGCCATGTTCCAGGACGATAACGATCCGACCAAGGGTTGGTCGGCCAACAAGCTTTATACCGCTGCCAAGGAAGCGCTCAACGAAGGCAACTACGAACAGGCGGTCAAGTATTACGAGAAGCTCGAGGCGCGCTATCCGTACGGCACCTATGCCCAACAGGCGCAAATCGAGACTGCCTACGCCCATTACAAAGCCAACGAACCGGCCGAGGCCAACGCCGCCGCCGATCGCTTCATCAAGTTACACCCGAACCACCCGAATCTAGATTACGTGTATTACCTCAAGGGCATGATCGGCTTCAACGAAGATCTGGGCTACGGCGGTTACATCATGCAGCAGGATCCGACCGAACGCGATCCGAAGAGCATGCGCGAGTCCTTCCTGGCCTTCAAGTACCTTTACGAAAACTTTCCGAACAGCAAGTACCGTGATGACGCTGCCAAACGGATGCTGTGGTTGGTCAACGCGCTGGCGTCGCATGAACTGCACGTGGCCAACTACTACGTGCGTCGGGGCGCCTGGCTGGCCGCCGCCAATCGTTCGCAAGAGGTCGTACGTTATTACCCCGACGCCCCTGCCGTCGAAGAAGCATTGGCCGTCATGGCCTACAGCTACGGCCAGCTGGGCCTGACCGATCTGCAGGCGGACAGCGACCGCATCTTGCGCAAAAACTATCCGAACAGCCGTTTCCTGACCGAAGGCATACAACGCAGCAAACCGTGGTACCAGTTGTACTAATGCCGCTCCCGCCTAATGCGGCGGCTTGAAGCTATCGCGCATCTGGCGCAAACGCGTAAACACCTCGACCGGCGACGCTCCATCAGCCGTCATGGCAGACACTCTGAGCGCATCCTGATCACTGCGTAGGAACGGGTTGGTCGCGCACTCCTCAGCCAGCGACAGAGGCACCGTCGGTTCGCCGTTCTGACGCAACCGACGAATCGTTTCAGCACGTGATCTGAGCGCGGCATTATCGGGGTCCACCGCCAGCGCGAAAGGGAGATTCAACAACGTGTATTCGTGGGCACAGTAGATGCGCGTTTCTGCGGGTAACGCACGAATCCGGCCGAGGGATTCATACATCTGCGCCGCCGTGCCTTCGAACAAACGGCCACAGCCCAAACCGAACATCGCGTCGCCACAAAACAAGGCGGCGGGTGAAATCGCGTCAGTGGGCGGCACAAAATATGCCAAATGTCCTCGCGTATGCCCCGGCACCGGCAAGACCTGCACACCAACGCCGTCCAGCATCAATGACTCGCCACCGCGCAACGGCTGGGTAACACCGGGAATCTCTTCAGCGGCTGGCCCCGACACTGCCGGCGGCGCCCCTGATGATTGCCGAAGCACCCAGTCGCACAACTCAGCAACACCACCCGTATGATCGGCGTGATGATGCGTCAACCAGATCTGCTCGGGCAGCACACCCTGGCGACGGCAATAATCGATGACCGGCGCTGCATCGCCGGGGTCCACGACCGCCACAGCTTGCCCGGGCTTGTTTTGCGTCGAAGCTGCAACGATCCAGATGTAGTTGTCATTGAAAGCGGGTAAGCCAGTCACCTTAAAAGCCTGGTGATCAATCTCATGTACGGCGGGCGGACGGAATTGGGACGCATTTTTCATGGCAAACCAGTTGGGCAGAGTAAAATACGTCTCTGATTTTCCCTACCCCAACCAGGATGTCAAACTCCTTTTCGCCAACTACCCGACCCGATTGGTTTCTCACCCCGGCCGGCCGCTATATGGCGCAATGGTCTCTGGAAACGGCCGACAGCCTGTTGCTCGACGTTTTTGGCCTGCAGGCCGCGCAAGTAGGTTGTCAGACTTTGGATTTTCTGGCGCACAATCGCATTCAGCACCGCTTTCGTTGTGCCGCCCCAGGGCTCAGCGTCGAAAACAACGGCGGCAACACGCCTATCGGTCTGCAGACAGATGCCGCCGCGCTGCCCTTCGCGGCCGACAGCCTCGACCTGCTCGTTCTGCCCTTTGTACTGGAGTTTCATAACAACCCGCATCAGGTGCTGCGCGAAGCCCATCGGGTATTGCGCCCGGAGGGCCAGTTGCTCGTCTTGGGGTTCAACCCCCTGTCGCTATGGGGGCTGCGCAACAGCATCAGTCATGCGTTAGCGCCCGGTAAAACGGCATTTCCCTGGCCAGGCAACTATCTGGGCATCCATCGCCTCAAGGACTGGCTCAAACTACTGGATTTCGAGGTCGCACGCGGCCACTTCGGCTGTTATCTGCCACCCTGTCAGAGCGAACGCACTTTTCGCCATTTACACTGGTTAGAGCAAGCCGGCGATCGTTGGTGGGGTTTTGCCGGCGCCTGCTACGCACTGACGGCCGTCAAACGCGTCATCGGCATGACACTACTCACGCCGAGCTGGCTAACCCCCGACAAAAAGATCGCACCCAAGGTCTCGCTCGTCGCCGAACAACGGATTCCCAAAGCATGAACGCAACACAAGGTGTTTCAAACACCATTCACATCTATACCGACGGCGCCTGCCGCGGCAATCCGGGCCCGGGCGGCTGGGGTGTGCTGATGCGCTATCGCGGCCATGAAAAAACACTGCATGGCGGCGAACCCGATACGACGAATAACCGTATGGAGCTTACTGCGGTTATCTCGGGGCTTGCCGCGCTGAAAGCCGACACGACGGCGCACGTCGAAATCCATACCGACTCCAAATACGTACAACAGGGCATGCAATCCTGGATTCATGGCTGGAAGCGCAATGGCTGGAAAACTTCGGACAAGAAACCCGTCAAAAACGCCGATCTCTGGCAACAACTGGATCAACTGGCGCAGCAGTTCGATGTGAGCTGGCACTGGGTCAAGGGTCACGCGGGCCACCCGGAGAACGAGCTGGCCGACGCGCTGGCCAATCGCGGCATTGACGAACTGCAAAGCCTGTAAAATCGTACGAAATCATTTGAGCCAACTATGCGTCAGATCATCCTCGATACCGAAACCACCGGCCTCGACCCGCGCCAGGGGCACCGCATCATTGAAGTGGCGGGCGTCGAAGTCGTCAACCGGCGGCTGACTAACCGACATTTCCACCAGTACATCAATCCGGATCGCGATATCGACGAGGGCGCGCAGGCGGTGCATGGCATCTCGCGCGAATTTCTCTCAGACAAACCGCGCTTCTCTGACATCGCAGGATCCTTTTTGGATTTCATCGACGGTGCCGAGCTGGTCATTCACAACGCGCCGTTCGACGTCGGCTTCCTAAACGCCGAGCTGGCGTTAATCGGCAAAGGGCCGGTCACCGATTTCTGCGAGTCGGTCACCGACACCTTGAAAATGGCGCGCGACAACTACCCGGGTAAGCGCAACAGCCTGGATGCCCTTTGTGAACGCCTCGAAATCGACAACTCACACCGTAACCTGCATGGCGCCTTACTCGACGCCGAGTTGCTGGCGGAGGTCTATCTGATGATGACCCGCGGCCAGGACGGACTGGCCATGGTGTTCGAAGAGAGCGAACAGAGCGTTGCATTCAGCGGCGATCTGTCTCGTCTGAGTCAACTCAAAGTGCATGCAGCCTCTGCAGCCGATCTACAGGCGCACCAAGAACTTCTGGAACAGATCCAGAAGGAATCCGGTGGCAAGTGCGTCTGGCTCGCACAAACGCTACAGTCCTAATCTCCTAATCTTTGTTTAAACCACAGCGCTCGCCGCTTGCGGCGAATCCGGGTCATTCATTCCTATGCCACTCATCATCGAAGAACAAATCGCCAGCGAACTTAACGTCAAAACCGCGCAGGTGGTGGCCGCCATCCAACTGCTTGACGAAGGTGCGACCGTGCCGTTCATCGCGCGCTATCGTAAGGAAGTCACTGGCGGTCTGGACGATACGCAGCTGCGTTCGCTCGAAGAACGCCTGATCTACCTGCGCGAACTTGAAGAGCGGCGTAAGACAATTCTGGCTTCGATCGAAGAACAGGGCAAACTCACCCCCGAACTGCAGGCTGAAATCGAGTCTGCCGAAACAAAGCAACGTCTGGAAGACCTCTACCTGCCCTACAAGCAAAAACGTCGCACCAAAGCGCAAATTGCCCGCGAAGCAGGAATAGAACCCCTGGCCGACGCCCTACTCGACAACCCCGAACTGAACCCGGAACGCGAAGCCGAAAAGTATTTCAACGCCGATGCGGGCTTTGCCGATAGCAAAGCCGTACTCGATGGCGCCCGACAGATCCTGATGGAACGCTTTGCCGAAGACCCAGAGCTGGTTGGTCAGTTGCGCGAATATCTCAACGAGCACGGCATGGTGCGCTCCAAGGTGATCGAGGGCAAAGAGACCGAAGGCGCCAAATTCCGCGACTGGTTCGATTTCCATGAACCGCTCAATGCGATGCCCTCACACCGGGCGCTAGCACTGTTGCGTGGTCGCAATGAAGGCTTCCTCCATGTCTCGCTGGTGCTGGATAGCGAACTGGATCAGGAAGATCAGAAAACGCCTTCGACGGCGCCCAATCCCTGCGAACAGCGCATCGCCAACCGCTTCGGCATCAAACAACTTAATCGAGCCGCCGACAAGTGGCTTAACGATACCGTGCGCTGGACGTGGCGCGTGAAACTCGCACTGCATCTGGAACTGGACTTGGTCGGCCAATTACGCGAACGCGCCGAAGAGGAAGCGATTCGCATTTTCGGCAAGAACCTCAAGGATCTGCTGCTGGCCGCACCGGCCGGCCAGCACGTGACCATGGGGATCGACCCGGGGATTCGCACCGGTTGCAAAATTGCCGTGGTCGATGCCACCGGCAAACTGCTGGCGACGGAGACGATCTACCCGCATGAACCGCGTCGTGACTGGGCCGGTAGCATGACAAGCATCGCCGCACTAGCCAAACGTTTTGACGTGACGCTCGTCGCGATCGGCAACGGCACCGCCAGCCGCGAAACCGACAAACTCGTTCAGGATGTGATCAAGCAGTTCCCGGATTTGAAGCTCACCAAACTGGTGGTTTCGGAAGCTGGTGCGTCGGTGTATTCGGCCTCCGAACTGGCCGCGCGCGAGTTCCCCGAACTTGACGTTTCATTGCGCGGCGCCGTTTCGATTGCCCGCCGTCTGCAGGATCCACTGGCCGAGCTCGTCAAGATCGAACCCAAATCTATTGGCGTCGGCCAGTACCAGCATGACGTATCGCAACTCAAACTAGCGCGCAGTCTCGATGCAGTCGTTGAAGACTGCGTCAACGCGGTCGGTGTGGATGTGAATACAGCCTCTGCCCCGCTGCTGACCCGCATCTCGGGCCTCAACGCCGGTCTGGCGAGCAACATCGTCAGCTATCGCGATACGCACGGCGCCTTCAAGACGCGTCAGGAGCTGCTCAACGTGCCGCGCCTCGGCGACAAGACCTTCGAACAGGCCGCCGGCTTCCTGCGTATCCGTCATGGTGACAACCCACTGGATGCCTCATCGGTGCACCCGGAAGCCTACCCGGTCGTCGAAAAAATCCTGAGTGACATCAAACAGCCCATCAAAGACGTCATGGGTAACAACAGCGTCCTGCGCTCACTGAGCGCGACCAAGTACACCGATGATCGATTCGGGCTGCCGACGGTTCAGGATATCTTCAAAGAACTGGAGAAACCGGGCCGTGACCCACGCCCCGAGTTCAAGACCGCCAGCTTTGCCGAAGGCGTGGAGGAAGTCAAAGATCTGGTGCCCGGCATGCTGCTCGAAGGCGTTGTCACCAACGTCGCCGCCTTTGGCGCTTTCGTCGACATCGGCGTGCACCAGGATGGCCTGGTGCACATCTCCGCCCTCTCCAACACTTACGTCAAAGACCCGCATGACGTGGTCAAGGCCGGCCAGGTCGTGCGCGTCAAAGTGCTGGAAGTCGATCTACCACGCAAACGCATTGCGCTGACCATGCGTCTCAGTGATGAAGCGGCGCCGAAACGGGAGCGTCATGATCACGCCAGTTCCAGCGGCAACCGCGCATCACATCAGCGTCAACCCAACGCGGGCAAATCGAATCGACCGAGTGCACCGCCGCCCAACAACGCCATGGCCGCCGCATTCGCCAAACTTAAAAAATAAGGACTACCCATGATCACGGTTTACGGCATCAAGAACTGCGACACCATGAAGAAGGCATTCGGCTGGCTCGAAGCCAACGGTATCGAATACACTTTCGTCGATTATAAAAAGGCCGGCGTCGTTGCTGCACACCTGCCCGACTGGATCAATCGGGCCGGTTGGGAAAAGCTGCTCAACACCCGCGGTCTGATGTGGAAAAAACTGACCGAGGAAGAACGCGCCGACATGAATCAGACCAAAGCGCACAAGGTGATGGAAACCTACCCCAGCATCATCAAACGACCCGTGCTCGATACCGGCAAAAAACTGCTGGTCGGTTTTGACCCCGAGGTTTACGCTAAAACGCTGCTCTAAGCGGTTCTATCTAGCAAAACCCCAGTGCCCGGGCGATCTTCTGCCTAGGCACCGTTGTTTTAGGCACCTGTTTTTTGGGGTGCGTTGGCGGCAGATCAAACCAATCACGCACATCAATCTCCAACCCAATGCCATGCATGTAGTTATAAATCGCCTTTTTCAATCCCTGCCCCAACAAATCGTGATCGACGTCTGTCGGGTCGATAAAGCCGACATCGTTGCGACCAAAACTGACGGGCGGTAGCGGCACCAGTTCAACACCGAAGTCTTGCGGGTTCATACCTACCGGTGAATGCACCGTGCAAATGAAGCGATGAAAGAATCCGCTCTGAATGCAACCGTTCTCAAAGAGCTGGCGCACGTACTCCAGCGCATCGACGGTGTCTTGCAGGGTCTGCGTTGGAAACCCATACATCAAATAAGCGTGAACCAGAATGCCAGCTTCGGTAAAGGCGTGCGTCACCTGCGCCACCTGTTCAACCGACACCCCTTTTTGCATGAGCTTGAGCAATCGATCTGAGGCAACTTCCAGCCCACCGGACACGGCGATACAGCCGCTTTCAGCGAGGAGATCGACGAGCTCTGGTGTAAATGTTTTCTCGAAGCGGATATTGCCCCACCAGGAGATCTGGACTTTGCGCCGGATCAGCTCTTCGGCCAACGCCTTGAGTATCTTCGGTGGTGCCGCTTCATCGACGAAATGAAAACCGGTCTGGCCCGTTTCGGCGACGATCTGTTCAATGCGATCAACCAATAGCTCGGCCGAGGCCGTTTCATAGCGTCCAATGTAATCCAGACTGATATCGCAGAACGTGCACTTCTTCCAGTAACAGCCCTGCGCGATGGTCAGCTTGTTCCAGCGACCATCGCTCCACAATCGATGCATCGGGTTGAGCATGTCGAGCAACGACAGATAACCATTCAGCGGCAAACCATCCCAGGTGGGTGTTCCCACATCGGCAAAGGCGACATCCGGTTCCGGCCAATGGATAAAGCGCACCTGTCCAGTGTCGTCTCGAAGATAGGTGCGTACGAGCCGGTCCGAGCTACGCTTGCCCTGCAAATGCTCGATGATCGACAGTACCGGGCGTTCACCGGAATCCAGTGTGACAAAATCGACGAAGTCAAAAACCGCCGGCTCGGAGAGTTCGCGCAATTCGGTATTGACGAAGCCACCGCCAAGAACCATACGCACATGCGGGGCAACGCGCCGGATGGTCTGCGCCATGCGAAACGCTGCATAGACACTGCCCGGAAACGGCACGGAGAGCAGCACCAGATTTGGCTTTTCACGCTCGATGGCTTCGACCGTCAGGCGATCCAGATAGAGATCGACCACTGTCGGTTCCGCCAACAATGCCTTCTGCAACGGTTCAAACGTTGGTTGACTAGCCGCTAGCGACTCGGCATAGCGTACGAATTCAAAGCGCTCATCCACCGCATCGCGAACAACGTCGGCCAGATCGTTTAGATAAAGCGTCGCATAATGCCGTGCACGATCTTGCAAGCCTAGGGCTCCAAACGCCCAGCCCAGTGGATCGTCACCCTCATCGTCGTAGACATCCAACGCCTGAAAGCGCGGTCCTTCCGGCAAATAGCCGCGTGCCGCGATCCGGTGCGCCAGTGTCGGATCCGCACCTTGCAGAAAAGCGATCACCCGATCGACGGTCGCCTGATAACGGTCAAAGTAATCGAGGAAGAAATTAACGCTAGCACTGCGCATTTCTTCGGGCTGCGCCAAGGCATCTGCCCGGATGTCAGCCAGCCCCTGCTTCGACAGCAAGGCCAGCACGAGTTTGAGTGCCAGATCATCCTGGACAGCATCCAGCCCTTGCGAACGCAGAAAGCCCGTGAGATACGCCGTCGATGGATACGGCGTATTCAGCTGCGTCATCGGCGGGATGAGGCTGAGAATTCTGAATGTTCGCTGATTGGTCATATGAAAGAAAAACCCGCCGAAGCGGGTTCATTTTGAACACGGTTTGTTTATTCCCACTC
>CAZSAE010000049.1:0-11056 GCA_964604765.1 uncultured Dechloromonas sp. | reverse complement strand
GTGTGCGGCCAGTTAGCTCAGTTGGTAGAGCAGCGGATTGAAAATCCGCGTGTCCGTGGTTCGATTCCGCGACTGGCCACCAAATACCTAAAGCCACCTCCGGGTGGCTTTTTTTACGTGCGCGGCAGTTTCGGCAATAATGAACACCCTGTTTGTTGGTGAGTGGCTATGCGAATACTCTGGCACCTGATTGGAGTGATGGTTGTTGTTCTGGCGGGTTCGCAGCCTTGTGCGGCGCAATTGCCGGCGTTGTTACCGGGCAAGGCGATGCTGCCTCCGGCGGCGCCGACGGCGCCAGCAGCGGTTGATAAGTCAGCTGTCAAGGAATCCGATACAGAACTGAACGATGCGCAGTCCCGGTTGCGCGAGTTGCAGGAAGCCATGGGCCGTCTGCAAGGGCAGCTGAACCGCCCGGGCTTGCCGAGCGAGACGTCCAACGATCTCCTGAAGCAGTTCAATCAGCGCCAGCGGTTGGCTGATCGATATGCCCAACAGATCGATTATTTGAAACAGCTGCGCGTGTTGGCGCAACAGATCGCCGACAGTCGGCAGAAGTTGGACAAGTGGGTGCCACCGGTTGGGAATCCGCCGTGGCCGGTGACCGATGGTGATCTGGTACGTAACGAGATGTCGGTGCTGCAAGCGCGCATTGGACAGCTTTCCCGAGAGTCTTCGCTTCTCTCGGAACAGATCGTAACGCTCAGCCGTGAGAAATCCGACGCGGAGATTCGGTTGCGACAAGCCCAAGAAAAAGCCGGTGGCGCTGATCTCGCTCAGATGAATGGCGCGGACCGTAAGCTGGTGGAAGACGCCCAGTTGGCGCTGGCGTTCAAGAATGCGATTCTGCTGCGGACCGACCTTGAAAGACGCGTCAAGGATAGTGAGCGTGCTTTGCTTGAGGTGCGCTTGGAGACGGCGGCTAAAACCTGGGACTATTTTGACGGCCGGTTCATGTTGTCCCCCGAGGTGCTGGCAAAAGCCAAGAGCGATATTCAGCTATTAATCGATCGCGATCGGGATCTTGAGTTCAAGGCCCTAGAGCGTTCGGAAGCGGCAATGACGCAGCTGGCGAAGGCCCAAAAAGAATTTCAGTTGCTGGAAAAGACGAAAGTCGCCGCGAGCCGTCTGGCGCAGGCCCGTGCAACACTGGATATCGCTCAGGCCGGCGAGGCGGCAACGCGGACCGAAGTGGAGCGCTTACGCCAGATGATCGAGCTTTTTGGGTACTGGTTGCAGATCTGGGATGCCCGTGCGGAAGCCTACAGCGAGCCGCGTCCCGATGCGGCACGCCTTGCGCAAATTGCCGACCGTGTCCGTGTCGGCTTGCTGCGTGCCGCGCAGGCGCGCGATTTGCTACGTCAGTCGCAGGCGACCAAGGAGCAGGAGGCCTTCGATTTGCGCGAAGCCAGTTTGCTCGCGCAGAGTAGCCTGGAAAAAAAGGTGATTGCCGCGCGCTTGCAGGCGGCCAATGTGCAATCGGATGCAGCACGTTCGGTGCTGGTGGCGCTCGATAAATTCGATCAGTTTCTGGATATTCTGCAGTCCGAGTTGGGCGTCAAAGAGAGAAACCAGACCCTTATTCAGCGGGCGCATAGTGTCTGGCAAAGGGTCGTCAGCTTCTCGGGGGCGGTCTGGAAGTATGAATTGTTCGCGGTTGACGATCTGGTGATCGCGGATGGCAAGGAAGTCCGCACGACCCGCAGCGTGACCGTTGGCAAGAGTATTGGCGCTATTGGCATCCTGGTCTTCGGCTTCATGCTGTTTTCCTGGCTGATTCGAGCCGCGATAGGCTTGGCCGAACGACGGATGGGCTTGAAATCCTCGGCGGCCAACCTGGTGCGTCGATGGTTGACGGTGATCGCCACGGGCACGCTGATCGTTTTAAGCTTTAACCTCGTCCAGATTCCCCTGAGCGTTTTCGCCTTTTTGGGTGGCGCGTTGGCGATTGGCGTTGGTTTTGGCACTCAGAATTTGCTCAAGAATCTGATCAGCGGCGTGATGCTGTTGGTCGAGCGACCGATCCGAATTGGTGATCTGGTCGAGGTGGAAGGGGTGCGGGGGCGTGTGACCTCGATCGGAATCCGCTTTTCCACGATTCATAGCTCGGACGGCATTGATACGCTGATACCGAACAGCGAACTGGTCGAGAAGAAGCTGACCAACTGGACGTTTAGTAACCCGGATGTTCGCCGCGAAATCCGAGTGGGCGTCGCCTACGGCGCGGATCCCGTAGCGGTGAAGCAGCTCATCCAGGCTGCCGCGCTGACGCATCCCGATGTGATGCAGACGCCGGCGCCGATGGTGGTTCTGGATGATCTGGGTGATAACGCCCTGATTTTTACCCTGCGTTATTGGATCCGCGTGGAAGCGGGAACGGATGGCCGCCGGGTTGATAGCGACCTGCGTTGCGAAATTCTGGAAAAACTCAGGGTGGCGGGGATTGATGTGCCTTACCCCCAACGCGATGTCCATCTAAGCACGCGGGCGCCATTGTCGGTGATTGTGGAAGATCGAGAAAGCAAAACCCTTTGAATTTTAAAGGGTTTGTGTAGCACGATTGCAACAAATCATAAAAACTTACGGATTGATTAAGCGTGTAAGCAGTCTGTAAGCGTGGCTCCGTACCCTTGGCTCACGCGCTAAATGTGCAATCCGTTAGCGCATCCATAAAGAGGAGGAGAAATCCATGTTAGACCCCGCGACCGCCAAGATCTTGGCAGACCCCAAGTTCAATGAAATGGTCTCGGTTCGGAACAGCTACAGCTGGATCTGCACCGTGCTCATGCTCATTGCCTACTTCGGTTTCATCCTGACCCTGGCCTTTGACAAGGCTATCTTTGCTCAAAAAATCGGTGACGGCGTCATGACGCTGGGTGTGCCGGTGGGTCTGGGCGTGATTCTGTTCACGATCATCATCACGGCTGTTTACGTGCACAAGGCCAACACGGACTTCGACGCACTGAAAGAAGCCGTCATCAAGGACGTCCAAAAATGACCAAGATGAATAAGACCCTTGTTGCGCTGAGCGCGCTCCTCGTCAGCGGTGCTGCGCTGGCTGCTGGTGCAGATCTGGGTAACACTGCCAAGCAAGCCACGAACTGGACCGCTATTTTCATGTTCGGCCTGTTCGTCGCCTTCACTCTGTGGATCACCAAGTGGGCCGCAGGCAAGACCAAGACGGCTGCCGACTTCTATACCGCTGGTGGCGGTATTACTGGCTTCCAGAATGGCCTGGCGATCGCGGGTGACTACATGTCGGCTGCTTCGTTCCTGGGTATTTCGGGCCTGGTGTTCGCCAACGGTTTCGACGGCCTGATCTTCTCGATCGGCTGGCTGGTCGGCTGGCCGATCATCACCTTCCTGCTGGCAGAGCGCCTGCGTAACCTCGGCAAGTTCACTTTCGCCGACGTGGTTGCCTTCCGCTTCTCGCAGACCCCGGTGCGCGTGTTCGCGGCGACGGGTACGCTGGTCGTCGTGGCTTTCTACATGATTGCCCAGATGGTCGGCGCCGGTCAGCTGATCAAGGTGCTGTTCGGTCTCGAATACACCTACGCCGTGATCCTCGTTGGCATCATCATGTGTCTGTACGTGCTGTTCGGCGGTATGACGGCAACGACCTGGGTGCAGGTGATCAAGGCCGTGATGCTGCTGTCGGGCGCATCCTTCATGGCGGCTGCTGTGCTGTTTGCCTTCGGTTTCAGCCCGGAAGCGCTGTTTGCCAAGGCTGTTGAAGTCCACTCCAAGCACGATGCCATCATGTCGCCAGGCGGCCTGATCAAGGATCCGATCTCGGCCATCTCGATCGGTATGGCGCTGATGTTCGGTACGGCCGGTCTGCCGCACATCCTGATGCGCTTCTTCACGGTGCCTAACGCCAAAGAAGCGCGTAAGTCGGTTGCCTGGGCAACGACCTGGATCGGTTACTTCTACATCCTGACCTTCATCATCGGTTTTGGCGCCATCGTGTTCCTGATTCAGGATCCGGGTGCGTACTATGTTGATGGTGATCTGGCCAAGGGTCTGAAGGGCGGCGGCAACATGGCGGCTATTCACCTGTCGAACGCGGTGGGTGGTGACCTGTTCCTGGGCTTCATCTCGGCCGTGGCCTTCGCTACGATTCTGGCCGTGGTTGCTGGTCTGACACTGGCCGGTGCATCGGCTGTGTCGCATGATCTGTACGCGACCGTGATCAAGGAAGGTAAGGCTGATCAGGCGGCTGAAATGCGCGTCTCGAAAATCACCACGCTGTTCTTGGCGGTTCTGGCAATTATCCTGGGTATCGCCTTCGAGAAGCAGAACGTTGCCTACATGGTGATGCTGGCTTTCTCGATCGCTTGTTCGGCGAACTTCCCGGTGTTGCTGATGTCGGTGATGTGGAAGGACTGCACGACCAAGGGCGCTGTGGTGGGTGGCTTCGTTGGCCTGCTGGCTGCCGCTGGTCTGACCATCCTGTCGCCGGCTGTGTATGAAGCCGTGATGGGCAACCCGAAGGGTAGCTCACCGTTCCCTTACGGCTCGCCGGCGCTGTTCTCCATGACGGCCGCTTTCCTGACTATCTGGATCGTATCTAAGCTGGACGGCAGCGCCCGTGCCCAGATCGACCGCGATGGTTACCCGGCGCAGTTTGTGCGTTCGGAAACCGGTATCGGTGCTGCTGGGGCCTCGGGTCACTAAGCAGTCACTACCGAACCACATCCGTGGTAACAAAGACCCGGGCTGCGGCCCGGGTCTTTGTTTTTGGGGTGCCCAAAACGCCATGACAGGCCCTCTGGAAGCCTTGCCCAACGCGGAAGGCAGGCTGCTCGGATGGTATACTTCTTGCCAATTTTTCCGCTTAACAAATCATTTCGACCGTCACCACGCGAACCGTCCGGCATGCCGCTTCATCTCATCGGATTGAATCACCATACCGCGCCTCTCGCTATACGGGAGCGCGTGGCCATTGCCGGCGAGGAAGTCGCCAGTGCGTTGGCGACCCTACGCGAGACGGGTGCCGCGAACGAAGTGGCCATCCTGTCCACCTGTAACCGCACCGAACTTTATGTCGAAGGATCATCCATCGACGCCGTACTGGATTGGTGGATGCGCCACTCGGGGATGAATCTGGACGAGACGCGGCCCTTTCTGTACCAGCACACCGAACAGGACGCCGTACGACAGGCCTTGCGTGTGGCCGCGGGTCTGGATTCGATGGTGTTGGGGGAACCGCAGATTCTGGGTCAGATGAAAGATGCCGCGCGCACGGCCGAGCAGGTCGGCGCGCTGGGCAGTCATCTGCACCGACTCTTTCAGCATGCCTTTGCCGTCGCCAAGGAAATTCGCACGAATACCGGCATCGGAGAAAGCGTCGTGTCGATGGCGGCGGCCTCGGTCCATCTCGCCGAACGCATTTTTGATGATCTGCAGGAACAGTCGGTGTTGTTGGTCGGCGCCGGCGACATGATGGAATTATGCGCCACGCATTTTGCGGCGGCTAAACCGCGCCGCATGGTGGTCGCCAACCGGACGCTGGAGCGGGCCAGTCGTCTGGCGGAGCAGATCCACGGTGAGCCGATGCGGTTATCCGAGATGCCCGAAGCGCTGCATCAGTTCGATATCGTGATTTCCTGTACCGCCAGTTCGCTGCCGATCATTGGTTTGGGGATGGTCGAGCGGGCGCTTAAGATGCGTCGCCATCGTCCGATGTTTATGGTGGATCTGGCCGTACCTCGAGACATCGAGCCGGAAGTCGCCGAGCTCAATGATGTATTCCTTTATACCGTTGATGATCTATCCGGGGTTGTGCAGAGCGGCGTGGCGTCACGCCAAGCGGCGGTTACGGATGCCGAAGCGATTATTGCCGGGCGTCTTGGCGAGTATCTCGATTGGCATGCCCGCCGTACCCATGTGCCGTTGATCCAGGCGTTTCGTGAGAGTGCCGCGCAGTTACGCGAGCAGGAGCTGGCGCAGGCAAAGCGCCGTTTGCAACGCGGCGAGTCGGCCGAATTGGTGTTGGAGCAAGTGACGACCCGCCTCATGAATAAGTTCCTGCATGGGCCGCTCGCCGCCATCAATAAAGCTGATGCGACAGAGCGCGAACAATTGCAGCATGCCATGCGTCAGTTTATGGCGGGGTGGGAACGCGAGCCCGACAACCAGGGCTCGGCGGCTGACTCAAATCAATCCGGAGATAAAGCATGACCTGGTGGTTGCTGAGCTATGTGGGGCTGGGGCTCGCATCGGGCTTTATCGCAGGATTATTCGGCGTTGGAGGCGGCCTGACCATCGTTCCCGTCTTGCTCTTGCTTTTTCAGGCGCAAGGCTTTCCCGAAGGCGAACTCATGCATCTGGCGCTGGGCACCGCCATGGCCACCATCGTGGTGACCTCGATATCGAGTATGCGGGCACATCATGGGCATGGCGGCGTACGTTGGGATATTTTCCGGGGCATGTCCCTGGGGCTGGTCGCTGGGACATTGCTCGGCAGCCTGTTCGCCAGTCGCGTGCCGACCGACACGCTGGCTGTTGTGTTTACGGCCATCGTGTACTGGGCGTCGCTCCAGATGTTGCTGGACTTCAAACCCAAAGCCTCGCGTCAATTACCAGGCGTTGGCGGTTTGCTCGGCGTCGGTAGTTTGATCGGCGGCGTGTCGAGTTTGGTGGCGGCGGGCGGCGGTTTTCTATCTGTGCCGTTCATGGTGTTGTGTAACGTCAACATTCGCCAGGCCGTCGGTACGTCGGCCGCGCTGGGCTTTCCGATTGCGGCGGCGGGGGTGGTCGGTTATATCGTCGGCGGTTGGTCGGTCGAGGGTTTGCCCGGTCCCAATTTGGGTTTTATCTACATACCGGCGTTTCTGGGAGTTGTGCTGGCGACCATTTTTATGGCGCCGATCGGCGCCCGGGTGGCGCACAGCCTGCCCGTCAAACAGTTGAAACGTGCATTTGGTGTTTTGCTGGCGTTGTTGGCCAGCAAAATGCTGTGGAATCTCCTGGCTTGAAGATCTGCCCCTGACCCGTCGGGGCAGGTACAATGGCGGGTTGATGCGGGTGTGGTGAAATTGGTAAACACAGCAGACTTAAAATCTGCCGGCGAATAGCCTTGCCGGTTCGATTCCGGCCATCCGCACCATGTTACTTGCCCGCTTATGAAACCCAGCCTCCAAGAAAAACTTCGCCAACTTGCCGATCGTCTGCAGACGCTGGATCAGCGGTTGAGCGAACCAGACGTGCACAACGATCTGGATGAGTTTCGCCGCATCTCGAAGGAGCGTGCCGAAATCGAGCCAGTGGTGACGCGCTACGCGACCTATTGCCTGCGCGTTGCCGATCTGGAAGCCGCCGAAGCGATGCTGTCCGATCCGGAGATGAAAGGCTTTGCCCAGGAAGAGATCACCGCCGTGAAGGCCGATCTGCCTGGTCTGGAAAATGAGCTGCAGACGCTGCTGTTGCCCCGCGACCCGAATGACGATAAAAACGTCATTGTGGAAATTCGCGCCGGCACCGGCGGCGATGAGTCGGCGCTTTTTGCCGGTGACCTGTTTCGAATGTATTCGCGTTTCGCCGAGCGTCGCCGCTGGCAGACCGAACTGATCTCAGCCAGTGAATCCGATCTGGGCGGGTATAAGGAAGTTATTTTCCGCGTCATTGGGCAGGGCGCCTATTCGGCGCTCAAGTTCGAATCGGGTGGCCACCGCGTGCAACGCGTGCCCGAAACCGAAACGCAGGGACGTATCCACACCTCGGCGTGCACCGTGGCGGTGATGCCTGAAGCGGATGCGCTGGAAGCGGTGACGATCAATCCGGCCGATCTGCGTATCGATACCTTCCGTGCATCGGGCGCGGGTGGACAACACATTAACAAAACTGATTCTGCTGTCCGCATCACGCACCTGCCGACCGGCACCGTCGTCGAATGTCAGGATGGCCGATCGCAGCACCAGAACCGTGATCAGGCTATGCGCGTTCTCGTGGCCCGTATCGAAGATCAGCGTCGGCGCGAACAGCACGCCAAAGAGGCGGCGACGCGCAAGAGTCTGATCGGCAGCGGCGATCGCTCGGAGCGCATTCGCACCTACAATTTTCCGCAGGGGCGCTTGACGGACCACCGCATCAACCTCACGTTGTATAAGCTCGCTTATTTGATGGATGGCGATCTGGACGAACTGGTACGCGCCTTGGCGGCTGAACATCAGGCAGAGCAGCTGGCGGCGCTGGCCGAACAGGACTGAACCCGTGGCGCCAGATCTTTCCCTGGCAACACAACCGCGCCTTACTCGATCGGCGGCCTTGCAATGGGCGCGTCAACTCATTGATCGGCTGGATGCCCGATTGCTGCTGGCTTTCGTCACCGGCGATAGCGCGGCCGAGTTATTAGCCTATCCTGAACGCGTGCTTAGCGAAGCACAGACAGCGAATTTTGCAGCGCTGGTGCAGCGCCGTGCGGCGGGCGAACCCGTCGCTTATCTAACGGGAGAGGCCGGTTTCTTTGGTCTGCTCTTGCAGGTGTCGCCGGCGGTATTGGTGCCGCGACCAGAGACCGAGGAACTCGTCGCCTGGGCCCTTACGTTGTTGCAAGGGCATGCCGCGCCCCGCATCGCCGACTTGGGCACTGGCAGTGGCGCCATTGCACTGGCGCTGGCCGATGCACGACCCGACGCACAGATTTTGGCGATCGACGTCTCGCCGGATGCCGTCGCCGTCGCCCAAGCCAACCGGGACCGACTCGACTTGCCCAACGTCGATATGCGTTGCGCAAGCTGGTTCGATGACGTTAGCGAAGAAGCCCAATTTGATCTGATCGTGAGCAATCCGCCGTATATCGACGCGGCCGATCCGCATTTGGTGGGCGACGGCGTGCGTTTTGAGCCACGTCTGGCACTCACCGACGGCGGTGACGGTTTATCCGCCTATCAAGCCATAGTCCGACAAGCGATGCCACGCCTGAAGCCGGGGGGCTGGCTGCTCGTTGAACACGGGCACGATCAGGCCGACAGCGTGGCAGCGCTCTGGCGTCATCATGGCTTGATCGATGTAGAGAGCCGGTGCGATCTCAGCGGTAATCCACGCATGACCGCAGGCCGTAAGCCACGAGCCGATGAGGTGGTGCGTGGCTAAAACGCATTTCTGGCAAAACTGGCCGACCTCGTTGCGCTGGGCGATTGCGCTGTCATTGGCCATTCATTTGGTCGTGATTTTCCCCGTGGCGTATCTCTTCTATACCCCCATCGCCATGCCCCAGGCGCCGCTCAGCGCCGTCCTGAAAGGGCCGGGCGACGTCACGCACGCTGCGCGTGCCGAAGCCAGGCGCTTTGCGCCGGTGTCCGCCGGTGATGCGGCGCAAACGTCCAAGCGCCGACCCCTGAAGCCTTTGCCAACGCGTGACAACGTGCCAGCGCAACCGGTGCCGAGCGCCTCGCCACCAGCTGTAGCCGGCGTTGCCCAGGGTGATACATCGGCGCAGAGTAATGCCGCCTCGCGCGCCGGCGTCGTTGCTGGCGCGCCCGATTCGGCTCGTGATGGTATCGAGGCGGATGCCTTGAATCGTTACCGGCTGGCGCTGGGGGCCGAAGCGCGTAAGGCGCGACGCTACCCGGAGGTTTCCCGGACCCGAGGCCAGGAAGGCACCTGCGAAATTTTTGTGATCCTGTCGCGGGCTGGTGGCACCCCCAGCGTTCTGGCAGGCAAAAGCAGCGGTTCTGCCACCCTCGATGACGGAGCCTTGGTCATGGTGCGGATGGCCGCTGAGCGAACACCCGTCCCGCAGGAGTTGCAGGGCCGCAATCTGAAAATCCCCCTGCGTATCCGTTTCTCACTCGACGATTATTGACGCAGGGTCATTTCGACGAATTTTTGCATCCGATCAAGCGGCGGGGGTTGAATTCGCCAAAGTCGCCGTGATGTGGTGCAGCAAAATGGTATAATGCATTGATTTCATTCGTGCGGCATGCAGTGGCTCGTGATTTTGGCGGGCTCACAAAAGCGGTTGTCGCTGAAGGTTGTCACCGACTTTTCTAATCCAGGAGAGTGCATTCAATGTACAACGGACTCGTTGATTGGCCCTGGTGGGGCTATGTGGTCTACACGCTGATCGTGACGCATATCACGATCGCCGGCGTCACGATTTATTTGCATCGCCATTCGGCGCACCGTGCGCTGGATCTGCATCCGGTCGTGTCGCATTTCTTCCGTTTCTGGTTGTGGCTGACCACCGGCATGGTCACCAAGCAGTGGACGGCCATTCACCGCAAGCATCACGCCAAGTGCGAAACGCCGGAAGATCCGCACAGCCCGCAGATCTTTGGTCTGAAAAAGGTGCTGTGGGAAGGCGCCGAGTTGTATCGTGCCGAAGCCAAGAACGACGAAACCATGAAGCGCTACGGTGCCGGTACGCCGGACGACTGGATGGAACATCACGTCTATAGTCACTCGGTCGTTGGTGTTTCCATTCTGATGATTATGAATATCATCCTGTTCGGCCCGCTCGGCCTGACCATCTGGGCCGTGCAAATGGCCTGGATTCCGTTTTGGGCGGCGGGGGTCGTTAATGGCGTTGGTCACTTCTATGGTTATCGCAACTTCACCTGTCCGGACGCATCGACCAACCTGTTTCCGTGGGGCATCCTGATCGGCGGCGAAGAGTTGCACAATAATCACCATGCTTTTGGGACCTCGGCCAAGCTGTCGAACAAGTGGTACGAATTCGATATCGGTTGGCTGTACATCCGCATCATGGAGACCTTCGGTCTGGCCAAGGTCAAGAAAGTAGCGCCGCGCCCGAAACTCGGTGCGGCAACAGCCGAAGTCAATGCGCAAACGCTCGATGCGCTGATTACGCACCGCTTCGACTTGATGACGCGTTACGCGAAGGCGATTCGTCACGAGTTCGCCCGGACGCTGGAGCACCATAAGCATGACCATTCGCAGGTGGACAAGAAGACTTTGCGACAGGCTTCGCGTTGGGTGGCTGGTGATTTGGAACACATACCGGTCGAGCTACGCCAGCCGGTGGATAGCGTGCTGGCTGAAAGCCCGGCCTTGACCAAACTGTGCACCATGCGTGCGCAGTTGGTGTCGATCT
>CAZSAE010000048.1:0-11208 GCA_964604765.1 uncultured Dechloromonas sp. | reverse complement strand
AAACGATTTGCCCTGATCGTCGGCGCACTGGCCGTGCTGGGCACCGCTGCCGCACTGGTGTTGAACGCGTTTGAAGAAAATCTGGTGTTTTTCTTTACGCCGAGTCAGGTCGTAGCCGGGGAGGCGCCGAAGAACCGGGCCTTCCGCATCGGCGGTATGGTGAAAGAAGGCAGCGTGCAACGCGATGGTGTGAATGTGCGCTTTGTCGTGACCGACACCGCACATGATGTGCCGGTCACTTACACGGGTATCCTGCCGGATCTGTTCCGCGAGGGTAAGGGCGTCGTTGCCCAGGGCAAACTCGACGACGCTGGCCAGGGCTTCAAGGCAAGCGAAGTGCTGGCCAAGCACGACGAGAACTACATGCCGCCCGAAGCCCAGCACGCGCTGGATAAAGCCGCCGTGGAAAAAACCGGCAAGACGCTGAAATAATCCAAGCGCAGCAACTGCGGCGACGCCGGTCTTTCGACCCGGCGCGCCGGGGTTTTATTTCAGCCGCGATTTCAGCCGCATATTGGCTTCGGCAATGTTTTCCTGCACGAACTTCGCTTCGTCCGAGCCCGGCGGGAAGCGCTGCAGCACCTGCTCCCAAAAACGAATGGCCTTGGCGTTATCGCCCTGCGCGAAGGCGAGACCGCCCGCCAGGAAGAGAATCTGCGGATCATTGCTACCGCGTTTCATCGCGGCATCGATCCAGGCCTGGGCGCGTTTAATGTCACCGGAAGCCGCCAGCGCTTCGGCATAAGCCGCCGTCAGCTGCGGGTCTTGCTTCACCTCGGGCAGGATGTGATCGTAAGCTTTGACGGCATCAACCGGTCGATTGAGCATCATGTAAGCGCGACCAAGCAGCATCCAGCCCTGCGGATCGTTCGGGTTGGCATCCATCTTGGCCTGCAGGCGGGCGACCATGACCTCGGGATCCGGACGTGGCCGCAAGTTGTCCGGGTTCAGCGCCAGCGGCGTCCCCACCTTGAAATACACGCCTACCGCACCCAACGGGATCAGTACGAGCAACAGCCACAGCAGCCAGCGGCCTGACGACACTGTTGGCGCGGCAGACGCGGCGTTTGCGCGACTGGCAGCGGCATCGGTCGGCGCAATCGACGCCATCGACACTGGCTCTTCGTCACGATTGCTGGACGACGTCGCACGGCCGCGGCGCCGCAGGAAAACAATCAGTCCGACTAAGCCACCCGCCAACACCACGAACGGCCCAACCCAGAGCAAGACGGTGGTCGCCTTGAACGGCGGATCATAAAGAACGTAATCGCCGTAACGGGCGACCAGAAACTCGATGATTTCTTGATCCGACTTGCCACTCAGAATGAGATTACGCACTTCACGGCGCAGATCCTCAGCCAGATCGGCGCGTGAACCCGCCAGCGATTCATTCTGGCAGACCAGACAACGCAGGTTTTCTGAAATCGCATTGAGGCGTTTTTCAACCACGGGGTCCTGCGCCAACGGCTGCGCTTCGGCGGCCTGCGCAAGCGGGCTGACCGTCAGCACCATCAGCACGGCAAGTGCTGCGAGGGCATGCATCAACTTCATGGCTGCGACCTCTTCTGCAACTCACCGAGCATGGGGTCGATGACCGTTTGAACGACTTGTGGCGTCAACGGTCCCACGTGTTTGTAGCGGATCACACCCGCCTGATCGATAACGTAGGTTTCGGGCACGCCGTAAACCCCGTAGTCGATGCCAACACGACCGTCGCCATCAAATACCGACAGCACATACGGATTGCCATGCTGCTTGAGCCAGGCCAACGCATCGGCCCGCTGGTCCTTGTAATCCAGCCCGATGAGCGGCACATCCGCATGCGCGCGGGCAAAGGCAACCAGCACCGGATGTTCCTCACGGCAGGAGACGCACCACGAGGCCCAGACATTAAGCAACCAGACGCGTCCCTTGAGGTCTTCTGGCGAGAAGGTCTGTTTCGAATCATGCAACTGCGGCAAGTTAAATGTCGGCGCCGGTTTGCCGACCAACGGCGACGGAACGTAACTGGGGTCTTTGGTCAGACCACGCGCCAGAAAAAACACCAGCACGGCAAAAGCCAGCAGCGGGATCAAAAACCACCAGAAACGTTTCATCAAACAACCTTTCCATCATGGGATGCGGCCGCGTCGTTCATTGCGGCATCAGCAGAGTCGGCGCTGTCACTTTTGCGTACGCGATAGCGCCGATCAGAAGCGGCTAGCAATCCACCCAGGGCCATGAGCGCGCAGCCCGCCCAGATCCAGCTGACAAAGGGTTTGTAGTAGACGCGCACGGCCCAGGCATTGTTACCTGTTGAATCGCCCATCGAGACATACAGGTCACGCGTTATGGTGCTGTCGATGCCCACTTCGGTCATCGGCATCGTCGATGAAAAATAGGTTCGCTTTTCGGTGTGCAAGGTGCCGCTGATCGGCGCCGGCGAGTGGGACGACCTATCGACCGGCCCGAAGGTTACTTCGCCGCGCATGCCTTCATAGTTGGGGCCACGCACCGGGTTCACACCTTGCAGCGTTAATTGGATGTCATGAATCGCGACGGTGTCCCCCGGCGCCATGCTGACATCACGTTCGACCTGATAACTGCTGACGAAGGTCGCCCCAATTACGAACACGGCCAAACCCAGGTGCGCCAGTTGCATGCCCCAGAAGCCCAGCGGCGGCCAACCGCTGCGGACACGGCGCACGATCTGCCCGATCGTGGTGGCCAGCACCCAAACGGCCAGCCCGGTACTTAACGCCACCATCGGCCGCCACTGCCCCATGAGCATGGGCAGTACCACAGCCGCCACGATGGCAAGCAGGCCTTCGATCTTGAGCGAGCGGAAGATCGGCCACAACGCATCCTGCTTCCAGCGCGCCGCCGCGCCCAGCGGCAACAGCAACAGCAAGGGCAACATGATCGGCACGAAGACGGCATTGAAATACGGCGGCCCGACCGAGAGTTTGCCCAGATTCAAGGCGTCGATGATCATCGGATACACCGTACCCAATAGCACTGCTGCTGCGCCGGCGAGCAACAACACGTTATTGATGAGCAGCAACGTTTCACGCGAAACCAGGGCAAACGCCCCGCCCTGCCCGACGGTCGGTGCGCGCCAGGCAAACAGCGCCAGTGACCCGCCGACCACGATGGCCAGAAACACCAGAATGAAGACGCCGCGCGCCGGATCCGCCGCAAAGGCGTGCACCGAGGTCAGCACGCCGGAGCGCACGATAAAGGTGCCCAGTAACGACAGCGAAAAGGCGCCGATGGCGAGCAATACCGTCCAGTTCTTGAAGCTACCGCGTTTTTCCGAAACGGCCAGTGAGTGAATCAACGCTGTACCCACCAACCACGGCATAAACGACGCATTCTCGACCGGGTCCCAGAACCACCAACCGCCCCAACCCAGTTCGTAATACGCCCAGTTGGAGCCGAGTGCGATGCCGATGGTGAGAAAGATCCAGGCGGCCAGCGTCCACGGGCGGGACCAACGCGCCCAAGTCGCGTCCAGCCGACCGGCGAGCAGGGCGGCGATCGAGAAAGCAAAGGCCACCGAGAAGCCGACATAACCCATATAGAGCATGGGTGGGTGGTACACCAGCCCCGGATCTTGCAGCAGCGGATTCAGATCACGCCCTTCCGCCACGGCCGGTATGAGGCGATTGAAGGGGTTCGAGGTAAACAGAATAAAGAGAATGAAGCCGAAGGCAATGATGCCTAATACGCCAAGCACGCGCGCCACCATCTCGGTGGGCAGCGAGCGCGAGAAAACGGCGACGGCCGCCGCCCAGCCGGACAGAATCACAACCCAGAGCAGCAACGACCCTTCGTGCCCACCCCAGACGGCTCCGAACCGGTACTGCAGCGGCAGCTGGGTATTGGAATGCTGGGCGACATAGACGACCGAGAAATCGCTGACGACAAAGCTGATGGTCAGACAGACAAACGCCGCCATCATGAGCACAAAACATATCAGTGCCAGCGGCCGCGCCATGCGGCTCCACAGGGGAATCTGATACTGGGGTCCGGCGAGGCCCAGAATTCCCAGCGCCAGCGAAACCATCAGCGCGAACGCCAGGGCAAACTGGCCGAGTTCGGGAATCATGCGTCGTCTTCTTTCTTTGCTGAAAGTGGCATGCTAAAGGACCCGTTGATGCGATGCAACCCAACGCGGCAGGTTAAACTGAGAACTTATCATGGCGTTAGAGCCGGATAGACAGTTTCCTCTCCCCTTTTTCACCGGTAATCTCGATGGTCTGGGCTTTTCTGACTGCCTCTCACTGGCTTTACCTGCTGATACACCCGATGATCGTGCTGGCATTCGCCACGCGCATTATCTGGATTCGGCGGCCGCCAGGCGTAGCCCTGGCATGGATTCTGATCGTCACGCTCGTGCCCATTGTTGGCCTGGCGGCATACTTTCTCGTGGGCGAACGACCGATCGGTCGCGACCGCACCCAGCGCATCGAAAAAGCCACCCCGCTTTACCGGCGCATGACGCAGCTGCTGGATCGGCGCTACCCCGATGCCGAACGCCATATTACCGATCAGTTTAGGCCGATGGCGCACCTGGCCGAATACCGGGGCGGCATGCCGCCGGTCCCCGGTAACCGGGTTGTACTCTACCCGGACGCCCAATCGATTCTGCAAGCCCTGATCGCGGACATCGACCGCGCGCAGCGCTGCTGCGATCTGGAGTTCTACATCTGGAATCCGGGCGGCACGGCCGACCTGGTCGCTGCAGCCCTCGTGCGCGCCGCCCGGCGCGGCGTGCTTTGTCGCGTCCTGCTCGATGAATTGGGCAGTGCCAGCTTCTGGAAAAGCGTCTGGCCAGCCAAGCTGCGCCGTGCGGGGATTCAACTGACCAAAGCCTGCGCCATTAATCCACTCAAGCTGCAATTCGGTCGTGCCGATCTGCGCCTACACCGCAAAATCGCCGCCATTGACCAGACCGTTGCCTGGACCGGCAGTTTGAATCTGGTTGATCCGGCCTTCTTCAAGCAGGATGCCGGCGTCGGCGAATGGGTGGACGCCATGGCGCGCGTCGAAGGCCCGGCGGCGGAAGCGCTGGCCACCGTGTTCGAGGGCGACTGGGCCGTTGAGAGCAATAACATTCCGGGCTTTGGTCGCTATCTGGATCAGATGCAGAGCGCACCGCCCTGCATCGCCCCCGGTAACACCATCGCCCAGGCCGTGCCGTCGGGCCCCAGTTACCAGCTGACCAATATGTCGCACCTGTTGCTCAGTGCGATTCTCGACGCCCGCAGCGAAGTCGTCATGACAACACCCTATTTCGTGCCGGATGATGCGCTGCTGCAGGGTTTGCAAACGGCTGCCGGGCGTGGCGTTGACGTGACGTTGATCGTGCCCGAGCGCGTCGATTCCCTGCTCGTCAAATACGCCAGTCGCAGCTACATGGATGACCTGCTCATCGCCGGCGTGAAAATCCAACAATACAAGGATGGCCTACTGCACACCAAGAGCATGGTGATCGATCGCACCTTCAGCGTGTTTGGCTCAGTCAATCTGGATATGCGCAGTCTGCGTCTGAATTACGAAATCACGCTCATGGTCTATGACAAGGAATTCAGTCAACAGCTAAGGGCCCTGCAAGATCAGTATATGAGCCAATCCATCCCGATCGATCTCAAGACCCGCGAACAACGTCCTCTGCGCGAACGCTTGCTCGAAAACGCCGCCCAACTTGTCTCTCCTCTGCTCTGACTTATGCTGAGTTACCGCCACGCCTTCCATGCCGGCAACCCGGCCGACGTCCTCAAACACCTGACCTGGATCCAGATCCTGGATTACATGACGCGCAAGGACAAACCCGTCATGGTGGTCGATACGCACGCCGGCGCCGGCATGTATCTGCTCGAAAGCGACATGGCCAAAAAGACCGGCGAATGGACGACCGGCATCGGTCGCTTGTGGAATCTACCGGACAGCGAACTTCCCGAAGCCGTGGCGCGTTATCGCGAGGTGCTTGCCGCTGCCAACAGCGGTGGCTCATTACTGCACTATCCGGGCTCGCCGTGGATTGCCGCCCAGTGCACGCGCAATATTGACCCACTGCGTTTTTTCGAACTGCACTCGACCGAGGCGCCGTTGCTGGCGCAAGCACTGCGCGTTGCCCAGAAGCGCACGCAGATCACCCAGGCTGATGGCCTGGCCGGATTAAAAGCTCTGATGCCGCCGCCGTCAAGGCGCGCCGCCGTGCTGATCGACCCCGCGTATGAAGACAAGGCCGATTACGGCAAAGTCATTCAAACCTTGCGCGACGCCCTACAGCGTTTCGCCACCGGCACCTATGTGCTGTGGTATCCGGAACTGGCCCGGCGCGAATCAGTGGAACTGCCCGAACGATTGATGAAGCTGGGCGCCGAGAACTGGTTGCATGTGACCTTGAGTACGCAGCCACCCGCCGCCGACGGATTAGGCATGACGGGCAGCGGGCTATTCATTATCAATCCACCCTGGACGCTGCCGCAAACGCTGGAAGCCACGCTGCCCTGGCTCAGTCAACAGCTGGCCACCGATGGCTATAGCGACTACACACTGGATTGGGAAACGCCTTAGCAGTGCTAATGCAGCGTCGCGTTTGAATCCGAGGTTGCGCCGGGGTTGCGCGTTACTTGGCGGCCGTCTTGCTTTCCAGTGCTTCCCAGCGTTCGAGCAAAACGAGCAGCGCATCGTCGATTTCGGCCAGACGCGTTGCCAGGGTTTGAGCGGCCGTCGGGTCTGCCGTGTAGGTCGCCGGGTCGTTGACCTTTTCCAAGAGCACCGCCTGTTCGCTTTCCAGCGCTTCGATACGCCCCGGCAACGCATTAAGCTCCTGCTGCTCCTTGTACGTCAGCTTGGTGGCGCGCGCACCGCTGGCCGGTATATCTGCCGACTTGAGGTTCGACTTGACCGCCGGTTTTTCCTGCGCTGCTTTGGCGAGTCGCGCTTTCTGGTGCTCGGCATGCCAGGCCGCCCAATCGCTGTAGCCGCCGACGAACTCGCGCCATTGTCCATCGCCCTCCGCCGCGATCACCTGAGTCACGACGTTATCGAGGAAACTCCGGTCATGACTGACCAACAGAATCGTCCCTGCGTAATCCTGTAACAGGCTTTCCAGCAATTCGAGGGTATCGATATCCAGATCATTCGTCGGTTCATCGAGCACCAGGATATTGGCGGGTCGCGCAAACAAGCGGGCCAGCAGTAACCGATTGCGTTCGCCACCCGACAGCGATTTGACCGGCGAGCGTGCCCGTTGCGGCGAGAACAGAAAGTCGCTGAGATAACTCATGACGTGTGTGCGGTGTCCGCCGACGTCAACATAGTCGGACCCCGGCGAGATGACTTCGTGCAAGGGCGCTTCCGGATCCAGCGCGGTGCGGAACTGGTCAAAGTAGGCGACCTGCTGCTTGGTGCCCCGGCGTACCGTGCCACTGTCCGGTTCGATTTCGCCCAGAATCAGACGCAGCATCGTTGTCTTGCCAGCGCCATTCGGCCCGATCAACCCGACGCGGTCACCGCGCATGATGCGGCCGCTGAAGTTGTTAATGATTTTACGACCACCATAGGACTTAGAGACATTGATCAGATCGGCCACCAGCGCACCGGACGACTCACCGGCATCGACGCGCATGCTGACCTGCCCTTGCTGATTGCGGCGGGCGGCACGTTGGGCGCGCAACTGATCCAGTCGCTGCACGCGAAATTGTGCACGCGTGCGTCTTGCCTCAACGCCCTTACGGATCCAGATCTCTTCTTGCGCCAGCAGCTTGTCGGCGCGTTCCTGATCAAGCGCCTCTTCATGCAAGCGCTGCGCTTTGCGCTCCTGATATTTGCTAAACGAACCGGGATAACTGCTCAGGTGCCCGCGATCCAGTTCGACGATACGTGTCGCCAGACGATCCAGAAAGCGCCGGTCGTGCGTGATGAAGAGCAGCGCGACGTTACGCGCCAACAACAGATTTTCCAGCCAGTCGATGGCCGCGATGTCGAGGTGGTTGGTCGGCTCGTCGAGGAGGAGCACATCCGGTTCACAGACCAGACCACGCGCCAGGGCGACCCGCTTCTTCTGACCGCCGGACAACCCGTCGATGAGTGCATCGGGGTTGAGGTGAAACTCGGCGATCACGCGTTCGGCCAGTGCGTTCTGCTGCCAGGCGTCGGCGCTTTCTAGTTCGTGCTGCAAACGCGCCAATTCGTCCAACGCATTCGCCCGTTCGGACTCCGGCATATCGGCCAGACGGTGCGAGAGATCATGGTAAGCGGCCAACAATCGTGACTGCTCGCCGAGGCCGCCGACCACCGCGTCGAAAACGCTGTCGTCCGGAGCGAATTCCGGTTCCTGAGCGACATAGGTGATGCGCAGATCGGGGGCCCTCCACAGCGTGCCGTCGTCGAGTGCGCGCAAACCGGCAATCGCCGCCAACAAGGATGACTTACCCGTGCCGTTGCGACCGATCAGCGCAACACGTTCACCCGCATCGATCTGAAACTCGACGTGATCGAGCAACGGCACGTCGCCATAGGCCAGGCAACCGCCGCTAACGGACAATAAAGGCATAAACGATCAGCGCCCGGTCAATCGCTTCAGATCAGCCACGACTTCGGCGCTATGCTCCGACACCGACACATCGGTATACACCTGCGCGATACGGCCATCGGGGTCAATGATGTACGTGTAACGGCGCGGGAAACCCGTAACACCCAGATTCATCCAGGCGCCATACTGACGTGCAAACTCACCCCCCGTGTCGGAGAGTAGCGGGAACGGCAAGTGGAACTTGAGCGCGAAGGCGGCGTTATCGGCTGGCTTATCGGCGCTGATGCCGATGAGCACCACGCCCATTTCCTGAAAGCTGTGCCAATCGTCGCGGAATTTGCACGATTGACGCGTGCAACCGGGCGTGTCGGCTTTGGGATAAAAATACAGCACGACCCAGCGCCCACGATAATCGGCGAGTTGATGTCGCGTGCCGCGCGTGTCGGGCAATGTGAATGCGGGCGCCGGTTGGCCGACTGCGGGCAACGCGCCCTCATTGGCCTTACTGCCGGCGTGCGAACGCCAGAACCAGAATAACAGGCCGAGAACGACAAGAATCAGGAGATATTTCATGGGGCGTCCAAGCATGAGTATCGCAACGTGGCGTCCCCGAGAGGAATCGAACCTCTAATCTTCCCTTAGGAGGGGAAAGTTATATCCATTTAACTACGGAGACGACAGCGCGATTATAACGTCAGGCCACAGCAGCCCGAGAATTCAAGCCATTTCCATCACCATGCAAAAGGGGCAGCGATCGCTGCCCCTTCTGTTGCTCAATTGCAGTTCGATCAGACGAGATCGTAACGATCCGCGTTCATCACCTTAACCCAGGCCGCGACAAAGTCGTCAACGAATTTCTGACGGTTGTCGTCCTGTGCGTAAACTTCGGCGATGGCACGTAACACCGAGTTCGAGCCGAAGACCAGATCAACGCGGGTGGCGGTCCACTTCGCTTTGCCCGTTGTGCGCTCAACGATGTCGTAGCTGTTGCGCCCGGTGGGCTTCCAGCTATAGGCCATGTCGGTGAGATTGACGAAGAAGTCGTTGCTGAGCACACCCTCGCGGTCGGTGAAGACACCGTGCTTGCTACCGCCGTAGTTGGCACCCAACACGCGCAAGCCGCCAACCAGCACCGTCATTTCCTGCGCGGTCAGGCGCATGAGTTGGGTGCGGTCAAGCATGAGCTCTTCGGGCGTGACGACGAAATCCTGCTTCTGCCAGTTGCGGTAGGCATCCGCCACCGGTTCAAGGACAGCGAACGATTCGACGTCGGTCTGCGCCTGCGTGGCATCACCACGGCCGGACGCGAACGGCACCGTCACGGTGAAGCCACCGGCCTTGGCCGCCTGCTCGATACCGACATTGCCGCCAAGCACGATGATGTCGGCCACGCTCACTCCCGTCTCCGCCGCGATCTTTTCATAGACGGCGAGGACTTTAGCTAGGCGTGCCGGTTCATTACCGGCCCAGTCTTTCTGCGGGGCAAGGCGGATGCGAGCGCCGTTAGCACCACCGCGCTTGTCCGAGCCGCGGAACGTGCGCGCACTATCCCAAGCCGTACTGACCAGCTCGCTGATCGAGAGACCGCTGACGGCGATCTTACCTTTGACGGCGTTGACGTCATAATCCGTGCGGCCGGCAGGGACCGGGTCTTGCCAGATCAAGTCTTCCTTCGGCACATCCGGACCGAAGTAGCGCGCCTTCGGACCCATGTCGCGGTGCGTGAGCTTGAACCAGGCGCGCGCAAAGGCTTCGCTGAAGGCGGCCTGATCCTTATGGAACCGCTCGGCGATCTTGCGGTATTCCGGATCCATCTTCATGGCCATGTCGGCGTCCGTCATCATGGGCATACGGCGGATCGACGGATCCTCGACATCCACCGGCATATCTTCCGGTTTGATATCGACCGGTTCGTACTGCCAGGCGCCAGCCGGGCTCTTGGTCAGCTTCCATTCGTGGTTGAGCAACATGTCGAAGTAGCCGTTATCCCACTGTGTCGGTTTCGCCGTCCAGGCGCCTTCGATGCCGCTGGTGACCGTGTCGCGACCGATACCGCGTGTCTTATGGTTCATCCAGCCCAGCCCCTGCTCTTCGAGCGGCGCGCCTTCGGGCGCCGGGCCGAGGTTGGCCGCGTTGCCGTTACCGTGTGCCTTACCCACCGTGTGACCACCGGCGGTAAGCGCGACGGTTTCTTCGTCGTTCATGGCCATGCGGGCAAAAGTGATGCGGATGTCACGCGCTGTTTTGAGCGGGTCGGGCTGCCCATCAACCCCTTCCGGGTTGACGTAGATCAGGCCCATCATGACTGCCGCCAGCGGATTCTCCAGATCGCGTTCGCCCGAGTAACGGCTACCCTCGCCGCCGCTCTTCTGCAGCCACTCTCGCTCCGAACCCCAATAGATATCCTTTTCCGGGTGCCAGATGTCTTCGCGACCAAAACCAAAACCAAAGGTCTTCAACCCCATCGATTCGTAGGCCATGTTGCCAGCCAGGATCATGAGATCGGCCCAACTGATTTTGTTACCGTACTTTTTCTTGATCGGCCACAACAGACGACGCGCCTTGTCGAGGTTGCCGTTATCCGGCCAGGAGTTGAGCGGCGCAAAGCGCTGATTACCCGTACCGGCGCCGCCACGGCCATCGGCAATACGATAGGTGCCGGCCGAGTGCCAAGCCATGCG
>CAZSAE010000047.1:0-11261 GCA_964604765.1 uncultured Dechloromonas sp. | reverse complement strand
GCGTCAAGCGCAACCGGCTGATATCACTCAACTACTTTTGAAGACGGGCTCTTAAATCGAGAGGGGCGGGCGCGCAGGTCCCGACTACCGGCGCAGGGAGGGTATCCCTGCCGCAAGCAAGTCCAGTGCTTGGTCAATATGGGCTGACTTGGCTGCAGGCGTGTTATCGAGAATTTTAAGCATACGAATACGCATACGTGGCGCGAGCACGAGCGTGTCCAGCAGTAACGAAGCAATGTCTTCGATCTCATCGTTATCGTATTTTGCAGTTTCCGGATCGGCCAAGAGCGTCTCGCGTATGATATCGACCCAATGGCTTGTTACAATCTGCAGTGCATTGTCCGAATAATCGGGGACAAGTCTTTCAATTTCCGCCTTAAGCCTGTCAAAGCCGATCACTTTCGGCGTTAAAAATCCATCTAGGATGTTTTGGGCAGCAACCGAAATGCGCTCACGAACGCTGGTTCCTTCCGTCTGGACAACCAGCGCTTCGATAAAGCAGGTCCGTTCATGGTCAATGACAGCCCCGAATAGGCCGATCTTCGATCCGTATCGCCGATATAGTGTCCGCTTCGTAACTTGAGCGTCTGTTGCGATTTCATCCATGTTCGCGCCTTCGTACCCATGCTGAAGGAAATTCTTGCTGGCGACCTCCAGAATATGAGCGCCAAGCCGCTTGCCGGTCGTCACTGTTGGTCGACCGGTACGGGCATGGGGCGCAGCATTGGGAGTGCGGTCAGGCATGATCGCAAAATCTCCTTTTTTAGGAATGCGATTCGCATCCGCTGGACCTCAATCATAAGCGAAGGTATACTCGTGCGCATACATATGATTCTTCGCGAACAGAAAAATCTGTTCCGGAGTTAAAGTCGCGCTGAGAATATGGATTTTTATGTCTAGTTTGGCACTCGTCACTGGCGCTACGCGCGGCATTGGCACCGCAATTGCAAAAGCTTTGAAGGCAGTCGGCTGCGATGTGGTCTCGGTTTGCCATGGTGGCTACTGTGCCTGACGCTGTGCGCGCGAAGATAATATCTTCCATTCCGGTTGGCCGGCGAGGAGGGCCCGAAGAAATTGCTCAGGCCGTGGTCTGCCTTACTTCGGCGCTAGCTGCTTTTTTTGCAGGATCCGTTCCTACCATGAATAGCGGGTAGTATATGGTTAACGGGTGACTTTGATTTCTTCCTTGGGCGATCATTCTCCAGATATGCCTATCGTTTCAGTCAGGAAAGTTTTCGGATGAGCTATCCATTTGATCAAATGACTTCGCTTGTAAGTGCCAATCAAAAACTGGGGCAGGCCTTGTTCGAGGTCGCCCGCGTAGCCGCGCAGCGACAGGCGAAAATTGCGTCCCAAGGTCTTGCGGTATTTACGCAGGCAGGTGCCGCACCGCAGGTGTCCCCGTTTCAATTCCCATTGCTGTCGCAATGGCCGGAAATTGTTATGGAGGTAGAGCAAAACCGACAGGCGTCGCTGGCGGATGTAAGCGCTGCGGTTGCGGAATGGCGAGATGCCGTCGGGGCCGCATTCTCGATAGAGGATGCGCAGCAGCGGGCTCGTAGAGTTTTCGATGTCTGGACGCGGTGACTTCCAGGGGGGCGATGCCGTTGCCGCTCCTGCGGATGCCGTCCGGGCTCCAAAGCCAAGGCTCCGGCGGCAAACTAAAATTTGACGACCAGTCGTCGCAAGTGGCCAGCGTTGTGGTAACGCGGACTGCTTGCCTGGTTGGGTTGACGAGGGACGGTGTACCAATGTTGCAATCTCGGGAATGGCCCTATGGGAAAGGGCCGGGCATCGCCGTGAAAAGGCGGCGGCTTTTGCTCGCCGCGTTTTTGCTCCTCGGTACGTCGGCCTGCTCGTTCACGCCCGATTATGTCGCGCCGGCCATGCCGGTACCTACTGCATATGATGCGCCTGATGCGTCGGGCGGATCGATCGCCAGAACGAGCTGGCGCGAATTTTTTCGCGAGCCTGAACTTCAGCGGCTGATTGGCGAAGCGCTCGAAAATAATCGGGATATTCGTATTGCGGCAAGCCGTGTGTCCGAAGCGCGGGCCGCCTGGCGGATCGAAGGGGCTGCGCTCTATCCGCAGCTTGACGCCGTGAGTGGCTATAGCCGTGGGCGCACTTTAGCCAATATTCCCGGAGCTGGGGCGACAATGGTCAGTTCCGAGCAGATCAGCGCGCAGTTGAGCGCAAGCTGGGAAATCGATTTTTGGGGCCGTTTGCGCAATTTGCGCGATGCCGCGCGTTGGCAGTATCTGGCAACAGAGGAGGCGCGCAGGTCGGTTGCCTCCGGACTGGTGGCACAGGTGGCGAACGGTTACCTCCTGGAGCGCGAATATGAAGAACGCATAGCCCTTGCCCGCAACTCGATCTCCACGCGTGAGGAATCGCTGCGGATCATGCGGCGACGTTATGAAGTGGGCTCCGGCTCGAAACTTGACATGATGCAGGCGCAGACCCTGCTCGCCCAGGCCCGCACGACCCTCTATGGACTGGAGCAGGATCGCGCGGTCAACCGTAACGCCTTGGCGCTTCTTGTCGGTCATTCGATTGGCATCGCGCCCGGACACCTATCTCTCGCCGAGGCGCCTGAAGGCCTGGTCCTTCCGCCTGGGCTACCATCGGAATTGCTGCTCTATCGCCCTGATATCCTGGCCGCGGAATATGGGCTTCGTGCCGCCAACGCCAATATCGGTGCCGCACGCGCAGCGTTTCTGCCAAATATCTCATTGACTGGCGCCTATGGCACCATGAGCGATCAACTGGATGGTCTGTTCTCAAGCGGCAGTGAAGCATGGAGCTTTACGCCCAGCTTGAGGCTACCACTATTCAATGCCGGGCGCTTGAAGGGCAACCTTGACGTCGCAAAAGCGCGCGAGGTGCGCGCCGTTGCCGAATATGAGCAGGCGATCCAGACCGGTTTTCGGGATGTGTCCGATGCGCTGGTTCAGCGGCGCCAGCTGCAAAAGCAGATCGAAACTACCCGTGACATGCTGGGCGCGCAGCGCGAGCGCGCGCGCCTTGCTCAGCTACGTTTTGACAACGGTCGCTCCGCCTATCTCGAAGTGCTCGATGCCCAGCGCGATCTGTTCGATGCCGAACAGGCGCTGGTCCAGCTGCGGCGCGCTGAAATTTCCAGCATCGTCGCGCTCTATTCGGCGCTTGGCGGCGGCTTCGTAGCCGATCAGACCTTCCAGACGAACTCGACAGAAAGCGATAGGGGACAGACGCAATGACGCAGGCCAAGAGCAAAAGCAGGCTTGTCCTGGGCGGGATCGCCGTGGCCATTATCGCGGCAGGCATAGCACTCTATCTGCTGCTCAAGCCGGCGGAACTTCCGGAAGGTATCGCCAGCGGCAACGGGCGCATCGAGGCGGTCGAGATCGACATTGCCGCCAAGACCGCTGGGCGTATCCGCGACATCGTCGCCGAAGAGGGACAACTGGTCAAAGCGGGTGATGTTGTCGCCCATATGGATACCGAGACCATGCGCGCCCAGTTGGCCGAAGCCGAAGCCCAGCTCGCCCAGGCTATCAACAATGTCCAGATAGCCGAAACCCAGGTCAGCCAGCGTCAAAGCGAGCGCGCCTCCGCCATGGCGACAGTCCGCCAGCGAGAGGCTGAACTCAATGCCGCGCGCAAGCGTTATGGACGGTCTGAAACTCTGGCGCGCGAAGGCGCTACGGCGGTTCAGGAGCGGGATGACAATCTGGCTTCGGTTGAGGGCGCAGCGGCCACCGTCGAAGCGGCTCGAGCTCAGCTGGCGGCGGTCGACGCCAGCATCGCCGCATCACGCAGCCAGGTCATCGGCGCACGCTCAAATGTCGATGCCGTCAGGGCTACGATCGTGCGTATCAAGGCGGATATCGCGGACAGTGATCTTCGCGCGCCCCGTTCTGGTCGCATCCAGTACCGTGTTGCACAACCGGGCGAGGTGGTGGCAAGCGGTGGACGCGTCATGAACCTTGTCGACCTGACGGACGTTTACATGACTTTTTTCCTGCCTGAGACGGCGGCGGGCAAGGTGCGTATCGGCAGCGAGGTGCGCCTCGTTCTCGATGCAGCGTCCAATATCGTGATCCCTGCGAAGATCAGCTTCGTTGCCGATGTCGCCCAGTTCACGCCCAAGACGGTGGAGACGGAAAGTGAGCGTCAGAAGCTGATGTTCCGCGTGCGCGCGCGGATCGATCCGGCCCTGTTGCAGCGCCATCTCGATATCGTAAAGACTGGCCTTCCGGGCATGGCCTATGTCAGAATTGATCCGAAAGCCGACTGGCCCGCAAATCTCAGCAACCTCGTTAAGGAATAAGACCGGTGGCGACAGCCCAGCCCCCGAGCGGACCGCCGGTCGTCCGCCTTGCCGGAGTGCATCTGCACTACGGCAAGGCGGAAGCCCTGCGCGGCATCGATTTCGAGATCGCTTCAGGACGGATGATCGGCCTGATCGGCCCTGACGGGGTCGGCAAGTCGAGTCTTCTCTCTCTCGTCGCCGGCGCGCGGGCCGTGCAGGGCGGGGCGGTGGAAGTGCTGGGCGGCGATATGGCCGACAGACGCCATCGTGAGAATGTCTGTCCGCGCATCGCCTATATGCCGCAGGGCTTGGGCAAGAACCTGTATCCAACGCTTTCGGTCGAAGAGAACCTCCAGTTCTTCGCTCGCCTGTTCGGTCACGACGCGGGCGAGCGACGCCGGCGCATCGATGACCTGACGCGCAGTACCGGCCTTAAAACCTTCCTGTCGCGTCCGGCGGGTAAGCTTTCGGGCGGAATGAAGCAGAAGCTGGGTCTATGCTGTGCGCTGATCCACGATCCGGACCTGCTCATCCTCGACGAACCCACGACCGGCGTCGATCCGTTGGCGCGCGCGCAATTCTGGGATCTCATCGCGCGCATCCGCAAACAGCGCCCCGGCATGAGCGTAATCGTCGCCACCGCCTATATGGACGAGGCGCAACGCTTCGATTGGCTGGTAGCGATGGACGATGGCGCGATCCTAGCCACCGGCACACCTGCCCAGCTGCTCGAGCGCACGGGCTGCAACGATCTTGACGCCGCTTTCGCCGAACTTCTGCCCGAAGAGCGCAAAGATGGCCACGCACCGGTGGTCATTCCGCCGCTCGATGTCGAGGAGAATGACATTGCCATCGAGGCGCAAGGGCTGACCATGCGTTTCGGGGACTTCGTTGCGGTCGACCATGTTTCGTTCCGCATCCGCCGCGGCGAGATTTTCGGTTTTCTCGGATCCAATGGCTGCGGCAAGTCGACGACGATGAAGATGCTGACAGGCCTGCTCCCCGCAACGGAAGGGCAGGCCTGGCTGTTTGGCCACGAGGTGGACCCGCGCGACATCGCTACACGCCTCCGGGTGGGCTATATGAGCCAGTCCTTCTCGCTTTATGGCGAGTTGACGGTGCGGCAGAATCTGGAACTCCATGCGCGCTTGTTCCACGTTCCGGCTGAAGAGATCGCCAGACGTGTTGTCGAGATCGCCGGCCGCTTTGGCCTTGAGTCAGAGATGGAGGAATTGCCCGAGCGTCTGCCGCTGGGCATTCGCCAACGACTTAGTCTTGCCGTGGCTATGGTTCACAACCCGGAGCTACTGATCCTCGATGAGCCAACGTCGGGCGTGGATCCGGTCGCGCGCGATTCATTCTGGCGCCTGCTTGTCGAACTGTCGCGGCGCGACCGGGTGACAATATTCATCTCCACCCACTTCATGAACGAGGCCGAACGCTGCGATCGCATGTCGATGATGCACGCAGGCAAGGTACTCGACAGCGACGCGCCCGCAAAGCTTGTCGAAAAGCGGGGCGCGAAGTCGCTCGAGGATGCCTTCATCGGTTATCTGCTCGAGGCTGCCGGAGAAGGCGGGGCGCCAGCGGAGGACATCCCTGAACTCCAGGCACAGGCCGAGCCAGTTCACGATCAACCTCCTGCGAGACGCCGGTTCAGCCTTCAAAGGCTGTTCAGTTACGTCTGGCGTGAAACGCTTGAACTGCGACGCGACCCCGTCCGTGGTACACTGGCGATTGCAGGTTCTGTCATCCTGCTGCTCGTGATGGGATACGGCATCAGCATGGACGTAAACGATTTACGGTACGCCGTGCTCGACCGCGACCAGAGTGCGATGAGTCAAAGCTATCAGCTTGACATTTCCGGGTCTCCGTATTTCATCGAACGACGCCCGATCACCGATTATGACGACCTCGACAAGCGGATGCGCAGCGGCGAACTAGCGCTTGCAATCGAGATTCCACCCGGCTTCGGGCGGGATGTAATGCGTGGCGCGCCGGTAGCCATTGGCGCCTGGTTCGATGGCGCGATGCCGTCTCGTGCGGAAACCGTGCAGGGTTATATCCAGGGCATGCATCAGCTCTGGCTCTCCGAGCAAATGCGCATGGCCGGCATGACGACCGCTTCGTCGGTATCGGTCGAGAACCGCTTCCGTTACAATCCCGACGTCAAGAGCCTGCCAGCGATGGTGCCGGTCGTCATTCCAATGCTGCTTCTGATGTTGCCCGCGATGCTCGCAGCGCTTGCCGTGGTGCGCGAAAAGGAAACGGGCTCGATCATCAATCTTTATGTTACGCCGGTCACGCGAACGGAATTCCTGCTGGGCAAGCAATTGCCTTATGTCGGACTTGCGATGCTGAATTTCACGGTCATGGTGCTGTTGGGTGTGTTTCTGTTCGACGTGCCCATCACAGGTAGCGTGTTGACTCTGGTGGTGGCCGCATTGCTTTTCTGCGTTATCGCCACGGGTATGGGGCTGTTGGCTTCGGCCGTCACGAAAAGCCAGATCGCCGCGATGTTCCTGGCGATGATCGGCACGCTGATTCCCACGGTTACCTACGGGGGCATGCTCGATCCAGTCTCCTCATTGGAGGGTACGGGCCGTATCATCGGTGAAGTCTATCCGGCCAGCCATATGTTCACGATCAGCCGAGGGGTATTCAACAAGGCACTGGGTTTCGGCGATCTGGCGGGATCATTCTGGCCGCTGATGCTGGCAATCCCGGTCATCATCGGTGTCGCGATTGCGCTGTTGCGCAAGCAGGAGCAGTAGCATGCGCCAGAAGCTCTCCAACATCTACCGGCTTGGCGTCAAGGAGCTGTGGAGTCTTTGGCGTGACCCGACAATGCTGGTGCTGATCCTGTTCCTGTTCACGGCGTCGGTCTACACGTCCGCCTCTTCAATGCCGGAAACCCTCAACAAGGCGGCAATCGCCGTCGTCGACGAGGACAATTCGCCGCTGTCGCAGCGGATCGTTTCGGCATTCTATCCGCCCCAATTCAAGACACCCGATCGCATCGCTCCGTCGCAGATCGACCCCGGCCTGGATGCAGGAATCTATACGTTCGTGCTGCACATCCCTTCGGGTTTCCAGCAGGATATTCTCGCAGGGCGTAAGGCGGAAATCCAGCTTAACACTGACGCGACGCGCATGACTCAGGCGTTTAGCGGGAGCGGCTACATCCAGCAAATTGCGCTGGGTGAAGTGACTGCTTTCATGCAGCGATACCGCAGCAAGACAAGCCTCCCGGTAGACCTTGAAGTGCGCGCACGGTTCAATCCGACGCTGAACAAAAAATGGTTCGGTGGCCTGTCTCGGATCATCAACAACATCGCGATGCTCTCGATTATTCTGACCGGGGCCGCGTTGATCCGAGAGCGCGAACACGGCACTATCGAGCATTTGCTGGTCATGCCAGTGACGCCTTTCGAGATCATGGCGAGCAAGATCTGGTCGATGGGCCTTGTCGTGCTGGTGGCGTCGTTTGCCTCACTCAACCTGGTGGTACGCGGAGCGCTCGACATCCCGGTCGCAGGATCGTTAACACTGTTTTTTTCTGGCGCGGCGCTGGTGCTGTTCGCGACGACATCAATGGGCATATTCATGGCAACCATTGCGCGCAATATGCCGCAGTTTGGGATGTTGGCGGTGCTTGTGCTTCTGCCGCTGCAGATGCTTTCAGGGGGTACGACACCTCGCGAAAGCATGCCTGAGGTGGTGCGCACCGTCATGCTCGCTGCGCCAACCACTCATTTCGTTGAACTGGGGCAGGCGATTCTGTTTCGCGGAGCCGGAATCGATGTGGTCTGGCCGCAGTTTGCTGCGGCGGCAGCGATCGGTGTGGTGTTCTTTGCAATTGCGCTCTCGCGCTTCCGTAAGACGATCGCATCGATGGCGTGATTCGCGTGCAGGTAGGCAAGATTTGCTTCAGGAGAACTGGGTGTTTTGGTGCCATCGCCGTCAACGTGTGCATGAATTTTTAATGAGAAAATTGCATTTTTGTCTGAATGATCCTATCTGGAAACCAAAGGAGCATTCAGTGTCGGCAGTGACGGAACTCGCGCGAAAATTGCGACCAGGGCAAGTTTACCGGCGTAAAGATCTTGCACGCTGGTCAACTGCCGTTGACCGGCATCTGCGTCAGCTTGTCGCGAAAGGACGCCTTGAGAAGGTGGCGAACGGTCTGTACATGGCGCCGCGCCGGACCCGCTTTGGTAATGCTCCGGCAAAGCCGGAGAAACTGGTGGGGAGGTTCCTTGGGGATGAACGTTTTCTCATGGTGTCGCCCAATGCCTACAATGGCCTAGGTGTGGGCACCACGCAGCTTCACAACGTGCCGGTCGTCTACAACCACAAGCGGCATGGGCGCTTCAAGCTCGATGGTCGCGAGTATGATTTTCGTATGCGCGCCACCTTACCGGCTCATCTGACCGAGGAGGTCTTGCTCGTAGACCTGCTTCATAACCTCGAGCGGCTGCCTGAAGATGCATCCAGCATCTTGCCTAAAGCCTTAGCGCGCGCGCGAGGAATGGATCGCAAACGCCTGGCACGGGCCGTCCGCGACTTTGGCTCGGCTCGAGCGGAGCGGTTATTGTCGCCTGTGCTGCACAGCACATGACGCTGCTGCACAACTTGCCTGATTTCGGCGATCTGATTGCCGTGACTGCCCGAAACCACGCAATCGACCCAAGCCTAGTCGAAAAAGACTATTGGATCATGCATGGTATCTGGGGTTTGCAGCAGTTGGGTTTTGGCTTCGAGCTCAAGGGCGGCACCTCGCTGTCAAAGGGCTTCCGCCTGATCCACCGCTTTTCCGAAGACATCGACATTCTTATCCATCCCGATAGTGAACTCCCGACAGGAAGGAACCAGAACAAGCGGATCCATGTCGATGAGCGGCGGCAGTTCTATGATAGCCTGCCGCCTCGGTTGAGCATTCCGGGCTTCCTCACAGCGGAGCGCGATCACAATTTCGACGACGAGCGACTGCGGAGTGCTGGCATTCGCTTGCTCTATCCCGAACTCAACCATCTTCCCGCAGGCATAAAGTCGGGTATTCTGCTTGAGGCAGGCTTCGATCAGGTCTCTCCAAATCGACCGTGTCTGATTTCATCTTGAGCCTATGATATGGCTGCCGCCAGCGGCGTTCCGGATATTACTGACAACCGGGCAGTCGACGTGCCGTGCTATGAGCCAGGGTACACTCTCGTCGAGAAGCTCCAGACAATCTCAACCAAGTTTCGCCGGCAAGGGGAAACCGGCGAGATGCCGCAAAACTTTCTGCGGCATTATTATGATGTCTATTGCCTTCTTGAGGATCCCGATGTCCAAGCATTCATAGGCAGCAGAGCTTACCTTGCACACAAGGAAGCTCGCTTCCCGGCGGCCGACGAAAAGCAACTTATACGGAATGAAGCGTTCCTGCTTTCCGATCCGGAGACGCGATCACGGTTCGAAGCTGCATACCGGAGTACAAGTGCTCTCTATTATGATGATCAACCTTCTATGGCAGTGCTGCTGGAGCGTCTTGCTGCACACCTTCATCGACTTTGAAGGGAGGCAAGAAGCGATCTCGTGACCCTGTCGCAGTCCATGTCTAGAGCGTTCTGCGGATAACCTGAATCGAAGGTTTCCTTGGCGGGTCGATTTGTGATTCCTCCTCCTTGGAGGTGGATCATGGGCAGAGCGCATTCTTCTGATCTTCGTGTCCGTATTTATGCGGCGATTGCTGAGGGTGGTTCGCGACGGGCAGCGGCGCGGCGTTTTGGGGCGAGCGCGGCGACGGCGGTCAGGCTGGCGCAGCGCCAGGCGCAGACCGGGTCGGTGGCGCCTGCCAAACAGGGTCGACCTGCGGGCAGCGGCAAGCTGGGCGCCTACCGCGAGATGGTGATCGGCTGGGTCGAGGCGGATGGTGAGCTGACCCTGTGCGAACTGACCGAGCGGCTGGCGAGCGAACATGGGGTGAGCGTGCATCACACCTCGGTGCTGCGCCTGCTCAAGGCGGCAGGTTTTACTGTCAAAAAAAACTCTGCTGGCCAGCGAGACCGATCGCGCTGACATCGTGCGTGCGCGGCGGGTCTGGCGTGACCATCGCCAGCCGTGGATGCGCCGCCGCCCGGAACGGCTGGTGTTCGTCGACGAGACCGGCACCACCACCAAGATGACCCGCCTGCGGGGTCGCGCGCGCCGAGGCCAGCGGCTGAGGATGAAGGCTCCGTTCGGTCACTGGGGCACCCAGACCTTCATCGCCGCGCTGCGCCACGATGGCCTGACCGCGCCCTGGGTGATCGACCGTCCGATGAACCGTCAAATCTTCGAGGCCTGGGTCGAGACCCAACTCGCTCCCACGCTCAAGCCGGGCGACATGGTGATCCTCGACAACCTCTCCAGCCACAAGAGCGAGAAGGCCAACGCGATCCTCAAGGAACGCGGGGCGTGGTTCCTCTATTCCACCGCCGTAGGATCAAAAAACGCTCTACTCCAATGGTCTACGTCCACCCGCGCACAGGTCTCCTAGGTGGTAAACTCATAAACTGGCTTGCGAGATGTAGATTGGATTGATTCAAGGCATTTGAAGGAGCCTTGGATGAGCCGTCGCAGATTTGAGCTTACGGATTTCGAGTGGTCGGTGATCGAGCCGTTGTTGCCGAACAAGGTGCGCGGTGTTCCGCGTGTTGATGATCGTCGGGTGATCAATGGGATATTGTGGCGGTTTCGCACAGGCAGCCCCTGGGCGGATATCCCGGAGCGCTATGGGCCATACACGACGTGCTACAACCGTTTCGTGCGTTGGCGCAAAGCTGGCGTATGGGACCGGCTTCTGTCCTCCGTCAGCGCCGCTTTCGATGGCGAACTGGTCATGATCGACAGTTCCTCGATCCGGGTCCACCAGCATGGTGCGACCCTAAAAAGATCCCATGGGCGCGGGCTGGCGCTGTTTGAGGCAGACTAGCCTTCCCGC
>CAZSAE010000046.1:0-12313 GCA_964604765.1 uncultured Dechloromonas sp. | reverse complement strand
CTTTTTCCTTGTCGCCAACGACAAGTTGGTAAGGCAGCCGGTTAACGCTATGTTCGCGAATTTTATAGGTAATTTTCTCATTACGCAAATCGGCTTCGGCCCGGAAGCCGGCCGCATGTAGCTGATTCACCACAGCTTGGGCGTAATCGGCCTGTTTTTCCGAAATGTTAAGCACCATGGCCTGCACCGGCGACAGCCAGGTGGGCAATGCGCCCGAGTGGTTTTCGATGAGAATGCCGATGAAACGCTCCAGCGAACCCAGTATCGCCCGGTGCAGCATGACCGGCACCTTGCGCGTATTGTCTTCGGCCACGTATTCGGCGCCCAGACGACCCGGCATTGAGAAATCGACCTGCATCGTACCGCACTGCCAGGAACGGCCGATGGCGTCCTTGATGTGGAATTCAATCTTCGGACCGTAGAACGCACCCTCACCCGGCAGCTCCGTCCATTCCAGGCCAGAGGCGCGCAGACCAGCGCGCAGGGCATCTTCGGCCTTGTCCCAGATCTCGTCGGAACCGACGCGACCTTCCGGACGCAGCGCCAGCTTGACAGCCACTTCGTTGAAGCCGAAGTCAGCATAGACTTGTTTTACAAGGGCATTGAAGGCGGTGACTTCGGCCTCGATCTGGTCTTCGGTACAGAACACGTGGCCGTCATCCTGGACGAAACCGCGCACGCGCATCAGGCCGTGCAGCGCGCCCGACGATTCGTTGCGGTGGCACGAACCGAATTCGCCGTAGCGCAGCGGCAGGTCGCGATAGGAGCGTAGACCGGCATTGAACACCTGGACGTGACCCGGACAGTTCATCGGCTTCAGCGCGTAGTGGCGCTTTTCCGACTCGGTCGTGAACATGTTTTCGTGATAGTGATCCCAGTGACCGGATTTTTCCCAGAGGGAACGATCCAGAATCTGCGGACAACGCACTTCCTGATAACCGTTGTCGCGATAGACGCGACGCATGTACTGTTCGACTTCCTGCCACACCGCCCAGCCCTTGGGGTGCCAGAACACCAGACCCGGCGCTTCATCCTGCATGTGGAACAGATCAAGCGCCCGACCCAGGCGACGGTGATCGCGCTTCTCGGCTTCTTCCAGCATGTGCAGATAGCCGTCGAGATCTTCTTTCTTGGCCCAGGCCGTGCCGTAGACACGCTGCAGCTGCTCGTTCTTGGGGTCACCGCGCCAGTAGGCGCCGGCGATCTTCATAAGCTTAAAATGTTTGAGCTTGCCGGTCGACGGCACGTGCGGCCCGCGACACAGGTCGATGAAATCGCCTTCGCGATAGAGCGAGACTTCCTGATCCTGCGGAATCGCCGCGATCAGTTCCGCCTTGTAACGCTCGCCCTGCCCTTCGAAGAACTTCACCGCATCATCACGCGACCAGACTTCACGCGTGACCGGGATATCTTTCTTGGCCAGTTCGGCCATGCGTTTTTCGATCGCCGCTAGATCGTCCGGCGTAAACGGCCGCGAGTAAGCGAAGTCGTAGTAGAAACCGTTGTCAACCGTCGGTCCGATGGTGACTTGAGCTTCCGGGTACAACTCTTTGACCGCATAAGCCAGCAAGTGCGCCGTCGAGTGGCGAATCAGCTCGAGGCCTTCCGGATCCTTGTCGGTGATGATGGCGAGCGGCGAGTCCGTTTCGATCACGTAACTGGTGTCCACGAGCTTATCGTTGATACGACCGCCAAGTGCGGCACGAGCCAGGCCGGCGCCAATACTGGCGGCAACGTCCAGCACGGTCACCGGCTGGGGATAGTCGCGTTGGGAACCATCAGGAAGCGTGATAACGGGCATCGTGAGCTCGCATGGGTTTAAAACAAATACAAAAGCCAGAGCAGGTGGCCGGGGTCGCGAGGATTGCGATAGTCGGCGAATCTGACTCTGGCTTAGCGTGAAACAGGACTAAATTCGTTGGTAGGCGCGATTGGACTCGAACCAACGACCCCCACCATGTCAAGGTGGTGCTCTAACCAGCTGAGCTACGCGCCTACTGCAGGAGCGGGATTCTAACCAAACAAGACGCGCTTTGCAACTCCAGGCGGTCAATCAGGCCAACAACCACCATTTGCCCACCCCCAGAGCCAGCCAAAGCGATACCAACAGCAGGAAAAGCAACCCGTCACGCACCAGGAGCGACTCATGCGGCATCAATTTGATCAACAGCGCCCGCGGTGGCTTCAGGAACGCATCAAAGAGGCCTAGCACCGCATTATCCTGCCCCGCCCTTCCGGCCAACAGACGCAGTGCGAGGCGGCCCATCAATACCCAGGCGACCAGTTCAATCATGGCACGCAGGGCGATAAGCACGAACAACAGGCTCGACATCATTATTGTTCATCCACACCGAACTGGCGATCCAGGTAGTTCATCCAGCGGGCATAAATCCCAATCAGGAGCAAATAAACCAGCAAGGCGCCTTGTGCACCGATGACATAACCCAACGGCAAACCGAGCAGCGTCCAGTGATCCAGCCAGCGAGCGACGAAACTGGCCACGAAGGTCACCATAAACCAGATGCCAAGCAACAAAACCGTCGCCGACATGGTTTTGAGCCAATAGCGACGCTGCTGTTGGTGCAGCGAGCCTACGCCATGTCCGTCCTCGCCATCCGATCCACGGCTGTAGAGGATTCGCGGATAGCGCAGACGTTCAATGAACTGCTGCGTTTCTGCCGACGGAGGCGGCGTGAGCAAGCTGACCACCATATTAGCCAAAAAACCGGCCGGGATGCCGAAAACGGAAGCCGCCGACGGCTCGATGCCGAACCACGGGTCCATACCAATCCCGTACCAGCCCAACCACGGAATACTGTCGAATCGGACGCGTGCGATGTAGTAGACCGTCAGCGCCAGACCAACGATGATACCGGCGATCGCACCGTGACGATTGGCGCGCGGCCAGAAAATCGCCAACACCAGTGCCGGAAATAGCGCCGCGCCCGACAACGAGAATGCCCACGCCACCATGTCGACCAGCGTCGCCGGACGTTGCACCGCGATGGCGGCGGCGACGATAGCCACCGTCACCAGCACGGACTTCGAGACGATCAGTCGCCATGACGACGATGCATCAGGCCGCAACATCTTGAAATAGATGTCGTGCGAAAATGCCGATGTGATCGACAGCAGCAGCCCCTCCGACGTCGATAACGCGGCTGCCAGACCGCCGGCCGCCACCATGCCGGATATGACATAGGGCAGACCGGCGATCTCCGGTGTGGCGAGTACGATCACATCGGGGCTGATCGACAGTTCCGCCCACTGCATCAGATGATCATGATTGATGTCGTCGAACGAGACCAGGCCGATGCGTGTCCATGCGTTGACCCACGCCGGCATGGTATCGATGGGCGCACCGATCAAATGCTGCATCACTTCCAGTTTGACGAAAATGGCGTAGGCGGGTGCCAGCAGATAAACCAGCACCACAAAGAATAAGGTCCAGAACACGGAACGTCTGGCCTGACTCACGCTGGCGATGCTGTAGTAACGCATCAGCAAGTGGGGCAGTGATGCCGTACCAATGGTCAGACAAAAAACCAGCGCCAGGAAATTGATTCGACTATGGGCATCATCGGGTAGGGCGAAAGCCTCGAGATCATCCACCGGCGTTGCCGATCGACGTTTGGCTTCCTTCATATCCGTACGCCAAACCGCATGCGCTTCCTGGGCCGTCGCCGGCATTTGCCGGCGTTGTCGTTCCAGCTGAACGATGTCGCGCGCCGGCGCGTCCGTCGCCTTCATTCGCTCGATTTTTTCCGTCAGATGCTTGTGCTCGTCGGCCAGCGATTGCGGCAATGCCTCAATTTTGGCCTCGAGGGCACGTGCCCGTTGCTCATAAAGCAGACGAACCGCAATCTCGTCAGGGCGGTTAAAGATCTCATGTTCGAGTGTCACCAGTTGATGCATCGCCTGTGCATAGAGCACGGGCGGTGCGGGCACACCTGTTTTATCAAATGCCAAGATGGTGATCGGCGTAATGTAGGCGATCAGCAGAAAGAGGTACTGCGCTGCCTGCGCATGCATCAGCGCCCGCATACCGCCAAGAAAAGAGCACACCAGCACGCCGGCCAATCCGAGATAGACGCCGATCTCGAACTGCAATGTAATGAATCGGCTCGTGATCAGGCCAACGCCATAGACCTGCGCAACGACATAAATCAGCGAGGCGACAATGACCGCGAACGCACCGAGCAAACGTATCGTTTGGCCACCGTAGCGCGCGGCCAAGAAATCAGGCAAGGTGTACTGGCCGAATTTACGCAAATAAGGCGCCAGCAACACGGCCAGCAGCACATAACCGCCGGTCCAGCCGATGACGAAGGCGAGTCCCTGATAGCCGGTCTGATAAAGCGCTCCGGCCAGACCAATAAACGAGGCCGCCGATAGCCAATCGGTGCCGGCCGACATGCCGGCATAAATCGCGGGCACGCGCCGTCCTGCAACAAAATATTCCACCACGTCGGAGGTGCGCGTAAACAACCCCACCAACGAAAAAACCAACAGCGTCAGGAAGAGAAACGCATAGCCAATCCAGCGCTGACTCAGGCCACGGCTTTCTAGCCATCCCAAAATCAGGATCGCAACGACAAAGCCGACGGCGAATAGCGAGACAAATAACGCGGGGCCATACACCCCGAGTAACAATCTCAAACGATTCGGCACATCAAATCCGGTAGGTCATCTTCAATCGTTGCTGCAGTCGTTTGGCCTGCTTCAAGCCCTCGCGCAAGACGGCCTCATCGTAGGAACTGAGTTCTTCCGGATGCAAATGGTTATCCGGTTTGGTGCCAGCGAGGATAGCCCGATGTTGATGGTTGAGGCGTAGCCGTTGTAGTTCCGACATGGCCTGCAGCGCGGCCGACACTTCGAGTGCCGTCATCCTGAATTTCTCACCCGCCTGCAGGAAGCGGGTCCGTGTGCTGGCGGATTTGACCCCATTCGCCAGACCGATGATTCGGGCGGTGTCGACAAAAATCCGGATACCGTATTTTTTGATGTCGACGAATTTGTCCTTACCCTCTTTTTCCATCACTACGTCACCGGTAAAACCGATCGGTGGTTCAGCCGCCAGCGCATTGGTCGCCATTAGGCGCAGAAAGGTTTCAGACGCGGGCGCCCAGCGCGCCAGCATATCGCGCAAGGGATCGACAAGCGCAAAGTCGCCGTAGAGCGGGCGAAGATCGAAGAAGATCGAGGCATTGAGCAGCGCCGTCGGCTCCGGTTTGTGGATCCAATCGAAGAAAAGCGTTTTCCATTCGTCCTCCGAGCGGCACCAAGCCGGGTTGCCTGCCATGATGTCGCCCGAGCATAAAGTGAAACCACAGTCGGCCAAACGTTGATTCGTTTGCTTGGCGAACGGAAGAAAGACCTCACGCAGCAGGTCGGCCTCGTGCTCATCTGACGCCGAGAAAATTAAACCGTTATCCTGGTCGGTCACCAGGGTTTGCTCATGCCGCCCCTCGGATCCCAAGCCGATCCAGCACCAGTTCGCTGCCGGCAAGCGCGCCTCTTCGGCGGTAATGGCCACTACCCGGGCCGCCAGCGCATCGTTCAGCCATGAAATGCCATAGGTCGCCAACGCACCGCTCAGGCCGTCATCGAGGAAGGTTTCGTCGATGCGCTTGGCTTCGTCGGCCAGCGCCAAAAGGCCGGACATGTCCTTAGTTTTTTCGATCTGCGCAGCCAGTGTCTGCGCCCGGTTCACCGCGAAGGTATTGTCGCCAAAATTCATATCAGTACTTCACCTGAGCAAAATAGGTTTTCTGCGAAGCTTCAATCGCCTGACCCAACGTCGTCACGCCCCGATCCGCCAACGCCGGTAGCAGACGCACAAACACTTTGGCCGTCGCCGTCGCATCGGCCAGGGCGTTATGACGCTGATCCATTTCAATGCCCAGACGCTGCATAATCGCTTCCAGGCTGTGGCTTTCCTGATTTGGATGCGCCACTGCGGACAGCAACAAGGTGTCGAGCACGGGTTGATCGAAACGGATGCCGAGCGTTGCCTCCTTGATTTCCAGGAAGCGCATATCGAAGGCGACATTGTGGCCGACGAGCACGGTATCCGCACAGAAATCGTGGAACGCCGGCAGCACTTGATCAATCGTCGGCTGGCCCACCAACATGCTATCGGTGATGCCGTGAATGGCCACGCTGGCCGGTTTCAGAGGGCAACGGGGATCTACCAGCTGCTCGAAATGCTCCTGTTGCAGCAACCGGCCGTTCAAGACACGGAGCGCACCGAACTGGATAATCTCGTCGCCGTTGGCCGGTTCCAGACCGGTGGTTTCCGTATCGAATACCGTGTAGACCAGATCGGCGAGCGGCCGATCCAGATCCACCTGCCCCAACGGTCGATCGAATAGATCGAAATCGTAATATTCGGGGCGCGAATCGCCATCGCGCACGTTGAGTTCGACGCGCTCTTCGGGGGTAGCGCGCGGGATGAGCAAGCGCAGCGAAGCCTGATTGGCCGCGCGTTGTCGCTGATACCAGATTTCACCACCATGTCGATCCAGAACTTCGCGCAGCGTGGGGGGATTCACGCCATGACCATCGCGCATCGGTTCGATTTCCCAGGACAGCACAGTTTCGGACGACATCGATAAACCCAGCCACATCAAGTCGATATGCACGAAACGTTCGTCGCTGCCGAGACCCAGTGTGAAAGAGCGCACTTCGCCGCTCTCCTCGACGCGTGTCGCCAGGAAAGTCAGCGCCGAGACCAGCGCAAAGCTGTCGGCACGCACCCAGAGTGGCTCGGGTGTTTGCGTCTGTACCGAGACCGGCAACTTGAGTCGTGACTCGATCCGACGGCCGGCAGCTTCCAGAATATCCGCCGCCAGCATGTCGTCCAATGGCCAATTTTGACGCAGTGAATCGGCAACGGTTTTCAGGGTGCTGTCCAGGCGTTCGCTCATGCGTTTCACCTCGGTCGACAGGACCTGGATAAATCGTTCGCGATCTTCGCTCGCCATTTCCGGATTGTCGGCCAGCATTTCAACCGCCGCACGCAGCGTGCCGAGCGAGGCACGACTTCCTTCGGTCAGTTCGCCGAGCGCCGAATCGCGTTTGGCGTCCTGTTCGAGCGCCCGCGTAATGTTCTCGATCAGGAGGATATAACCCGACGCCACCTGTGCACCTGCGCTATCGCGCAGCACCGGCGCGATCTGCACGCGGATAAGCTGACTGTTATCGGTCGTGGTCACAAAATTGGCGATCGGGTGACGATTGCCGCGTTCCAGCTGGATGCGGATCGTTTCACGCGCGTAATCTACCTGGCTGGCTTCGAGAATCGAGGTAATGGAACGGCCCAGACCGATCAGCGCGCCGCTCGACACCGAGGTCGGCCCCTTGGCCAGCGATTCAAACATGAACCGTGCGCGGTTGTTATAGAGCAGGATGCGGCCATCGAGATTACAGACGACGACGGCCTGTGCCAATTCGGACATCAGCGCTGCCAACCGATTTTTTTCTTCTTCGACATTGGCCTTGGCTTTGGAGACCTGCGCCTCCACGTCATCGATATACGCATCGCGCTGGGTCGCCAGATCATTGATGGCGCGCACTAGTTCACGCAGTTCCGGCGGCCCCTCTTCGGTAATCCGGAACGAGCGGTTGGACCCCAGCATCAGACGCAGCTCTTCGACCATTGCCGCCATGCCGGTCACATAACGGTTGAAGAGACGTCGCACCAGCACCAGTCCCAACACGAAGCCGGCCGTGGTGAGTACCCCCCCAAGCGGTACCTGGGGTAAAAGGTGCTCGACCAACATATCGCGCATACCCGGCGATGCTCCCGCCCAGATCAGCACCGAGGTCAGCAGGAAAGGCCCCGTCATCAGCATACCCAGTGCAATGACCACCAGCACAAAGCGCCACTTCGCCTTCAAATCACGCAAGAACATCTTCGCTATATCCTTTGTTCTAAGCCCTAAATTATGCGCCTACTCCACAGCAAGCAAAACACTCAGCCCAGCACTTCACGAATCTTCGTGACCAGATCCTTGGTCGAAAACGGCTTCAGCATGTAGGCATCAGCACCGAGCGCTACGCCCTTGGCCTGTTCGGTATCGCGCCCCTTAGCGGTCAGCATGATGATGCGCAGATTGGCCAATGTCGTGTCAGCCCGCAAAATCTCGCATACTTCGAAGCCCGATTTTTTCGGCATCATGACGTCCAGGAGAACCAGATCCGGGCCAAAACTCTTCACTTTCTCAAGCGCGGCATCACCGTCGCCCGCCGTATCGATCTGAAAGCCTTCTTTCTTAAGAAGGAACTCCAGAGACATCACGATATTCGGCTCGTCATCGACGATCAGGATTTTATGGGTCATCGCAAACTCCTTTGTTTCATGCGTCAGCCAGTGGAATGGTAAAGAGGAAGGTAGATCCGGATTCGATGGTCGCACCGTCGGCATTCAGGCCACCCGTCGTGCTTTCAACCCAGAGTTTTCCGCCAAAATGTTCGATGATTTCGCGACTGATCGGCAGACCCAGCCCCGTGCCTTGGGGCTTGTCAGTCATGGTGTTGCCGCCCTGGCGGAATCGCTCGAAGATGAGTCCCTGATAGGCTTCCGGAATACCGGGGCCGTTGTCCTGAACCGCCACCATGGCTTCGCCGTTGTCGCGCCTCAAACGAACCGTAATACGACCGTTACCGGCCGGCACGAACTTCACGGCATTGGACAACACGTTAATGACCACCTGCTTGATCCGGTCGCGATCTACGTCAACGAGAACCGGCAGGTTATCCTCCGGCAGGATTAAAACAAACTCGGCGCCGCGTTCACGGAACAACTGCCCCAACGACTCCGCCGTATGATCAAGCAGTTCGCGCAAATCGAGCCGTTCGATGTGCCATTCGACGCGACCGGATTCCAGCTTGGCAAAATCCAGAATCTGATTGATCAAACGGGTCAGGCGCTCGGCCTCACCGACAATGATCGACAGAAAACGTGTACGGTCCTCGGGCGCCATGTCAGGATCGTCATGTAGCATTTCCGAAAACGCACGAATTGATGTCAGTGGCGTCCGTAGTTCATGCGTCACGGTCGACATGAAATCGTCTTTCAGACGATCCAGTTCAAGCAGTTTGTCGTTAACCTGACGCAACTCCCTTGTCGCCGCCTCGAGTTCCGCCGACTTCCGCTCCAGTTCCTTCGAGTGCGCCCGCACCTGCGAGGCTTCATCCAGAATGTTCAGGACCTCGTCAAAGCCGAGCTCTTCTTCCTGAACCACCGAACTCACCATCACATGCGCACTGGCCGAGCCGATGGTGCCCGCCAATTGCGTTTCGGCAAACATCACGAAGTCGGCGTCCGCCTTGAGATTGCCGATCTTGCTGATTCCCTGTCCTTTGGCATAGGCTTGCAGACGGCTTTGCGCCTGCTTCGGCCCCAAAAAACGCTTCAGGAGTTCAATAAGCGCATCCGGCGATGCCGTGCCGCGCCAGATTTTTGGTGCCAGCGTCGCCGCACTGTGGATGTTGACGAACTGGCTGGCTGTTGCCAATTCATTAGCGTTCTGTCGGGTCAGCACCGAGACGACGATGTACCCGCCCAAGTTAAATAGCAGGCTCCAAAACAGCGAGTGCGCGATTGGATCAAGGGTAGTCAATCCAAACAGACCATGCGCCGCCAGCCAGTGAACCCCCGCTGGCCCCTGCGTGATGAAAGCACTATCGATCCAGCCCGATTTGCCAAACGACGGGAGCAACGCCGTGTACAACCAGACGGCAAAGCCCAGCAGCAACCCGCTCAACGCCCCCAAACGGTTGCCATCCTTCCAGTACATGCCACCCAGCAATGCCGGCGCGAATTGCGCCACGGCTAAAAAGGAGATCAGACCGATCGAGACCAGGGCATAGGCTTCACCGGCAAACCGGAAATACAGATAGCCCAGAAATAACAGAAAGACGATCGTGCAGCGCCGGATGAACATGATGATACCGCTCAGGTCTTTCCGGCGGCTCAAGTCAAAACGACCACGCAACAGAATGGGCATGACCAGGTCGTTCGACACCATGGTGGCCAGAGCAATCGTCTCCACAATGACCATGCCGGTGGCAGCCGACAAGCCGCCAAGGAATGCCAGCACGGCCATGCCGGCATCGCCATGCGCCAACGGCAGCGTCAATACCAATGTATCGGCATTGACGGGCTGCGCCTGAAAATGCGCCAGTCCGGCCATCGCAATGGGTAACACAAAGATATTGATCAACAAGAGGTACAACGGAAACAGCCAGATCGCCCGCCGCATATGCGTTTCGTCGACGTTTTCGACGACGGTAATCTGAAATTGCCTGGGCAGCAGCAGCACTGCGAGCCCCGACAACAACGTCATCGCGAACCAGTTACCGAAGTTGATCGCGTCACCTTGCAGCAATCGGGCAATCGAGGGGATCGTTTCGGCTTGAGCAAAGATGTCACCGAAACCGTCGTTAAGCACCCAGACCACATAGCCGCCAACGGCCAGGAATGCCACGAGTTTGAAAATCGATTCGAAGGCGATGGCCAGGACCATACCCTCATGACGTTCCGTCACATCGAGATGCCGCGTGCCAAAGACGATCGTGAAAGCCGCCAGAATGATGGCGATGATGGCCGTCGAATCGGGCATGAAGGCCAGCGACTCCAGTGCATCGGGAATCAGCGCTTCGGCATCATTTGGGAACAGGGTTTTCAGACTATAGGAAACCGCTTTTAATTGCAGGGCGATGTAAGGAATAATCCCGATCACGGCAATCACGGTCACCAGTCCGGCCAAGATTTGGCTTTTGCCGTAGCGCGCCGAAATAAAGTCGGCGATCGAGGTGAGGCGTAACGATTTGCTGATGCGGATCATCTTGAGGATGACCGCCGCAAATAGAAACATGATCGTTGGACCGAGATACGTCGTCAAAAAACTCAGACCACCGGTCGTCGCCCGACCCACGCTGCCGTAGAAGGTCCATGAGGTGCAGAAGACGGCAATGGCCAGCGCATAGACCGTCGCATTGATGACTGAACGCCCCGCGTCAGCACGACGATCGCCAAAGCGGGCAACGGCAAACAACGACCCCAGGTAAACAAAGGTCAGTAGCGCGAGGATCCAGGTCGCGATCATGCGTTGTCCCGATCATCCTTGCGCTGGAATAGCGACAACAGGCGAGCATCCGGTTCGACGATCCGTTTTGCCAGCAGAATCGCCACTAGCCATAGCAAAAACAGCAGAATGTACAACCAGGGCCAGGCTCCGATATGACCCCGATACAAGGACAGCAACGGAAAATTAAACAGCAACAGGACGCCAAAGCCGAGGATGCCCAGCTTGAGCAAGGTCTTCTGCATGGCTTTCGGCATGATCGGCTCCTGACTGACTTCGCTTAAGGCAACCACTTAAAGAGAAAAACCGGCGCAGTCTCCCGCGCCGGTTTCTCTGTCTTGCACGGCCGACTTCTGATGATCGGCTCTGAGTTTCCGGCGGTGACCGGTGTCGCGAACCACCCTCCTCCTGAATGATCGTTGCAGTTCGCGGGGGGTCCGGCGCGGTAGCGAGCCACCGCGCCGGCATCTCGATTAGCCCTTAAGTTGATCGAGGATATGCGGGTTTTCCAGCGTCGAGGTATCCTGCGTGACTTCCTCACCCTTGGCCAGGGAGCGGAGCAGACGACGCATGATCTTGCCCGAGCGTGTCTTCGGCAGGTTTTCACCAAAGCGGATGTCCTTCGGCTTGGCGATCGGACCGATCTCCTTGCCAACCCAATCGGACAGTTCCTTGATGACCTTCTTGGCATCGTCGCCGGTCGGGCGGGCGCCCTTCAGCACGACGAAGGCCACGATGGCTTCACCGGTCAGATCATCCGGGCGGCCGACCACGGCGGCTTCGGCCACCAGCGGATTAGCGACCAACGCCGATTCGATTTCCATCGTACCCATGCGGTGACCCGATACGTTCAACACGTCATCGATACGACCCGTGATGGTGAAGTAACCGGTTTTGGCATCGCGGATCGCGCCATCGCCAGCCAGATAGAGCTTGCCACCCAGATCTTCCGGGAAATAGGACTTCTTGAAGCGATCCGGATCGCCCCAGACCATGCGAATCATCGACGGCCACGGCTTCTTCACGACCAGGATACCGCCCTGACCCCAAGGCACTTCGTTACCGGTTTCGTCGACCACAGCGGCCTGGATGCCCGGGAACGGCAGGGTGCACGACCCCGGCACCAGCGGCGTGGCGCCCGGCATCGGCGTGATCATGTGACCACCGGTTTCGGTCTGCCAGAAGGTATCGACGATCGGGCAGCGACCGCCACCGACGTT
>CAZSAE010000045.1:0-12442 GCA_964604765.1 uncultured Dechloromonas sp. | reverse complement strand
CGTGTCCTGCTCCGGGGATCGGTTCGAGCGAGGGACGCTTTAGCAGATTCGGCCACCGTTTTCGGTGCACCCCGCCCTGCAAGTTGTCGTATTAACTCGGCGGTCTGCGATAATTCTCCCTGCAAAATCGTTTTACGTCAATCAACTGCATTGTTTATGACCGTTGCATCCGATGCCCTGCCGTTGAAACACCGCCTCTATTTGGGCTTGGTACGCCTATTGACGCGTCTACCGCTCGGGGTGCTGCAAATGCTCGGTGGTTGGGTGGGGCGGTTTGTTTACTGGAAATCGGCCAGCTACCGCCGACATTTCGATGCGAATCTGAAACAGGCCATCGGTGCGGCCGAAGCGGCACGCATCAGCCAACAGGCACAGGCCGAGGCCGGCAAGGCGATCGCCGAACTGCCTTGGCTGTGGCTACGACCGCGCCAGACCATTTTGCCGAAAATCGTGCGCGTCGAAGGTTGGGCGCATGTGCAGGCTGCTCGCGCCGCCGGCAAGGGCATTCTGTTTCTGACGCCGCATCTAGGCTGCTTTGAAATCACCGCGCAATACGCCGCCAGTCATGCCGATGCCACGCCAATTACCGTGTTGTTTCGTAAACCGCGCCAAGCCTGGGCCGAGTCAATCCTGCGCGCTGGTCGCACGCGTGTCGGGATGGAAGTGGCGCCCGCCGACCTCTCCGGCGTGCGTCGATTGATCCGTGCATTGAAGTCGGGCGAGTCGGTGGGGTTACTGCCCGATCAGGTACCAGCCGCCGGTCAGGGCGCCTGGTTGCCGTGGTTTGGCAAACCAGCATATACGATGACGCTGGCCGCGCGTTTGGCACAAACCGGTGCTAACGTAATTTTTGCCTATGCCGAGCGCCTGCCGCGTGGCAAAGGCTTTGTGCTGACCTGCGCCGCACCGACAGCACCGCTGCCGCTCGATGATCTGGAAGCGACGGCGGCGTCGATTAACGATGGCCTCGCGCAATTGATCCGCCAGTGTCCGGCGCAGTATCTGTGGGGCTATAACCGTTACAAGGCGCCGCGCGGCACCTCATAAGGGAAGCGCGTTTTGCCGGATGAGGTCGTTGACCTGGTGGCGTTCGACGACGGAAGACACCCGAATGCCGAGCAGACGGATGGGTTTGCTGAGTGCGATGCGTTTGAGACACGAGCCTGCCGTCTGACGAATGACGGCGGCATCGTCGGTCATGGTGTCGATGGTGATGTCGCGGGTGACGGTTTTGAAGTCGGCAAAGCGAATCTTGATACCGATCGTTTTGCCGACATAGCCTTTACGCTTCAGATCCTCGGCAACCCGCTGACAGAGATCGGTGAAGATGCGGCCCAGTTCCGCCCGGTCACGCTGGACGTGCAAGTCTTGCTGAAAAGTGGTTTCGCGGCTGAAGGATTTGGGCTCTCGCGATGTTTCAACCGGTCGTTCATCAATACCGTGCGCTGCGTTGTATAACCAGATGCCTGTGTTTTGCCCGAAATGCCGAATCAGTTGGTCGGGCGGTGTGGCGGCGATTTGACCGATGGTATGAATACCAAGCTTGGCCAAGCGTTCGTTAACCTTCGGGCCGATACCGTTGATGCGCTTGGCAGGCAACGGCCAAATGCGCTCCGGAAGATCGGCCATGCTGAGCAGCGTGATGCCGTCAGGTTTGTCCAGATCGGAAGCGATCTTGGACAGCAGCTTGTTCGGTGTGATGCCAATCGAGCAGCTAAGCCCGGTCGCATCTGAAATAGCTTGTTTGATCCGTCTGGCGATGGCGAGGCTGTCATCGGGGTGATTAGAGAGGTCGATGTAGATTTCATCAATGCCACGATCTTCGATGGTCGGCGCGACCGAGGCGACCGCCTGTTTGAAGCGTTGAGAGTATTCGCGATATGCCGCAAAATTGGCCGGCAGCAGAAAAGCGTCCGGCGCCAGACGGGCGGATTTCATGAGGCCCATGCCCGAAAAAACACCCAGGGCGCGCGCTTCGTAAGTGGCGGTCGTTGCGACACCGCGGCCAACATAATCACGCAGTCGAGCAAAGGTTCTGTTGCCGTCGCCGCGCTTTTTTGGTGCTGGCACATTGCGTCCGCCGACGACTACGGGATGTCCACGTAACTCCGGATAGTCGAGTAGCTCGACCGACGCGAAAAACGCATCCATATCTAGATGGGCGATCCGTCGGGGCGCCGGCCTGTCGTCGGTAGAAACGTGGGAACGATCGAACGTCACAATCACTGAATGGAATGCCATAAACCAGTAAAATGCAGAGTTACACCGGCTTGATGGCTGACTTGCGAGAAAGTTGTATCGATTATGCGCCTGAAATTTACCAAAATGCACGGCCTCGGCAACGACTTCGTCGTGATCGACGGCATGCGTCAGTATGTCGAACTGACCCCGGAAAGGATCCGTGCGCTGGGCGATCGTCATACTGGCATCGGCTTTGATCAGCTGCTGTTGGTCGAGCCGCCGGAGACGGCGGGCGCTGACTTCCGCTATCGCATCTTCAACGCCGATGGCGGCGAGGTAGAACAGTGCGGCAATGGTGCGCGCTGCTTCGTGCGCTTTGTGCATGATCAGGGGCTGACCGCCAAGGACGCCATTGTCGTCGAGACCAAGCGCGGCATTATTCATCCACGCCTTGAAGCTGACGGCCTTGTGACGGTGGATATGGGACAGCCGCGTTTCGCGCCGCCCGAGATTCCTTTTGAATCCGACAGCGATGCCGCCGAGCAACCGTTGCAGTTACCGGATGGCACAACGCTAACGATTGGCGTGGTGTCGATGGGGAATCCGCATGCCGTGACGGTGGTTGCTGATGTCGATGCGGCGCCGGTGGCCGTGCAGGGCCCTCAAGTCGAGAGTCATGCGCGTTTCCCGCAACGCGTGAACGCCGGGTTTATGCAGATCATCGATCGCCACAACATTCGTCTGAGGGTATACGAACGCGGCGCTGGCGAAACGCTGGCCTGCGGTACGGGCGCCTGCGCTGCTGCCGTGTCGGGTATTCGTCGCGGTTTGCTCGATTCGCCGGTACGCGTGCAAACGCGCGGCGGCGATCTGAGCATTGCTTGGGGTGGCCCGGGGCAGCCCGTCATCATGACCGGCCCAGCCGTCAAGGTTTTTACTGGAGAGTTTGATCTATGAGCGTTACGCGCGAAGCGGTTCTGGAGTACCTGAAGGCCCACCCGGAGATTTTTGAGGAGCAGGCCGAGTTCTTCAACCAGGTCGAGATTTCTCACCCCTACAGTGGCCGTACGATCTCGCTGGCCGAACGCCAGATGATCAACCTGCGCGAAAAAAATCGTCTGTTGGAGCATCGTCTCGGCGAACTGCTAGGTGTTGGCGAGACGAATGACGCACTGGGTGCGCGCATGCATCAACTCACCATTGCGCTAGTTTGCGCCAATCGTCTCGATCAAATGGTGAACATTGTGCTGAAATCGTTAGCCGAGGATTTCGGGGTGCCTCAGGCACGTCTGCGCCTGTGGGGCGAGGGCGCGGCGAATCTGGGCCATGAAGTCTGTACGCCGGTGAGCACCGAACTTGTCAAGGAAATCTCCGCAATGAATCACCCGGTCACCGGCAGCGTGCGTACAGGCGAAGTTGCCGCTTGGTTTGGTGGCGAGAGCGAGAGCATCGCCTCGATGGCGCTGGTGCCCTTGCGTTTTGACGGTCAGACTCTGGGCCTGCTGGCGATGGGTTCGGACGATGCCGAACGCTTCGTGGCCGGCATGGGTACGCTCTACATCGAGCGCCTGGGCGACGTTATCGCTGCCGCGCTGGCCCGCGTGCTGAGAGCCTAAGGCTTTCCTTGTATGACGGATACTGGGCAAGCCGATGAGCGTGAGCCGCTCTGGCCCGGTGCCGAAGATTGGTTGGCCGAGCTGCGTGATCAGCGGCGCGTGTCGCCGCATACGCTGAGCAATTACGAACGCGATCTGCGCCGTCTGCAAACCCTCGCGGCCGGTGCGACGCCGGCACAACTGACAGCACTCGATCTGCGTCGCTTCGTCGGGCGTCTGCATGCGGGCGGACTCTCCGGCCGCTCGATTGCCCGGACTTTGTCAGCCTGGCGTGGTCTGTTGCGCTGGTTGGCGCGACGCGGTGTGCTTGACGCCAACGTCGCCGAAGGACTCCATGCGCCGAAGCACCCGAAGCGGCTCCCCGATGCGCTGTCGGTCGACGAGGCATTTCGTTTGCTCAATCCGCTGCCTGAGCCCCGTGAAGCTAACGATGCGGGGAATCCCAAGAGCGCTGAGCGCGACCATTGCCTGCAGTGTCGCGACCAGGCGATTTACGAACTTTTCTATTCTTCCGGCGTACGACTTTCTGAGCTCGTTGGATTGAACGTGGATTGTCTGCCCGACCTGCGACAGGGCGAGGTGCGCGTGCTGGGCAAGCGCAACAAGACTCGCGTGGTGCCGGTCGGTAAGGCGGCGCTGAGCGCGATTGAAGCCTGGCTGACTGTACGCGAAAAAATCGCAAAGCCGGAGGAGGGCGCGCTCTTTGTCGGCCAGCAGGGTCAGCGTATTACGCCGCGCATGATCCAGTTGCGTTTACAAAAACACGGGCAGCGCCAGGGCTTGCCGCAACGCGTGCATCCGCACCAGTTGCGTCATTCGTTCGCAACCCATATGCTGCAGGGCTCCGGCGATCTGCGTGCGGTACAGGAAATGCTGGGACATGCCAGTATTGCTTCGACGCAGGTCTATACGCATCTCGATTTTCAGCACCTGGCGCAGGTGTACGATCAGGCGCATCCACGTGCCCATCGCACAAAAGCGGCGGCGACGCGTGACGCCGCTGAACAATTCATCCCCGATTCCGAAGACAGCCAAGCCTCATGACCGCCACACTGATTCTGCACGCCGGTAAATCCGGTTCCGTTCGTCGTCGTCATCCCTGGATCTTTGCCGGTTCGGTGGCAACACTCAAAGGCCGTGCCCGTTCCGGCGATACGGTGATCGTTGAAGATGAGCATGGCGTTGCCATGGGGCGTGCGGCCTGGAGCCCAGCGTCGAAGATCCGGGCGCGCATCTGGACCTTTGATGCCAACGAAACGATTGACCATGCTTTTTTCAAACGCCGTATCGCACAGGCCATCGCCAGACGGGCCAGTTGGGGGGCATTGCGCGGCGAACAAGCCGAGCCAGCCGGTGAACGATTAATTCATGGGGAAGCGGATGGGCTCCCGGGCGTGATTGCCGATCGTTATGGCGACATGGTGGTTTTGCAACTGACCAGCGCGGGCGCTGACGCCTGGCGTGACGCCATCGTCGCCGGTTTGGTGCAGGCCACGGGTTGTCACCGCATTTACGAGCGTTCGGATTCAGACGTACGCAAGCTAGAAGGTCTGGAACCGTTGACCGGCTGGTTATCTGGTAAAGGGCTAGATGAAATGCCGCCTGACGCACTCCCGCTGATTGATGAGCACGGTGTGCGCTTTGGTGTGGATGTGGTCGGCGGCCACAAGACGGGTTTCTATCTGGATCAGCGCGATAACCGTTTGCTGCTGCGTGCCCTGGCGCAAGGCCGTCGTATACTCAATTGCTTCTGCTACACCGGCGGCTTTTCGTTGCAGGCCTTGGCCGGCGGTGCAAGGTCAGTGGTGTCGATTGACTCGTCGGGCCCGGCGCTGGCTCAGGCCAAATCCAATCTGGCGATGAATCCACAGCTGGATGCCTCACGGGCCGAATGGCGTGAAGCCGATGTGTTTCAGGCGTTGCGCGACTATCACAAGGCGGGTGAGCAATTCGATCTGATCGTGCTCGATCCACCCAAGTTCGCACCATCGGCTGCGCATGCCGATCAGGCAGCGCGTGCCTACAAGGATATCAATCTGTTCGGCTTCAAGCTGCTGGCGCCGGGTGGTCTCATGATGACCTACTCATGCTCGGGCGGCATTGGTATCGAACTTTTCCAGAAGATCGTCGCGAGTGCGGCGGCCGATGCGGGGCGTGACGCGCGGATTTTGCGCCGTCTCATGGCGTCGAGCGATCACCCGGTCGGCTTGGCCGCGCCGGAAGGGGAGTATCTGAAGGGCCTGCTCGTCGAAGCTGCCTGATGTTCGTTCAATCTGATTCCACGTCGACATCACGCCTGTGGGCTGCGTTAGGAATCGTTCTGCTGTCGCTGCTCTGGGGCTATACCTGGGTCATCGCCAAGCAGGCGCTGGATTTTGCGCCGCCGTTCACGCTCACCTTTATGCGCGTTTTTGGCGGTGCGTTGGCGCTGTTCGTCGCGCTCAAACTGTTGCGTCAGCCATTGAGATTAGAGGCGCCACGCCTCGTGCTTTTGATCAGTCTGTGCCAGGTCTCGGGTTTCATGCTGCTGCAAACGTTCAGTCTAAAATTTGGCGCTGCCGGTAAAACCGCGGTGCTGGTTTACACCATGCCGATCTGGACGCTGCTGATGGCCTGGCCGATTCTGGGTGAACGGGTGCGCGGTGCGCAATGGTTGGCCGTTGGCGGCATTCTGACTGGCTTGCTGCTGATCATCGAGCCCTGGGATCTGCAAGCCGGTTGGCTGAGCAACAGTTTCGGTATCGGTGCGGCGATGTGCTGGGCGATGGGCACGGTGCTGGTCAAGAAGCTGCGCCGACGAAGTAACGTCAGCTTGCTCTCGCTGACCGCCTGGTCAAATCTGATCGGTAGCTTGCCGGTCGCACTGATCGCCAGCCTGGTGGATGAGCCACCGGTGCACTGGGCACCGGAATTCATCGGCATCATGCTGGTGCTGACGCTGATCAGCACGGCTTTCTGCTGGTGGCTGTGGACGTCCATTCTGGATCGCGTACCAGCCTGGGAGGCGAGCCTGCTCGTGCTTGGGACACCGGTCATCGCCATCATCTGTTCGCGGGCGATTCTTGACGAGGCGTTCAGTCGTTATGAAATTGCCGGTATCCTGCTGATCGGCGGCGGGCTGCTCCTGCTGTCTTTTGTCAGCTGGCTGCTTGAGCGTCGTGCTTCCTCTCGAATCTGATTAGCTATGGAATTATTCGTCCGTATTCTCGAAGTGATTTTTCCGGTCATCGCCGTGGTCGGCGTGGGCGCCTGGGCTGGTCGTCGCCATCAACCGGAAATGGCCGTGGCCAACCAGCTCAACATGGATTACTTCATCCCGGCCATGGTGTTTGTCGTGCTGGGCGCGGGTGATTTTCAGGTGGGCGAATATGCCTGGCTGGCAGCGGGCGCCGCATTCTCGGTGTTCGCATCCGGAGCAATCGGCTATGTCACCGCGCGCGGGCTCAAGGAAGCGCCGAAGACGCTGGCTCTACCGATCATGATCAATAACAGCGGCAATCTGGGCATTCCGCTGGCCATGCTGGCGTTTGGTCAGGCCGGCGTGGCGGCGGCGGTGGTGCTGTTTCTGGTGTCCAACATCATTCACTTTACGATCGGTCCCTGGGTTCTGGATCATCAGGCCCGCATTTCCGCCGTCTGGAAAACGCCCGTCGTGGTTGCCGCTGCGGCAGGGCTGGTCTGCAATATGACCGGTGTGCATATCTGGCAACCGCTGGTAATTGCCTTGCGCATGCTGGGTGATATTTCAGTGCCGCTCATGCTCTTTGCGCTTGGTGTCCGTCTCTGCGATGTGCGTTTCTCGGAAAGCCGTGCGGCACTGATTGCCGCCGTAGTGCGCCCGGTGGCGGGGATGTTGACGGGTGCGTTTGCCGGCTGGGTGCTGGGATTGCCGGATGCGCTAACGGCGCAGCTGATTCTGTTCGGGGCGTTACCGCCGGCCGTCATGAACTATATGTTTGCCGAACGCTACAACCAGGAGCCGCAGAAGGTGGCGTCGATCGTCATGATCGGCAATATCGCTGGCCTAGTATTTATCCCGCTTGCGTTGTTGATCGTGCTGCCGCGTTAAAACTTGATGGCCTGCTCGCCAGCGTAGAGGCTTTCCAGGGTTTCCCGGGGGCGAACTACGTGTGTTTTCGTACCATCAATAAGCACTTCCGCAGCGCGGGGTCGCGTGTTGTAGTTCGAACTCATGACCATGCCGTAGGCCCCAGCCGATAGCACAGCGAGTAAATCACCCTGCTGTAATGCCAGTGGCCGTGCCTGGCCCAGAAAGTCGCCGGTTTCGCAGACGGGCCCGACGATGTCGTAGGTGCGGACCTCGCCGTTGTGCGGCGCGACCGCCACGATGTCGTGCCAGGCTTCATAAAGTGCCGGGCGCGCTAGATCGTTCATGGCGGCATCGACGATGGCGAAGTGTTTGTCTTCACCGTGCTTGAGAAATTCGACTTTGGTCAGAAGCACGCCGGCATTGCCGACCAGGCGGCGACCGGGTTCGAGCAGTACACGCAGGCCACGACCGGTTAAACGGTCGAGGAGCGGACGCAGATAATCGGCGACGACGGGTTCGCTCTGGCCTTCGTGGTAGTAGATGCCGAGACCGCCGCCCAGATCAATGTGATGCAGATGAATGCCTTCGGCCTTGAGCGTATCGATCATCGGCAAAATACGTTCCAGCGCTTCGACGAACGGCGACGGATCGAGCAACTGCGAACCGATATGGCAATCAATGCCGGTCACTTCAATAGAGGGGAGTGTGGCCGCGTGGCGATAGAGCGCCAAAGCATCGGCGATCGGCACACCGAACTTGTTTTCCTTGAGACCAGTCGAGATGTAGGGATGCGTTTTGGCATCGACATCCGGATTGACGCGCAGGCTGATCGGCGCGCGCTTGCCAAGGCGGGCGGCGACGCCGGCCAGACGATCCAGCTCGCTGGCGGATTCGACGTTGAAGCAGAGGATGCCCGCCTTCAGCGCGGCTTCCATTTCCGCTTCGGTTTTACCGACGCCGGAGAAGACGACCTTTTTCGGGTCACCGCCGGCGGCGAGCACACGCGCCAACTCGCCACCCGAAACGATGTCGAAACCCGAACCGAGTTGTGCGAATAGGCTCAGCACCCCCAGGTTGCTGTTGGCCTTTACGGCGAAGCAGACGAGGCCATTCTGGCCGGCCGGGTGTGCCGCTAGCGTATCGGCGAAGGCCTGATAAGCATCGGTCAGCGCAGCACGCGAATAGACATAGGTCGGCGTGCCTTGAGTCTTGGCAACGCGCTGCAGGTCGACGTCCTCGAAATGCAGGCGCTGGTTCTGATCGTTGAGATGGCGGCTATGCGGAAATTGGCGTGAAGACATGAGAGACCGGGCAGAGAACGGAGAAATCAATCAGTAGGGAGAGCCGTCGAGAATCATCTGTGCCGGCGAGTCTGTGGCCGGGTTGCGCAACACCGCGGCAGGGATGGTCTGTTCGTTGCGTTCGCGGGCGGCGGCTTGCGCCTTGGCGTCTTCCGAACCAGCCGGTGGTTTGGCGTTCGGTAATTGATTGGGCGCCAGATAAAGACCGCCCTTGATGCCGCAGGCGGACAGCATTAGGGTGGTCAGAAGCGGTAACAGGATGCGGGAAAAAGCGAAGCGTGTCATGCGCCGATGTTATCACGCGCCAGGTGCCGCCATGAGCGGCTCAGGCTAGAATTGACCTTTGTGGATTCCCGATATCGAGCATGACCATGGACGAAAAAGAATTTGCCGAACGTTGTCAGCAGGAACTGGCGCGTATCGAAGCGGCCGTCGAAGCGGCGGCGGATAATGCGGACATTGATTTCGAGATGCAGGGCGGGATTCTCGAAGTGGAGTGCGCCGACGGCAGCAAGGTCATCATCAGCCCGCACGCGATCGCCAAGGAGATCTGGGTGGCGGCAAAATCGGGTGGTTTCCATTTCCGTTACGATCTGGCCGCCGGCCAGTGGGTGGATACGCGCACTAGCGATACCTTGCACAGCCGGTTGGTCGATATCTTCAAACAACAAGGCCAGGTCCACCTGAACCTGGCCTGATGCACAGCGCCGTTTAGTCGAACGGCTTGCTGCCGGAATCTGGCGGTTCCGGTTCGACGCTGGCGGGCACGTTGTCGCGGAAGAAATATTCCTTGGCGGTGCCGCCCTTGCGGTTGCTGCTCACGTCGACGGCGACGACATCGCTGGGTGCGGGCTGTGTGCCCTGCGGCACGCCTTGCAGCGCCGTGTCCATGGCGCCGATCCAGATCGGCAGCGCGGCCTGGCCGCCGGTTTCACCGTTACCCAGATTGCGCGGTTGATCGAATCCCATCCAGGCGCAACCGGCGATCGTCAGTTGGTAACCGCAGAACCAGGCATCCACGTGTTCGTTGGTGGTGCCGGTCTTACCCGCCAGGTCGGTACGCTTCAGTTGTGCCGACGCCTTGGCGGCTGTGCCGTAAATGGTGACGTCACGCAGCATGCTGTCCATGATGAAGGCATTGCGCGCTTCGATGACGCGCGGCGCCGTGTCGTCGGCGATCACCGGCTGCGCCTGGGCGAGCACCGTACCTTTTTCGTCGCGAATTTCCTGCACGATGTACGGATTGACCAGATAACCACCGTTGGCGAACACGGCATAGGCACGCGCCATCTGCCACGGAGTGACCGAACCCGCGCCGAGCGCCATGGTCAGGTAGGGCGGATGCTTCTGGGCATCAAAGCCAAAGCGCGTCACATACTCTTGTGCGTATTTGACGCCGGAGGCCTGCAGGATACGGATCGATACCATGTTCTTGGATTTGGCCAGCGCAGTCCGCAAACGCATTGGGCCTTCATATTTACCATCGTAATTCTTGGGCGACCAGGCAGTGGAACCGGTTTCCGAGGAGCCGATGCTGATCGGGCTGTCTTCGACGATACTGGCTGGTGTGAAGCCTTTTTCCAGCGCTGCGGAGTAAATGAAGGGTTTGAACGACGACCCAGGCTGACGCCAGGCCTGCGTGATGTGGTTGTATTTGTTGAGCGTGTAGTCGAAGCCGCCAACCAGTGACAGCACAGCGCCGTCTTTCGGTGACATAGACACGAAACCGGCCTGGACTTCTGGGAGCTGGCTCAATTGCCAGACGCCCTTGTCATCCTTGATCACACGAACAACAGCACCGGTGCGTAGTCGCTTATTGGCGGGCGCTTTTTCGCTCATCATCGACTGGGCGATCTTAATCTGGTCACCCGTCAGAATCATCGGATCGCCGCCACGCACTGCAAGGCGAATTTTCTGCGGGTCCAACGACAGAATCACGGCCGGTTTGAGCAGATCGGAATCCGGGTAGCTCGACAGCAGATCATCGACGTCGTCGTCTTCGTTCTTCAGTTTGGACAAATCGACGAAGCCCTCGGCGCCACGGTAGCCATGACGTTTGTCATAGGCCAGCACGGCGTTACGCATGGCCTTGTAGGCGGCTTCCTGATCGGCCTTCTTGAGCGTGGTGATGACGGTCAGACCACGCGTATAGATATCCTGCGGGAACAATTCGTTCGTCATCTGACGGGCCATCTCGGCCACGTAATCGGCGTGCACGGCAAACTCGTTGGCGTGGCGTTTCACGACCAGCTGTTCATTCAGTGCGGCTTCATACTGCGCGTCGTTGAGATACTTAAGCTCGTGCATCCGGCGCAGCACATATTGCTGGCGAATCTTGGCGCGTTTCGGGTTGACCACCGGGTTGTAAGCGGACGGCGCCTTGGGCAGGCCGGCCAGCATGGCGGCTTCGGCCGGTGTCAGCTGATCCAGGCTCTTGCCGTAATAGATCTGCGCAGCCGATGCGAAGCCGTAGGCGCGCTGACCCAAATAGATCTGATTGATGTAAAGCTCGAGAATCTGATCCTTGCTCAGGTTCTTTTCAATCTTGAGCGCAAGCAGCACTTCATAGAGTTTGCGCGTGACGGTTTTCTCGGATGACAGGAAGAAGTTCCGTGCGACCTGCATGGTGATCGTGGAGGCGCCCTGCTTCTTGCCGCCGGAGACCAGGTTGGCGGCCGCCGCGCGGGCGAAACCGAAAAGGTCTACGCCTGAGTGTTCGTAGAACCGATCATCCTCGGCGGCCAGGATCGCCTGCTTCAGCACGTCGGGCACTTGATTGATCTTCACGACCTGACGGCGTTCTTCGCCGAATTCACCGATCAGCGCGCCGTCTGAGGTATAAACCCGCAACGGCACCTTTGGCTTGTAGTCGGTCAGCACATCCAGTGATGGCAACTGCGGGTAGGCAAACGCCACCAGCACACCACCCAGGCTAAAGCCGATGATGGTGAGCAGGGCCAGAGTGACCAGAAGTTTGTTGAGCCAGCGCAAGAGGATGATCCGTAACGAGATTCCGGGATTATACGGGACAGGCTTAGGGCAGGCTTAATGGCCCGCCCTGGCCTTGCCTGAGGGTGGTTTTATACCTTTCGGTAGACCTCGGCACCGGTCTTCACGAACTCGATGGCCTTGGCCTCCATGCCTTTTTCCAGAGCTTCGGCTTCGCCGATGCCCTGCTGGGCCGCAAAGTCGCGCACGTCTTGCGTGATCTTCATCGAGCAGAAGTGTGGGCCGCACATCGAGCAGAAGTGCGCCACCTTGGCCGACTCCTTGGGCAGCGTCTCGTCATGGAA
>CAZSAE010000044.1:0-12713 GCA_964604765.1 uncultured Dechloromonas sp. | reverse complement strand
AGGAGATTGCAATGATCCGTCGTCTGAGCACCCAATCGCCAAATTTCACTGCGGACCTGAAAACCCTGCTGGCGCTGGAAGCCGAGCAGGATGCCAGCATCGAACGAACCGTCCTCGATATCCTCGCCGACATCCGCCAGCGGGGCGATGCGGCCCTGCTCGAATTTACGCGCAAGTTTGATCGGCTGGAGGTGCACGATGCGCATCAGCTGGAATTGCCACGGGCCGAACTGGACAAGGCGCTGGCATCGCTGTCGCACGAACAGCGCGACGCGCTGGAGACGGCCGCGCAACGTGTTCGTGCCTTTCATGAACGCCAACGCGTCGAGGGCTGGACCTATACCGAAGCCGACGGCACGATGCTGGGGCAGCGCGTCACACCGCTCGATCGCGTCGGTCTGTACGTGCCGGGTGGCAAAGCGGCTTATCCGTCGTCCGTGCTCATGAACGCGATTCCGGCCAAAGTGGCCGGCGTGGGCGAGCTCATCATGGTGGTGCCGACGCCGGGTGGCGAACGTAATCCGCTGGTGCTGGCGGCCGCCGCCATCGCCGGCGTCGATCGCGTGTTCACCATCGGCGGCGCGCAGGCCGTCGGTGCGCTGGCTTATGGTACGGCCACCGTGCCGCAGGTCGACAAGATCGTCGGTCCCGGTAACACCTATGTGGCCAACGCCAAACGCCATGTCTTCGGCACGGTCGGTATCGACATGATCGCCGGTCCCTCGGAAATTCTCATCATCGCCGACGGCACCACGCCCGCCGATTGGGTAGCGATGGATCTTTTCTCGCAGGCCGAGCACGACGAACTGGCGCAATCGATTCTGATCTGCCCGGATGCCGCGTATCTCGATGCCGTCACGGAGAGCATCACTCGACTGTTGCCGCAGATGCCGCGCGCCGACGTGATCCGCACGTCACTGACGGATCGCGGCGCGCTGATTCTGGTGAAGGATCTGGCCGAGGCCTGCGCCATCAGCAATCGCATCGCGCCCGAACACCTGGAATTGTCGGTCAGTGATCCGCAGGCGCTGCTGCCGTTGATTCGTCACGCCGGCGCGATCTTCATGGGCGCCTATAGTTCGGAGTCGCTCGGTGATTACTGCGCCGGGCCGAATCATGTGCTGCCGACTTCGGGTAGCGCGCGCTTTTCGTCACCGCTCGGCGTTTATGATTTCCAGAAGCGCAGCAGTCTGATTCATGTCTCGCAGGCGGGCGCTCAGACCTTGGGGCGCATCGCATCCAGTCTGGCCGAAGGCGAGGGGCTGACGGCCCATGCGCGATCGGCGGACTTCCGCCTTGGCCACTGACACAACGACCGAGCAGATTCGGGTCATTCCCGGGCCGGCAGCGCTTTTTTGTGGTTTTGCCCGTGTCGGCTTATCCGGTTTTGGCGGCGTTTTGCCCTGGGCGCGCCGCCTACTTGTTGATACTGAGCGCTGGTTAACGGCGGAAGAGTTCAACGTCCTGCTCGGGTTATGCCAGTTCCTGCCGGGTCCGAATGTGATCAATCTGGCCGTTGCCGTCGGCGTGCGTTTTTGTGGTTGGCGCGGCGCCGTCGCTGCTGCACTGGGCCTGATGCTGGGCCCATTCCTGATTGCCTTGCTGCTCGGCGTGCTCTACGCGCGTTATGGTGAAATCCCGGCGGTGCAATCCGTGTTGTATGGCGTCACTCTGGTCGGTGCCGGGCTGATTATCGCCACGGGGCTGCGCATGGCGCTGAACGTGAAGCAGCGCGGTGTGTATCTGCCATTTACGCTGGCGGTCTTCGTCGCGCTAGTTTTTCTGCACGGGGCGTTGCCCGTCGTTATGATCGGCGGCGCCTTGCTCACGGTGAGCCTGAGCTGGTGGCGATTGTCGCGCGAGGCGCGGCGATGAGTTTGCTGCTCGAGCTGTTCATCAGCTTCTTCCTCGTTGCCTTTGTTTCCTTCGGCGGCGCGACGGCGGTGATCCCCGAGTTGTACCGGATCGCCGTGACCGAGCACGCGTGGATGAGCGCGCAAACCTTTACCGAACTGTTCGCCATCGCGCAGGCCGCGCCCGGACCCAACGTCCTCATTGTGACGCTGATCGGTCAGCATGTGGCGGGCTGGTCGGGGGCTGTGCTGGCCACACTCGGTATGTGTTTGCCGATGAGTGTGCTGGTCGGCATCCTGTTCAAACATTGGGACCGCCTGCAACACTGGCGCGGCCGCGCGGCGATTCAGCTGGGCGTTGCGCCGCTGGCGGTCGGCCTGGTCCTGGCCTCGGGCGTGTTGATCGTGCGCTCAGCGGCGCCGGATTGGGCGGGGATGGCGTTGGTCGCGTTGACCATTGGGCTTAGCCTGCGCACGAGGCTGCACCCGCTCTGGCTGATTCTGCTCGGTGCGTCGCTGGGGCTCGCCGGATTGGTTTAGCGCTTTAGGCCAGAATGGCTTGCAACGCCGAAACCAACGCAGCGCACTCTTCACGGGTGCCGATGGTGATACGCAGGTGTTGGTCAATGCGTGGCAAGCGGAAATGGCGCACGATGATGGCGCGTTCGCGCAGCGCCACGGCCAGTTCGCCGGCGTCTCGCTGTGGATGGCGGGCGAAAACGAAGTTGGCCTGCGAGGGCACGACCGTAAACCCTAGCGCCGTCAATTGTTCGGCGAGCCAGGCGCGGCTGTCGATGATGCGCTGACGGTCGTGCTCAAAGGCGGCGCGATCCTCGATCGCGGCTATTGCGCCGGCACTGGCCAGGCGATCAACCGGATACGAGTTGAAGCTGTTCTTGACGCGTTCCAGTCCGGCCAGCAGTTCGGGTTGGCCGATGGCGAAGCCGACGCGTAATCCGGCCAGCGCGCGAGATTTCGAGAAGGTCTGTACCACGAGCAGGTTCGGGTGATCCTTAACCAGCGGCACGGCGGTTTCGGCGCCGAAATCCACATAGGCTTCGTCGACCACGATCACCTGATCGGGCAGGCGGCGGCACAGGCGGTTGATGGCGTCCAGGCTGACGCATTGGCCCGTCGGCGCATTGGGATTCGGGAAAATCACCGCGCCGGCGTGCGCCGGGATGGCCGCCAGATCCAGCGAGAAATCGTCGTTGAGCGGCACAGTTTCGGCCGTGATGCCGTTGAGTTGGCAGTAGACCGGGTAGAAGCTGTAGGTGATGTCCGGGTAGACCAGCGGCCCGCGATGGTTGAGCAGCGCCTGAAAGGCGAAGGCCAGAATCTCGTCCGAGCCGTTGCCGACGAAAACATGATCGCGGCCGATGCCGTAGTAATCGCCGATGGCCTGGCGCAGTGCCGTGGAATCGGGGTCCGGGTAGAGTCGCAGGTCGCCGTTAACTGCGGCCTGGATAGCCTCCAGCACGCGCGGCGAGGGCGGATACGGGCACTCGTTGGTGTTCAGTTTGATCAGGTTGGCGATCTTCGGCTGCTCGCCCGGCGTATAGGGCGTCAGTCCGTGGACGATCTGGCTCCAGAATCGGCTCATGCGTATTAGACTTTCTTGGGACTTTTCGGTGTGAAATACGGTGAATCCCCGGTCGGCCACGGGGCTTGGCAGGGCGTTGCGATGGTATCATGGCGAGAATTCATCTCAATGGCACCATCATGCGGCAAGCCACCATTCAGCGCGACACTCTCGAAACCCAGATCACCGTCAGCATCAATCTCGACGGATCGGGTCAGGCGGATCTTGCGACCGGCGTACCGTTTCTGGACCATATGCTGGATCAGATCGCCCGTCACGGCCTGATCGACCTCACGGTCAAAGCCAGCGGCGACCTGCACATTGATGCGCATCACACTGTCGAAGATATCGGCATCACGCTCGGTCAGGCTTTTGCCCAGGCCGTCGGTGACAAGAAGGGCATTGTCCGTTACGGCCATGCCTATGTGCCGCTCGACGAAGCCTTGTCACGCGTGGTTATCGATCTGTCGGGGCGCCCCGGCCTGGTTATGGATGTACCGTTCAAGCGCGCCTGGATCGGTCAGTTCGACGTCGATCTGTTCTCGGAATTTTTCCATGGTTTCGTGAACCACGCCAAGGTCACACTGCATATCGACAATCTGCGTGGTGAAAACGCGCACCATCAGGCCGAGACGGTGTTCAAGGCCTTCGGTCGCGCCCTGCGCATGGCCGTTGCCGCCGATGAACGTCAGGCGAATGTGATTCCTTCGACGAAGGGCGCGCTCTGATCCTTGGCGTGACTCATCGCACGACCCGCACGATTCCGGAATAACCGCTTATGCCGCCCACCAACCGTATTGCCGTCGTTGACTATGGCATGGGCAATCTGCGTTCGGTCGAGCAGGCGCTGCGCCATGTCACGGAGGGCACCGACGCTGCCGAGGTGGTGTTAGCGTCGACGCCGGATGTCGTCGCATCGGCCGATCGCATCGTCTTTCCCGGACAGGGCGCCATGCGCGACTGCATGGCTGAGCTGGATGCGCGCAACCTGCGCCAGGCCGTCAAGGACGCCGCCGCCAGCAAACCTTTTCTCGGCATCTGCATCGGTTTGCAAATGCTGTTCGAGCACAGTGAAGAAGGCGATGCGGCCGGTTTGGGCATTCTGCCGGGTCAGGTCAAACGCTTCGCCGGCGACCTCCGGGGCGCCGATGGCCAACGGTTGAAAGTGCCGCATATGGGCTGGAATCAAGTCTCGCAGGTAGCGCAAACACAGGGGGCGCAGACTTCGCACGCCCTGTGGTCGGGCATCGACGATCAGGCCTACTTCTATTTCGTGCACAGCTACCACGTCGTACCGGATGACCCGGCGTTGATCGTCGGACGCACCGAGTACGGGCTGCCGTTCACGGCGGCCGTGGCGCGCGATAATATCTTTGCCATCCAGTGTCACCCCGAAAAGAGTGCGCGCGATGGGCTGCAACTGCTACGTAATTTTGTGAGCTGGACGCCATCGGCGTCCGTATGATTATTTGATCTGACGCGACATCAAAACTCATCATGCTGATCATTCCCGCTATCGACCTCAAAGACGGCCAGTGCGTGCGCCTCAAACAAGGCCTCATGGAAGACGCCACGGTGTTCAATAACAGCCCGGCGGCGCAAGCCAAGGCCTGGCTGGATCAGGGCGCGCGTCGCCTGCATCTGGTTGATCTGAACGGCGCCTTTGCCGGCAAGCCCGTTAACGATGCGGCCGTGCGCAGCATTCTGGAAGTTGTCGAAGAACGCATCCCGGTGCAACTGGGTGGCGGTATCCGCGACCTCGACACCATCGAGCGCTACCTCGATCTGGGTATTAGCTACGTCATCATCGGCACCGCCGCCGTCAAGACACCGGGCTTTTTGCAAGACGCCTGCACGGCGTTTCCGGGGCACATCATCGTCGGCCTCGACGCCAAGGATGGCAAGGTCGCCGTCGATGGTTGGTCGAAGATCACTGGCCATGACGTGATCGATCTGGCGCAGAAGTTCGAGCACTACGGTGTCGAAGCCATCATCTATACCGACATCGGCCGCGACGGCATGCTGTCGGGGATCAATGTCGAAGCCACCCAGAAGCTGGCGCAGGCGCTGAAGATTCCGGTCATTGCTTCGGGGGGACTGACCAATATGGGCGACATCTCGGCGCTATGTGCTGTCGAAGACGATGGGGTGACGGGCGTCATTGCCGGCCGCGCCATTTACGATGGTTCGCTCGACCTAGCGGCGGCACAGGCCGAAGCCGATCGGCTCAGCAAGACGGCGGGCCTTGGCGGCGACCGCTAAGCGAACCTCATGCTCGCCAAGCGCATCATTCCCTGCCTCGACGTGACCGCCGGTCGCGTCGTGAAAGGCACCAATTTCGTGGGCCTGCGCGATGCGGGCGACCCGGTCGAGATTGCTCGGCGTTACGACGCGCAAGGCGCCGACGAACTCACGTTTCTCGATATCACCGCCAGCTCGGATCAGCGCGACATTATTCTCGACGTCGTTGAAGCCTGCGCCGCGCAGGTCTTCATTCCGCTCACCGTCGGTGGTGGCGTGCGTCAGGTCGCCGATGTGCGTCGTTTGCTGCATGCCGGCGCCGACAAGGTATCGATCAATACCGCCGCCGTCGATCGGCCCGAACTGGTGCGCGAAGCCTCCGACAAGGTTGGCTCGCAGTGCATTGTCGTCGCCATCGACGCCAAGCAGGTGGCGCCCGGCCGTTGGCAAGTCTTCACGCACGGCGGGCGCAAAGCCACCGGCCTCGATGTCGTGGCCTGGGCCTGCAAGATGGCCGAGTACGGCGCCGGCGAAATTCTATTGACCAGCATGGATCGTGACGGTACCTGCGAAGGCTTCGATCTGGCGCTGACGCGCGCCGTGTCGGATGCCGTCCCGGTGCCGGTCATCGCCAGCGGTGGCGTCGGCACGCTGGCGCATCTGGCCGATGGCGTCAGCGAAGGCCATGCCTCGGCCGTGTTGGCGGCCTCGATTTTTCACTTCGGCCAGCATACCGTGCAGGAAGCCAAAGCCTTTATGAAGGAACGGGGCATTCCCGTGCGCCTCTGACCATGAGTCAGGATCTGAACCCGGCACTAAACTGGTTGGACGCCTTGCGCTTCAACGACGAAGGGCTGATCCCCGCCATCGCCCAGGATGCCGATACTGGCGCCGTGCTCATGATGGCCTGGATGAACCGCGAGTCCCTGCTGCAAACGGTGCAGAGCGGGAACGCGGTATACTGGTCACGGTCCCGCCAGCGCCTGTGGCGCAAGGGTGAGGAGTCTGGTCACGAGCAGCAGGTGCAGTCGCTGCGCACCGATTGTGACGGCGACACTATTTTGCTGCAAGTGAAACAGAAAGGTGGCATTGCCTGCCATACGGGTCGTGCCAGCTGTTTCTTTTATGCACTGTCGGATGAACGCTGGACGGCTGTTGAACCCGTGCTGCGCGATCCCAAGGAGATGTATCGATGAAAGCAGGCACACTGGAAGTTTTGAATCGTCTAAGCGAAACGCTGCTCGCGCGTCGTCACGCCGACCCGTCGACGTCATATACCGCGTCGTTGTTCGCCAAGGGACCGGATTCGATCCTCAAGAAGATTGGCGAAGAAACGACCGAGCTCATCATGGCCGGCAAAGAGGGCAAGCGCCTGCACATCGTCAACGAAGCCACCGATGTCGTGTATCACATCCTTGTGCTGATGGCCTTCTTCGATCTGTCGGCTGACGATATCCTGCAAGAGCTGCATCGCCGCGAAGGCATTTCGGGCATCGACGAAAAGCGTTCGCGCACGTCCTGATTCGCATGAAGGATGAGAACGAACGCATGAGCGCCAACTGTATTTTCTGCAAGATCATCGCCGGCGATATTCCAGCCAAGAAGATCTACGAAGACGATCTGGTCTACGCTTTCCATGACATCAACCCGCAGCGGCCGGTGCATATTCTGGTCATTCCGAAGCATCATCTGGTGTCGCTGCAGGACGCCACCGCTGCCGATGAGCCGGCGTTAGGCCGGATTCTGGCCGTCGCCAACAAGCTGGCCGTCGACGCGGGCAGCCCGGGTGGTTTCCGGGTCATCATCAATAACGGTGAAATCGGTTGCCAGGAAGTCCCCCACCTGCACGCGCATGTGGTCGGCGGTAACGAGCCCATGGGCCCGATGCTCAAGCACCTGGGTTAATCACATCATTTAGGAATCGGGAGTTCATCATGGGTTCATTCAGCATCTGGCATTGGCTAATCGTACTGATCATCATTCTGCTGATTTTCGGCACCAAGAAACTGCGCAACGTCGGTCAGGATCTGGGCGGCGCGGTCAAGGGTTTTAAGGATGGCCTGAAAGAAGGCGAAGCAGCGAGTGTTTCGGACAATACGCCGGGCGCTGCCCAACCGACGCAACCCGAAGCGGGTCGCACCATCGAAGGTGAAACGACCAAGCACTAAGTCACCGGTACAGGCAGCCCGCGTTCCGAGCATGATGCCGGCGCGGGTTTGTTTTTCCGGGGCTTGGACAAGGTTGATCGCGCATGTTTGATATTGGCTTTTCCGAATTGCTGCTGATTGCGGTCGTGGCTCTGGTCGTCATCGGCCCGGAGCGTCTGCCAGGTGTCGCCCGCAATGTCGGCCGTTTTGCCGGGCGCTTGCAACGTTACGTGAACGACATCAAACGCGACTTCAACCGTGAAATCGAATTCGAAGAGATCCGTCGTCTGCAACACGAAATGGAAAACACGGTGCAATCCATGCAGGCATCGATGCGCGCTGTCGAATCGACCCTGCAACAGGAAGTGGCCAAACACCAGACAACGCAGGCCGATGTCATCGCAGAGACGCCGGCCATGTCGGTTGAAGCCGCCCCGGCGCTAACTAAACCGCGCACTCGGAAAAAGCGCGCGGACAACATCGAGGTCGAAGCTGCCGCTCCGGGAGCGCAACCGTCGCAACCGTCGCAGCCGGCGCCAGCGTCGCCCAAGTCGCCAGGGCCGACTGCGCCCGACGATGACCAGTTTCGGTTGTTCTGATCATGATGCGCCTGACTAAACTGTTTAAGCCCAAATCGACCGAGCCAAAGGCGCCGCCGCTCGAAGGTCCGGTGGAAGGCGACGGCCTGCACGGCACGCTGATCGAACATCTGGTGGAACTGCGCACGCGCATCATTCGCGCCGCGCTGGCGGTGCTAATCGTCTTTCTAGTGTTATTTCCGTGGGCGCGCGACTGGTACGCACTGCTGGCCGAGCCGATGATCGCCGCGCTACCGCAGGGCGGTCAGATGATTGCGACCGATGTTGTCGGTGTTTTTTTAGTGCCCGTCAAAGTCACGCTCATGCTGGCCTTTCTGATCGCCTTGCCGGTCGTGCTTTGGCAAGTATGGGCTTTTGTCGCGCCGGGGTTGTACCAGCATGAAAAGTCGCTGGCCGTGCCGATCATGGCAGCCTCGATCGCGCTGTTTGCAGCCGGCATGGCCTTTGCTTACTTTGTTGTCTTTCCGTCGGTATTTGTTTTCATGGCAGCCATCGCGCCCGAAGGCGTGGCCTGGATGACCGACATCGATAAGTATCTGTCCTTCGTGCTGACCACCTTCCTCGCCTTCGGCCTCACCTTCGAAGTGCCGGTGGTCGTCATTGTATTGGTGCGTATGGGCATCGTGTCGCTGGAAAAGCTGCGCGCCTGGCGGCCGTATGTGATTGTCGGTGCTTTCGTCATCGGCGCCATCTTTACGCCGCCGGATATCATGTCGCAGGTCTTGTTAGCAGTACCGCTCTGGCTGCTCTACGAACTCGGCATCCTGATCGCGCAGTTCATCAAGCCCAGCAGCAACATCAATAGCAATCCGGCGAGCGATCAGCCTGCCTGATTGGCTGGCTCCGCTTTGGGTCTACTCTCGACCGGCTCGCCCTGGCGAAACAGCATCAGCGTCCCGGGTTCGATGCGTGTCCAGGCTTCGTTGTCGGTTAATGGCGTCGTCGCAATCACGCTGACGCAATCGGTATCGGTCGTAACTTCGCTGAAATCGATCGACACATCTTCGTCCTTCAGATGCGCCTGATTGAACGGCGCCCGTCGCACGATGTAATGCAGATCAGTCGAGCAATGGGCAATCAGCCAGCGACCGTTGGATAGCAGAAAATTGGCCGGTCCATGGGCGCGCAGTGTCGCGGCCACGTCGGCAATCGTCTCGAGCAGGTGCGCGTAGCTCGGCGCCGTCGGGCCGTAGCGCAGTGCCAGCGTATCAAGCAGATAACAGAAGGCGCGCTCGCTGTCGGTGCTACCCACGGGCAGATAACGACCGGACAATGGCGGCGCAAAATCGACCAGGTTGCCGTTGTGCGCAAAGACCCAATAGCGCCCCCAGAGCTCGCGCTGGAAAGGGTGGGTGTTCTGTAAATTGATATCGCCCTGTGTGGCCTTGCGGATATGCGCCACTACGTTCATCGATTGGATCGGGTAATCCTTGACCAGGCCGGCCAGCGGCGACTCGATCGATGGCGACGGATCGAGGAACACCCGGCAGCCACGGCCGTCATCGCCCTCGAAGAAACCGATGCCCCAGCCGTCGCGGTGCACATCCGTACCGCCGCCGCGCTTGGCGAAACCGCTAAACGAGAAGCAGATATCGGTCGGTACGTTGCAACTCATGCCGAGCAGCTGGCACATGCATTACACTCCAGGCAGGATTATTCAAGGAACCACTCATGGCTGTAGTCACCCGCGCAACGCTCACCGAAACTCTGGACGAATGGCTCAAACCCGAGGGCTTTAAGGATTATTGCCCAAACGGTTTGCAAGTGGAAGGCCGCAACGAGATTGCGACAATCGTTTGTGGCGTGACAGCCAATCAGGCGTTGCTCGATCTGGCGGTCGCCGAGCAGGCCGATGCGATTCTGGTCCACCACGGCTGGTTCTGGCGCGGTGAGAGCGGCGCGGTGACCGGCATCAAACGCCAGCGCCTGAAAACGCTGCTCGCCAACGACATCAATTTATACGCCTACCACCTGCCGCTCGACGCGCACCCCGAACTGGGCAACAACGCCGGCCTGGCCAAAGCGGTAGGTTGGACGCAGACCGGCGTCTTTGGTGAGCAGGGCTTGGGGTGCCTGGGCGAGCCCGCTGCGGGCGCCACGGTCGATTCGATTGCGGCCGATCTGACTAAGGCGGTCGGGCGCGCGCCTTTCGTGCTGGCCGAATCGACAGATCAGCCGATTCGTCGGCTGGCCTGGTGCACGGGCGCGGCGCAAAGCTATTTCGAGGCAGCCATCAATTGCGGTGTCGATGCCTTCGTCACGGGCGAAGTGTCGGAGCCCATGGTGCATCTGGCGCGCGAAACCGGCGTCGCTTACTATGCTGCAGGGCATCATGCGACCGAACGTTTCGGCGTGCAGGCGCTCGGCCAGGCGTTGGCTGATCGTTTTGGCCTGCGCGTGCGCTATCTCGAGGTCGATAGCCCGATTTGATCGCTTGAATTTTGGGCAAAGCGGCGGGGCGATCCGCCGGTTTCCGAACCCCATAATTATGAATTTTGGGCGGTACGCTTTGCCGCCTGCGTGCTAGAATTCTCTCATCCGAAGCGGTCATGGCGGTGGGTTCAGATGGGCTTAACGCGCGTGTCATGTTTCGGCAAATAAGGTTTTATACGTTCTCAATCGAGCGGGTGGGGGAGTACTCGTTCGATATTCGTAACCATAAAAGGCAAGGAAAGCGCATGAAAATTCACGAATATCAGGGCAAACAAATCCTGAAGAAATTCGGCGTCAGTGTTCCGCGCGGTATCCACTGCACCAGCGTCGATGACGCCGTGAAAGCAGCGGAAACCCTCGGCGGTAAAGTGTGGGTGGTCAAAGCCCAGATTCACGCAGGCGGCCGCGGTAAGGGCGGTGGCGTTAAAGTCGCCAAGTCACTCGACGAAGTGCGTCAGTACGCCAACGACATTCTCGGCATGCAGCTGATCACGCACCAGACTGGCCCGGAAGGCCAGAAGGTTCGTAACCTGCTGATCGAAGAAGGCGCCGACATCAAGCACGAATACTATGTTGCTGCGCTGACCGACCGCGCTACCCAGAGCGTTGCCATGATGGCCTCGTCTGAAGGTGGTATGGATATCGAAGAAGTCGCGCACAACTCCCCGGAAAAGATCATCAAGGTCTTCATCAATCCGCTGGTTGGTATGACCGACGCGCAGGCCAAAACCCTGGCCGATGGCATTGGTATCCCGGCCGGTTCGCAAGCGCAGGCGATGGATACCTTCAAGAAGCTCTACACCTGCTACATGGAAACGGATGCGTCACTGGCCGAAATCAACCCGCTGATTCTCGAAGGTGACGGCAACATCAAGGCACTGGACGCCAAGTTCAACTTTGACTCGAACGCCCTGTATCGTCAGGAAGAAATCGTTGCGTTCCGCGATCTGGACGAAGAAGATCCGGACGAAATCGAAGCTTCGAAGTTCGACCTGGCCTACATCTCGCTCGACGGCAACATCGGCTGTCTGGTCAACGGTGCCGGTCTGGCCATGGCCACCATGGACACTATCAAGCTGTTCGGCGCCGAGCCGGCCAACTTCCTCGACGTCGGTGGCGGTGCCACGACCGAGAAGGTCACCGAAGCCTTCAAGATCATGCTCAAGAACCCGAAGGTCAAGGGCATTCTGGTCAACATCTTCGGCGGCATCATGCGTTGCGACACCATCGCTACCGGTGTGGTTGCAGCAGCCAAGGAAGTGAATCTGTCGGTGCCGCTGGTTGTCCGTATGAAGGGCACCAACGAAGATCTGGGCAAGCAAATCCTCAAGGATTCGGGCCTGCCAATCATCGCTGCCGATTCCATGGCCGAAGCCGCCACCAAGATCGTTGCTGCGGTCAAGTAAGGAGCATTGAATGTCTATCCTGATCAATAAAGACACCAAAGTCATCACCCAGGGCATCACCGGTAAGACCGGTCAGTTCCACACTGAAAAGTGTATCGAATATGCGAACGGCAAGAACTGCTTCGTCGCTGGCGTTAACCCGAAAAAGGCCGGCGAGAAGATCCTCGACGTGCCCATCTACGGTTCGGTTAAGGAAGCTGCTGCCGAAACCGGCGCAACCGTGTCGGTCATCTACGTGCCGCCCCCCGGCGCCGCTGCGGCGATTTGGGAAGCTGTTGAAGCCGACCTGGATCTGGCCATCTGTATTACGGAAGGGATCCCCGTCCGTGACATGCTGATCCTGCGCAACAAGATGATTGAAAAGGAAGCCAAGGGCGGCAAGAAGACGCTGCTGCTTGGCCCGAACTGCCCGGGTCTCATCACCCCGGACGAAATCAAGATCGGCATCATGC
>CAZSAE010000043.1:0-13051 GCA_964604765.1 uncultured Dechloromonas sp. | reverse complement strand
TTTATAGCCGGACGTTTTTTATCGTCGGGCTGACCATAGATTTTTTATGGTTTTTTGTGCCAAGTGGCTTAAATCGCGTTAACTTTATGACGGCTGCTTCGTTATAAGGCACATGAAGATGAAAAAAATCCTCTCTTTCCTGGCGTGTCTGGGCCTAAGCTTCGGTGGTCAGGCCGTGGCGCAGGATTCCAGTTTTGATCGCGAGTTTTCCAAGTTCGATAAGGATTTCGAGCGTCTGAACAGCTGGAAGGCCGAAACGCCGGCCAGCAAGAAGCTCAAGCATCGTCCGGCCGCAGTCAGCAAAGACGCCCCGGAACCTGCGACAGGGACAGTCACGCCCATCAACGACGACATGAGCGCCAAGTCGGTAGATGATCAGCCGGCGGCTGAGGAAGTCACCTCGGCCCCCGCCAAAGCCTCATCATCGTCGTTACCCAAGGGCGCCAAAGTGGAACGGCTGGCGCGCAATGAGCGCCTCGGCAATCAGATTTCCGACCCCGTCATGCGCAAGAAAGTGCAGGATCTTTACAAGCGCTCCGACGTGGTCGTTCAACAATACGTACTCCCCACCAATTAATCCGTATCTCGAAGGGAAAGCTCTTTCATGAAAAAGTCGTCTCAGATTTTTGCCGCTGTTGCCGTGATGGTGCTCGGCCTTGCCGCCTGTAGCAGCACGCCGAAAAACCCCACCGACGCTACCCCGGGCCGTACTGCCGATGTCGAGTTTCTCGAAGCCAATGGTCCGCTGACGCTCACTTTTGACGACAAGGGTAACTGGGTGTCGATCAAATCCTCGGCGACGGCGCCGCTTGTGAATAATGCCCCAGAAGGCGTCGAAATCGCCTTCAAAACCGCGACCATGCGCGCCAAACGCAATTTGACCGAGTTCATGTCCAACGATGTGAAGTCCACCAAATCGGTGCAAACCATCTCGAAGTCGTACCTGAAGAACATTGCCCAGGTCGATAGCACCAATGAGTCCAATACAGCCGGCGAAGATGAAGACGCGGCCAGCAACAGCCAGGCCACCAAGGAAAGCCGGCAAAAAGCCAATACCATCGCTCAGACCGTGCGTGAGCGCATCGACGACAATGCGCAGGCCATCCTGAAGGGCGTGCAGGTGACGGAGCGCAAGGTCTCCAAGGAGCAGCAGCACGTTTCGGTGACCATCCTCGTCACTCAGCAGAGCATCAAGGGTGCCGAACAGGTGCGCAAGGCGATGGGTAACTGAGCGAAGCACGGCCACCACCATCGTTACGATAACGCAGCAACGCGCGTTCACTGAGTAAACCTGTCGTCGTGCCATCCATCCGCTCATCCCAATGGCAGCACCTCCTGCTGATCGGGAGTGCCGTGGGCCTTGTCGCCTGCGCATCCACGCCCAAGAGCGGCGATCAGAAGACTGTGATTGCCGAGGGCTCAGGCGCCACCTGTCAGGAGGCCCTGGCGCAAGCCAAGGTGGTGGCCAGCGACAAGGTGGTGGGTTCCTTCGTCAATAGTCAGAAGTCTCTCGTTGCCGACAAGTATTATTCGGAAAGTCTCAACGAATACAGCGGCGGTGTCGTCCGCCAGTACACGATTCTGGAAAGCAAAGGCGATTCGCCCTGTCGTGTGAAGATCAGCGCCGATGTTTATCTCGACAAGAAAAATATCGCGCTGAATCCCAACGCACGCAGTCTGAATCTGGGCGAGGTTGGCCGCTTTGTCGAGAAACAGGATGAAGCACGGGCGATGCTCGCGGCGCTGATAAAGCGTCCGCAACTCTTTAGTGCGCGGATGGATCGACTGCACGTCAGTACCGATAGCAGGAATAACGCGCAGATCGTGTTGCAGGTTTCCGAGGTGTCACCCAGTGAAAAGTGGTACTCGGATCTGGAATCGTTTCTCAATGTGCAGGGGCAACGAGTCGATTTCGAACGCGCCAAATGGACCGATATCGGCAAATCGGTGTTGTCGTTGATTGCGGCGCCGATTGCCGTGCCGCTCGGTATGGCGCCGTCACCGTTTCGTAGCCAGACGCCACGCGGTACGGAACTGATTAATGGCGAAGGCCTGGTGTGTTTTAAAAACGATCCGCAATATGAAACGCTGCGCTGCTATCAGACCTGGCTGGCCGGCGATGTCGTGCGCCAATTGCGCACAACCCAACTCATGCTCGTTGAGCGAAGTAACGACAACGTTACGAGCACGCGACAGATCCAGAAGGGCGCCTATCAGATGGTGGCGTTTCGCGCCTCCGATTACACCTATAAAAGTAAAACGATGGGGGCGCGCCGCGACTTCTACATCATCGAGCCGATGGGCGTACCGTTTCGCGAATATCTGACTGTCAATCGGCAAGCGCTCAGCGAAACTAACGAATTCGCCATCAACGTCGTCTTTGGCCAGGAGCCGCCGACGACGCCATTCAGAGCGCCAGGCGTAGTACGCCCGGTACTTTAATGCGTTAGCGGCTTCACGACACGCTTGACCGAGGTGTCTTCCGGGTTGGCGAGAATCTTGAAACCCAGCGACGTCATCAGATTCAGCATCTTGGTGTTATCCGAGAGCACTTCACCGACCACGGCGGAGAAGCCCTTGCTGCGGGCACAATCGATCAGCACCTGCATCAGCTTGCGGCCGAGGCCGCGCTTTTGCCAGCTGTCGGCCACGGTCAGCGCAAACTCCACCGTCTCGCCGTCCGGGTTGGCGACGTAGCGCGATACACCCAGCTGTTCCGGTTTGCCTTCCGGGTCGATCTGCACCGCCACGAACGCCATGTCGCGATCGTAGTCGATCTGGGTAAAGCGCACCAGCTGCGGTTTCGAGATCTCGCGAATCGTATCCATGAAACGGAAGTAACGGCTTTCGTCGGACAAAGCGTTGAAGAAATCGCGTTCCATATCGGCATCTTCGGGGCGAACCGGGCGAATTGTCACCGTTGCGCCATCCGGCAGAACCCATTCCTCAACCAGATGGTTGGGGTAGGGATGGATTGCCATGTGTGCATAACGATCGACGGTCGCCGGTGCGTAATCGATCACGATGCGTGCATCGGCGGCGATGACGCCTTCATCATCGACGATCAGCGGGTTGATATCGAGCTCGATGATCTGCGGAATTTCGCTGACCATATCCGACACATGCAACAACAGATCGTAGATGGCGTCGATATTGGCGGCCGGCACGGTACCGTGGGCCTTGAGCATGTTGAAGGTGCGCGTACCCTTGACCAGACTTTCGGCCAGCACCTGGTTCAGCGGCGGCAATGCCATGCCGCGATCCGGGTTCAGATCCGATTCATTACCACCGCTACCAAAGGTGATGACCGGGCCGAAGGTGCGGTCGCGGAATACGCCAACACGCACTTCGCGCGTGTTGTTACGCGATACGTACGGTTCGATCGATACACCGCTGATGCGCGCATTCGGATGCTTGCGTTTCACGGTATCGATGATGTCGTGGTAGGCGTTGCGCAGCGAGACGGCATCCTGAATGTTCAGACGCACGCCGCCGGCGTCGGTCTTGCGCAGAATGTCCGGCGAGTCGACTTTCATGGCGATGGGGAAACCAAGCTGTTCGGCATACATCAGCGCGTCGGCCACGCTGTGCGCCACCATGGTTTGGGCGACGGGAATCTTGAAGGCGCGCAGCACCGATTTGGATTCCATCTCCGACAGCGTTTTGCGCTTTTCCGCCAGCACCGCGTCGATCAGCATACGGGCGCCTTCGATGCGCAGTTCGTTGTCTTCCGATTTCCCGGCCGGTGTTTGCAGCAACAGACGCTGGTTTTCGTAGAAGGTCGACATGTTCGAGAACAGATCAACCGAAGACTCCGGCATGCGGAACACCGGGATATTGTGTTGCGACAGATACTCACGCGCTTCACGCGTATGCTCTTCGCCCATCCAGCAGGCGATGAGTGGCTTGGGCAGGTCCTTCGCCAGCTCGACCAGTGCTTCGGCCACGCCCATCGGGTTAGTCATGGCTTGCGGCGTCAGAATCACCAGCAGACCATCAACGTTTTCGTCGCTCGCCGCCAGATTGATCGCGTCGCGGTAGCGCTCCGGCGTGGCGTCGCCGCCAATGTCGATCGGGTTGGCATGCGACCAGGTGGTCGGCATGACGTTGTTGAGTTTCTGCATCGTTTCGTCAGCCAACTCAACCAGCGGTATACCGACTTCACTCGCGCGATCCGCAGCAATGGCGCCGGGGCCGCCGCCGTTGGTGATGATGAGCAGACGCTTGCCCTTGGGCTGCAATCGATCATGCAGTGCCTTGGCGCCTTCAATCAGTTGGATGATGCTGTTGACACGCACCACACCGGCACGGCGCACGGCCATGTCGAACACCGTATCCGAACCGCTGCGGATGCCACTATGCGTCAGCGCGGCGGCTGTGCCCGAGGCGAAGCGGCCCGACTTGTAAAGCAGAATGGGCTTGATACGCGCGGCCGAACGCAGTGCCGACAGGAACTGACGGGCGTTCTGGATCCCTTCGACATAAAGCAGGATGTAGTAGGTGCGCGGGTCATGCACCAGGTAATCGAGAATCTCGCCGAAATCAATATCGGTCGAGCGGCCCAGTGACACTACCGATGAAAAGCCGACCTTGTTGGGTAATGCCCAGTCCAGGATCGCCGAGCAGATCGCGCCGGATTGCGAGATCAGCGCCATCTTGCCCTCGTGGGCGCGTTCCTGCGTAAAGGTCGCGTTGAGCTTGCTCGGCGGCCGCATGATGCCCAGGCTGTTCGGGCCCAGAATACGCACGCTGTAGCTGCGGGCAATTTCCAGAACTTTACGCTCCAGCGCGGCGCCGGCATGACCACGCTCGGCGAAGCCGCTGGAGATGATCAGCGCGAAACGCACGCCGCGCTCGCCACATTGCTCGATGATGCCGGGAACCGTCATCGCTTGCGTACAGATGATCGCCAGATCAACGCGTCCGGGCACGTCATGTAATGACTTGAAGGTTTGTTGTCCTTGCACCGCCTCGTGCTTCGGATTGATCGGGAACAAACGCCCACCAAAACCCGTTTGCAGCAGGTTGCGAAACAACACCTGCCCCACGGAGTTTTCCCGGTCGCTGGCACCAAAAACGGCGATGCTTTCGGGTTCAAATAGGGGCTTTAGATAATGTTCTTCACTCATCGCGATACCTCAACCGGCAAAATAAGCAGTAGGCACTGTCGAATATGACAAACACATGGTGCAGTGCATGATTATTCTACGCTGATTTTGTGACCGATTCAGGACAAATTCGCGGCGAATCCGTCCTGGACGTTCGGGGTTTGCGCTAGATCAAAAACTCAAAGGGCGGCAGGAGGTGCAAGCGACCTGCTCGACACGCCGTTCCGGCAAACTCACCGCCGTCAAATGGCCGCCCCACAGGCAACCCGAGTCCAGGGCCACCAGATTGGGCGTCATCTTCAAGCCCAGCGCGGACCAGTGGCCGACGACGAGCACATCCTTGGCGGTCTTGCGGCCCGGCACGTCGAACCAGGGCAGGTGGCCGTCCGGGGCATTTTCCGGTTTACCTTTGATCTTCAGATCCATGGCGCCCTTTTTGGAGCAGAAGCGCATGCGCGTCATGGCGTTGACGATCACGCGACCGCGGTCAGCAGCCGACAATTTGTTGTCCCAGGCGAGCGGCGTATCACCCCACAGCGATTTCAGGAAACTGACGAAGTTAGAACCCCGCAAGTGGGTCGACACCTCGTCGCTGAGCGCAACGGCATCCTTGGCGCTCCATTGCGGCAACAGGCCGGCGTGCACCATCACATGCTTGCGGCCATCCAGTTCCACCATGTGTGCCAGCGGTTGCGCCTTGAGCCAATCGAGCAATTCGATCACATCGGGTGCCGCGAAGATCGGGTCCAGGGTGTCATCTTTGCCCCGGCGCGGAACGGCGCCGGCGGCGACCATTAACAAGTAGAGATCGTGATTACCAAGGACGCTGACCGCCGATTTGCCCAGCGAGCGGACAAAGCGGAGTGTTTCCAGCGATTGCGGGCCGCGATTCACCAGATCGCCGACCAGCCAGAGCTGATCCTCGGCCGGGTCGAAGCGACACTGATCCAGCAGCTGCCGGAATGCATCGTAACAACCCTGAATATCGCCAATCGCCCAAATCGTCATAATGAAACATTCTAACGAAAAAAATGGTGTGCCATTAAAGGCGCGTCAGGCGTGCCCTGCAATAATTTTTTCGGCGGTCGCAAAACCCGCGGCCACTGCCGCTTCCAGCGTGGCTGGATAATCCGGGTGCGTCCAGTCACCCGTGAGATACAGGCCGGGCAGGGGGTGTTGTTCCTGCGGCTGCAGTCGCGCGGCGGTTGTCGCGCCGGGGGTTGCGTGCTTCACCGAGACCACGCGCTGCCAACGACAGGGCGCGCTCAGTCCGATGGCGGCTTGCAGATTTTGCAGGCAGCGGTCTGCCAGGGTTGCGTGATCGAGCGCGGTCCACGGGCCGTTTGCTGAAAGCGAGATGGTGATCACCCCCGGCTCGGCGCAGTGAGCGCGGTCCATCGCCCAGATGCGGGCGTCGCCGGGAGCGGGACCCGCCAGTTGCACCAGCGGGGTGGGGAGTTGCACGTGAGCATCAAACCCCAGATAAACCGTGGCGATCGGCTGCGCACCAAATCGTGCGTTCAGCGCAGCGGCGTTAAATGGCAGCCCTGCTGGTAAATCGATATGGGGTAGCGCCCAGGGTGGCACGGCAAGCACCACATGATCGAATCCTTCGTCGGTTTCCGTCTTGCCATTGGCCTCAGCTTCGCCATCGGCGCGCTGTCGTCTGATGCGGTAACGGCCATCGGCAGCACGCGTGATGGCCGTCACGCGTTGGCCGCAGTGAATATGACCGCCCGCCGCCTCAATGGCCTGCGTCAGCGGTGTCACGATACTGTCGCTTAGATTGGTAGCGGGCTGCAAAATGGCCAGCGCCTCAGAGCCGGCACCCAAGGTGTCGCGCAGCACCGCGCATAAGCGGTGCATGGCGGCCTTTTCGATGGGCGTATTCAAAATTGCCAGGGTCAGCGGCCCCCAGAAGTAAGTGACCAGTGTCGCTGGTTGCTTTTGCTGCCGTAACCAATCGGCCACGGTCTGTTCGGCAGGCGCTGACCAGCCTTGCAGTTGCATGAGCGCCAGCGCAGCCACCATGCGCCCACGGTCACCCCAGCTGAAACCGTCTGCGCCGAGCAGGGCGTTGATAAGACCGCGGCGGCCCTGTTGCCCGACCAGTGAAAACGCATGCGTTCCATCGGTATAGGCAAAGGGCACCTGGGGCAAGCGGATGTTGATGGCAAGGCACAACGTCTGCAGCGCCGTGCAGCCCGCCAGCATCAGGTGCTGGCCGTTGTCGCGCCAATGGTGATGCAGCAGGGCGCGCCGCGCGCGGCCGCCGGGTTCCCGTGCTGATTCAAAAACCACGGGTTGTTTACCCGCGCGCGCGAGCTTGAGCGCGCAGGCCAAGCCGGCCCAGCCGGCGCCGATGATCGCCACCTGAGGCCGCGATGCATCGGGCGTCTGCATCAGTATTTGAACCAGGTCTTGAGCGCGATCCACAACTTGCGCAAGGGCGGCAGTGCGGTCTTTTGTTTCAGAACCTGAAAGCCGTCTTGCGTGATCTCGTCCAGCAAGGTTCGGTATACCGCCGCCATGATCAACCCCGGGCGCTGGGCAGAACGGTCGGCGACTGGCAGGGTGTCCAGCGCCGACGCATAATAGGACTGCGCACGATCCGCCTGAAACTGCATGAGCGCCTTGAACTCGGGCGTCTCACGGGCATTCATGATGTCGGCGGCCGGCACGTTGAACTGCTGGAGTTCGTCTACCGGAATATAGATGCGGCCCCGTCGGGCGTCTTCGCCCACGTCACGGATGATGTTGGTCAGTTGCAGCGCCGTGCCCAGTTCGGTGGCGTAGCGGAGCGTCTTGCGATCGGTCACGCCAAAAATCTCGGCCGACAACAGGCCGACCACGCCCGCCACGCGGTAACAGTAGAGTGACAGCGATTTGAAATCCGGGTAACGGCTGTATTCCAGGTCCATGGCCATGCCGTCGATGATTTCGTTGAAATATTCCAACGGCAGATCGAAGCGTGTGCGCACCTCTTTCAGCGCAATCATGACGGGATGGGTCGGTTGTGGCTGGCCGGGGGCATTTTCCAGCAGCGCCACTTCCTGGCGCCACCAGCTCAGTTTGGCCACGGCGACGGCCGGGTCTTCGCATTCGTCAACGACATCGTCGACCTCGCGGCAGAACGCGTAGAGCGCGTGAATGGCCTGGCGCTTCTCGGGCGGCAGGAACAAGAAGGCGTAGTAGAACGAGGTGCCGCTCTCGGCGACCTTCTGTTGGCAGTAATCATGAACGTTCATGCGCGTGATTGTAGTGCACCCAACCTCAGCCAGCGAACAACAGTCGCAGCCAGTCGTGCCAGCGCAGCGTGGGGCGATGATCGAACACGTTGCCACGCACTGCATCGATCTTTTGCAGAATGCGGCGGCCACCGGCGACGGTGAGACGCAATTCCTGTCCGATACGCCATGATTGGCCGTTCAGCACCAACGGTAGGGCTTGCCCCGCGTCGTACAGGGACCTTACGCGCAACGTTTGAAACGTCATGAATTCGGCCCAACGCAGGGGGTTCTTCCGCACGGCGTCGCCAGAGAGAATATCAAGATCCGTGTAGCCCCAGAGAGCCAGTTCGTCCTGAGGCAGATAGATGCGGCCATTGAGGCCCTTGTGCGCATCGATGGCGATATCCTGCCAGTGGTTGGTCAGCTGCAACGCCGTGCAGATCGCATCGGACATCGCGCGGTTTTCCGGTAAATCGGCATCAAACAGAAACAGCATGAGCTGGCCGATTGGATTTGCCGAACGGGCGCAGTAATCCAGCAGATCGGCGTAGGTGGCGAAGCGGTTCTGCCGTACATCCTGCATGAACGCCGAGAGCAGGGCATGGCAGGGGGCGAGGGGCAAACCGCGCCGCGTGTGTTCGACGCGCAGGGGCTCGAAGATCGGCGCTAACTCAGGCGCCACTGGCCGGCCAGCGGCGATAGCGTCGAGTGCGTTCACGTACGACTGTAAATGCGCGAGTCGTGCCTCAGGCGGGGCGTTGCCCTCGTCGGCAATGTCATCGGCGCTGCGCGCAAAACGGTAGATCGCCGCCACGGGGGGCCGTAAATCGCGTGGCAGCAGGAGCGAGGCCACGGGAAAATTTTCGTAATGATCAATCGTGGGCAGGGCGGATGGCGCAGACATGCCCGGAGTATAGCTGTCCTTGGCGCGGCAACCCTCTTGCAGCAGCCATCTGCTAGAATGCGCTACGACAGCTGCTGCCCAGGTGGCGAAATTGGTAGACGCACCAGATTTAGGTTCTGGCGCCGTAAGGTGTGGAGGTTCGAGTCCTCTCCTGGGCACCAAACAAACAATATCCAGAAGCTGCTTGATATGCGGCTTCTGTCATTTTGACTGTTGCAAAAATTAAAATCTTTATCCGAGCTCAAAAGTCGTAATGCCGTAGATCTGCGAGATGGGTAATTTTGGAATGCTGCCCTTGTACATTCGGGCTGTTTCAAAAACCATCGTCATCTCGAATTCCTGCATTAAAGCGATAGCAGCAGGGTTCTCGGCAGGCGGGTCGATGTGAACTAATTCAGTAACTGGTAGATCTTGGCAGAGGGCAATCATCAAATTACGTGCTTGCTCTGGGGTTGCAGCAAACAACGGGCCAATCTTGTAACCGGAGACACATGGACGAAGGACGCCATAAGCACAAAGATCGGTACCGCGCATGATCGCAAGACCACGGTGCCCGGGTTGCTGGATCCAATCGTACAGAAAGCCCGGGCGTGATGTGGGGAAATGTTGGGTGTCGAACTCGGCCAGAGTCTTAAACGGCACTTCAGATATATCGACTGGCTTTTCGCCTGCCATCAAGCCGATTGGCTGTTGGCGGAGTTGGGGCTTGCCAGCAAACCGCATGTTCCGGTGGGCATAGATGAATCCGGACTTACGGTAATTGTCCTGCTGCGCGACAACACCATCCAGCCCGACGCTGGTTAGGCCATGAAGGTGCTCAAGCGCCGCTTGCCAGAGCTGCAGGCCATAACCACAACCGCGAAACTCCGGCTTGACGATGTAGAACCCCATGAAACCGAAGGCATCACCGTATCGGACGGCTGAAATGGTGCCGACCGCCTGATCATCGATGAAGCCACCAATAAATCCATTGGGATCCGTGTGCCAGAAGGCGGCCGCATCAGACAGGCCAGGATTCCAGCCTTCCTGCTGCGCCCATCCCAGCGGGACAGACATTTCTTCAAGAGATAGTGCGCGAATCTCTAAATTAGAAGCCATTTTTGATCCAGTAGAATGACTGTCTGAGGAATAATTGCAGAGATCCACTAATTTCTGTTTGACTTCCGTCAACTTTCAGTCAATTGGCCCTATACGTGAAAATTTTCTGGTGCGGATCCTGTCGGTTTTTGTGGGCGATTCTCCTGTCGTTCCAACTTGTCTGCACGGGATGGGCCGCGGAACCGGTGTATTTAAATACCCCCGAAGGTGCGCAGCGCCTTGATCAGTCGGATCTTAGTCGCCATTACTATCAGGTAGCCCCGTATGTGGACACGCAGGAGAACATGGGTTTTTGCGGACCGGCATCCATGGCGGCCGTACTCAATAGCCTGCCGGGGTTATCGCGTCCTGCAACGAATCAATACCAGCCGTACCGCTACTTTACGCAATCGGGCCTGTTTGATGCAGAGACCAGCCAGATTAAGACCTATGAGGCTGTCGCCCGAAGTGGCTTGACGCTATCGGAAACGTCCAGATTCCTGTCAAAGATTCATATTTCGAACAAGGTCTACTACGGGAACGAGCTGACGGTTGATTCGCTGAGATCATTGTTAATCACCACGCTGGCTAATCCGAAAGCGCGGATCATTGTGGACTTTGGACGACGGGTATTTGCGCAGTCGGGTGATGGGCACTATTCGCCACTGGTAGCCTACAACGCCCAAAGCGACAGTGTACTGATCGTTGATGTCGCCAAGTTCAAATATCCACCCTTCTGGGTCACGCTGCCGGATCTCCTGAAAGCCATCCGGACCATAGATCCGGACAGCAAAAAATCCAGAGGCTTGGTTCTCGTGTTTGAAGGTCAGCCGGGTGACTGAACAGCCTGACACTGCTTAAGTTGGGAGGAGATCTTTTTCGAGGGTGATTCAGTTTTGAGGAAAAAGCAATTTAAGTAAGAATGACGGCCATGGAGATTCGATGACCCACTCATTTCAATGGATACAGGGGGCGCTCGGCATCATCGTGGCGTTGGGGATGACGCGTCTGATTATTTCCGTTGTCCATCTGTGGGTAGCGCGCAAAGTTGTGAAGCTCGATTGGATCCCCTTTGTCTGGGCGCTGAACATTTTCTTTTTGCTGCTGCAGTTTTCCTGGGTGTTCGTTTCACTCGAACCGATTGTGAAGCATTGGAGCTTCGGGGTTTTTCTTATGACCCTCGGCTTTGTACTCACGTTGTTCGTCGCATCCGCCTTGGTGTTGCCGCATACGGATGCACAGGCAGGAAAGAGTTTGCAAGACTGGTTTGAGAACGATGGTCGTTATTCTCTGTTGTTTCTGACGGCCTATGCCTTTTTGTCCTATTTTTTTAATTGGTATTTTGGTGATCAAGGGCCAGAAGAGAATCCGGGTTCGGGCTTGCTCATCGTGATGTCGCTGATCAGTTTCTTTTCGAAATCAAGGAAGGTGCTCGCTGCAATGGCCATGTTGAATCTGTTGTTAACGATCGCCATCATGGCTGGGATGGTCACATACGATGTTTGATCACAAAAAACCGCCATCCGTCGTTGAGCACACTAAAGCGGATCTGGTCGAAGAGCTGGGCGCTTGGCGCATCTTTCTGCGTTACGAGTGGCACTGGCTATTGCTGATTGTGCTGGGTGTGGTTGTCTTGCTGGTTTTTTCCCGGCCGTTACCGCCACGCGATGTTTACCTGGCCGCCGGTCAGCCCGGATCGACTTTTGAAATGGTGGCCAAACGCTTTGTGCCTTATTTTGAGAAAGAAGGCATTCGTCTGCATGTGCTTAACACCGCCGGTTCAGGCGATAGCCTTGACGAACTTGCCGATCCTGAAACAAAGGCCAATGCTGCGCTGCTGGTGGGCGGCGTCGTGAACGATGATGCGCGTTACGCAAATATCCGCTCGCTGGGCAGCATCGAGTATGTGCCCTTGTGGCTTTTCTATCGGGGTGCTGAATACGACGGCAAAGGGGTTTTCAGATACTTCGCGGATAAAAAAATTGCTATTGGGCTAGACAACAGTGGCACGCAAATCATCGCCCGAAAACTATTGAAGCTGAGCCATATCAATTTTGATGATCGCCCGAATTTTCTGCGCATTTCCCACCAGGAAGCCGCCGAGAAACTCATGGCCGGGAGCATCGACGCCATGCTGCTCGCCGATGGTACGGAGGGCGTCACGGTGCAAAAGCTGCTGGCTGACAAGAAATTGCGGATTCTTAATTTCGCCCATGCGCGTACCTACGCCAACAAACTGAGCTTCCTGGAACCGGTGACGCTCCCCAAGGGGGCGCTGGACATTGAAGACGATCGTCCGAGCAGCAATATCCAAATGGTGGCATCGACCATCAGCCTGCTGGTCGAAAGCGATCTGCACCCAGCGATTCAGGAATTGTTTCTGCTGGCTGCCCGGGAAATCAACAAGGAGCAAAGTCATATCTTCGACAAGCCGGATCAGTTTCCCGCCTTTGTCGATAAGACCATCAAGATCAGCCCCGTCGCCCAGAAGTTCTATGACAGTGGCCCACCATTCCTTTATCGCCGTGTACCCTTATGGCTGGCCAACTACGTCGAACGCATCTGGTTTTATCTATTCGGCTTTATCGCCATACTGTTCCCCATTTCCAAGCTACTGCCGAGTTTGCGCGTCAAACACTCGGTATGGGTCGTTGCCGATGCCTACGAAGAAATCCAGCGCGTGGAGCGCGAGTCATCTGGTGATGTGACGGACGAACAATTGCAGGGCTTTA